>NZ_CAMTTE010000001.1:2330068-2643852 GCF_947077775.1 Salinibacter pepae
CGCGGCTGTGCTTTCGGCACGGAGCACCTGGCTCGTCGTGGTATAGAGGGCCTCTACCTTGTCCTGACGCTCCTGGAGGACCTGCTCACGGCGCTTCCGTTCCGTAATGTCGGTGGCCACCCCGATAATGCGTTCGAGCCGCCCGTCCTCGCCGTACACGCCCGCGGCCCGGTCGCGTACCCACCGCACGGCGCCGTCGGGCTGGACGACCCGGTACGTTTCCTCGTAGGCGTCCGGGTCCTCGCGCTGGGTGTCCAGGGCCGCCTGGACCCGCTTGCGGTCGGCCGGGTGAATCGCCTCCACCACGGCGTTTGGGTGGTCTTGGAGCTGATCGATCGGGCGGCCCCAAATCTCCTCGTAGGCGTCACTAATGAACTCGATCTCCGACTTGTCCGCCGGGCTCATCCACACCACGTCGGTAATGTTCTCGCGAAGCTGCTTCAGCAGGCGTCCGCGCGTGCGGAGCTCGCGTTCCGTCGTCTTCCGTTCGGTGATGTCGGTGTAGATGGCATACCCTTCCGTCGGGCCCGGGCCGTCGTCCCGAAGGGTCACCTGGACCCGAAAGTCCCGGGTGCCGTCGCTCGTCTCCCGTTGCACCTCCCGGTCCACCGGTTCACCGGCCAGCAACCAGCGCCGAATTGAGTCCGCCTCGTCCTGGGCGTCGGGCGGTACGATCTCGGCCTGGAGGTCCTTGGTTCGGATCTGCTCCTCGCCAACCCCGAAGACCGACTCGAAGGTGTCGTTGACGGTTTGGACCCGGAGGTGGCCCTCCTCGTCGGACCAGCCGTGCACGACCGGCGTGGGCAGGTTGTGGAAGAGCGTTTCGAACCGGTCGCGCTCGGCCTGCACGGCCTGCTCCGCCTCCCGCCGGTCGGTAATGTCGAGGAGCACCCCGTTGAAGAGGGTCTCATTCTCTCTGCGCTCGGGCATCGAAGAACAGAGGAGCCAGATGCGGGTGCCGTCGGGCCGCTCGAACGGCAGTTCCATGCGGGCGGGGCGGTGCTCCGCGGCCGCGGCCTTCGTGCGCGCCCTGTATCGCTCGCGGTGCTCGGGCGGGATGCACTGCGCAAACCGGTCGTAAAACCCGTCCGGGTCCGGGGCGAGCCCCAGGACGGACGCGGCCTTCTCCCCGACGAAGTGGTAGCCCCACTCCCCGCCGGGACGGACGTAAAATTGGTAGGTCACGCCCGGCAGGCTGTTGGCAAGCCCGCGCAGCCGGGCCTCCTTCTCGCGGAGGGCGTTTTCCGTCCGTCTATGCTCGGTGGTGTCCCACCCAGTCGCCACGAACTGGCGCGCCCCATCGACGGCAATGCACCGGAGATCGACCTCCACCGGGAACGTCGAGCCCTCCTTTCGGCGGTACCGGCCCTCCCGGCGGTGCTGATCCCCAGGGGCCATGGTGGCCCACCGGGCCCGGGCGTCGTTCGGGGTCAGGGAGACATCGACGTCCCACATGTGCCGGCGGGTGAGCGTGTCGGCGTCGTAGCCGGTCATTTCGCAGAGGCGCGGATTGGCCAGAAGAAGCTGCCCGTCGGCGTCATGGAAGGCGATCATGTCGGGCGCCTCTTCGAACAGGGCCTCCAGGCGGGCCGCGGTCTGCCGGGGACGGGCCTCGTGCCGGCGGCGCTCCAGCGTCTGCTCCACGGCCTGGACGAGGCGGGCGAGGGCCGCGGCGTCCGACGCGTCGAACGAGGCCTGCCGTGGGGCCCGGTCGACGAAGCAGAGGGTCCCGTACAGCGCCCCATCCGCAACGACCTTGGCCCCGAGATACGTGGACAGCCGAAACGTCTCGTACGCGGGGTCGCCGTCCCAGCCCTGTCCGGGCGCGTCCTCGAGGGCCAGGGCGTCGTCGCGCACGATAACGCGCCGACAGTAGGCCTGAGCCAGGGGGGCGGTGCTGCCCGTCGTGACGGTGGGGTGGGGCCCGCTGACCGCCGCGACTTCGTACGTGGATGCGGCCGGGTCGATGCGGGCAAGATACCCAAGCTCCACGTCGAGCCATTCGGCACCGAGTCGAAGAAGGGCCCGCAGCGTCTCGTCGGGGGGGCGGCTCTCGTCAGCCTGGAGCTCGCGGAGGCGATCTCGGTAGGCCGGGTGCTTAATCGGGGCCTCTGCGCTGCGGTCTCCATCCACGGAGAGAAATGTCCCTGAGGGCGAGGCGGGGTTGTTCATCCGGTCGGGATCAGAGCGCTATGTCGGAGCACGAATGCGTCCCCCAGTCCCGCTGCGCGGCGACGGGGCCCTCGGGGGGTCGGACAGGTCCGCTGAGGGGGATGCTGCCTGCTTCAGGCAACCACTTCTTGTGGAAATTAAATTTCAACGGCGATAAACGTTCCGGCGCCGCGATGAAGCTACGCCCCGTCCGCCCCAGAAAGGGTCCAAACGCGCCCGTGGGGCCCGGCGTTGTGGACCGGTGTAGGACCGACATAGGCGGTCTCTTCCCAGCTGCCGTGGATGTGGCCGCAGACCGTCAAGCGGGGCGCTGTGGCCTCGACGGCCTCGCGCACGGCGACGCTGCCGAGGGACTGGCCTTTCGAGTCACGATCGACGGCGTCCTTCGGGGGGGAGTGGGAGACGAGCACGGCGCCGTCCGGACAGTCGGCCAGGAGGCGGCGGGCCTCCTCTTCGCTGAAGTCGTAGCTCCAGGGCCCGAACGGCGTCACCGGAATGCCCCCGCCAATCCCGTAGAACGGCTGGCCGCCGAGGGTCACGCCCTCCCCGTGGAGCACGTGGGCCTCGGGCCAGTCGAGGGCCGAGAGCTGCTCGGCGATTTCGCCTTCCGTCTCGGCGTTGCCCGGCACGAGGACCGTCGGCGTGTCGATGGCGGACAGGGCGTCGAGCGGGGCCCGGAGATTCCGGCGCATCCGGCAGAAATCCCCGGCGCCCACGACGACGTCCACCTCGGACGCGCGGTCCACGAGGCGGCGGCACGCGTCGCGGTCGCCGTGCACGTCGCTGAAGAGGAGGAGGTCCATTGGGTTGAGGGTTGAGGGTTTTGGGTTTTGGGTTGAGGGTTTTGGGTTGAGAGTTTTGGGTTGAGAGTTGGGTGTTGGCGTCGGGGTCCTCGTTCAAAAACAGCGACGCGCCCCCGGCGTCGAGCCGTGGAGGAATTGTCATTTCTCGTTTCCGTCGGTGGGTCGAGAATCCGCAACGGGCAGGGGACGGGCGGAGTTGCCGACGACGCCGAGGCTGCTGGCGGCCATGGCGAGGGCGGCGAAGAGGGGGTTGATGAGGCCGGCCAGGGCGAGCGGGATGGCCACGGCGTTGTAGAGGAAGGCCCACGCCAGGTTTTGCCGGATGCGCCGGCGGGCGGCCCGGGCGAGGGAGAACACCGTGGGGATGTGGGTCAGGTCGCCGCGCAGGATCACCACGTCGGCGGAGTCGGCGGCCAGGGCGGTGGGGCCGAAGGCGATGCCCACGTCGGCCTCGGCGAGGGCGGGGGCGTCGTTGCTGCCGTCCCCGATCATGGCGACGGCCCCGGCGTCGCGCAGGCCGCGGACGAGGTCGGACTTCTCGGCGGGTTGCACCTCGGCGATCACGCGGTCGATGGCGTCGTGCTCGCGGAGCGGGCGGGCCGCCGCGCTGCTGTCGCCGGTGATCACCACGACCTCACGCGCGTCGCCCCGGAGCGCGTCCATCACGGCCAGCCCCTCGTCCCGCAGCGTGTCGCCCACCACGATGAGGCCCTGCACCGCGCCGTTCCACCCCACGGCGACGGGCACCTGCGCGTTCTGCTGGGCGGCCTCGGCCCGCTCGGCCAGGGTGTCGTTGAGGCGCAGGCCCTCCGTGCGGAGCCACTCGGGGTGCCCCACCCGGACGCGGTCGCCGTCGACGCGGCCCTCCACGCCCCGGGGGTGGCTGCGCACGTTGGTGGCCGTGATGGGGGCGCCGTCGCCGGCCGGAACCGCGTCCCTGTTCTCCACGATGGCGTGGGCGACCGGGTGGGCGGCGTGCTGCTCCACCGCGCGGGCCCGCCGCCACGTTGTTGCGTCGGCCATGGCGTCGACCACCTGCATCGCGCCGGTGGTGAGGGTCCCGGTCTTGTCCACCGCCAGCGTGTCGACGTCCGGCGCCGTCTCGAAGAGCGACACGTCGCGGATGACGATGCCGCGCTCCAGGGCCGTGCGCAGCCCCGAGGCCACGGCGAGGGGTGTGGCGAGGCCGAGCGCGCAGGGGCACGAGACGATGAGGACGGACAGCCCCGTGAGCAGGGCCGCCGTGGCGGAGGCCCCACTGATCCACTGCCAGCCGAACGCGACGGCCGCCAGCACCAGCACGAGCGGCACGAACACCGCCGCGATGCGGTCCGCCACGCGCTGGGCCCCGGGCTGGCGCGACTGAATATTCCACATGAGGTGGACGAGGCGGTCGAGCGTGCTCTCGGCGGCCGCGCCCACCTCGACGGTGAGGGCGTTGTTGGTCACCACGGCGCCGCCGATCACGTCGTCGCCCGCCGTGCGGGTGACGGGAAGGGACTCGCCGGTCACCAGCGACTCGTCCACCGCGGCGCGGCCCTCCACCACGGTGCCGTCCACCGGAATGCGCTCCCCGGCGCGCACCAGCACACGGTCGCCGGGGGCCAGGTTGTCGACGGCAACCGTCTCCGTTCCGTCCTCCGTCTTCCGGCGCGCCTCGTCCACCTGCTCGCGGGTGAGGGTGCTCAGCAGGTCGGTGGCGCGGCGCTTCACCTGGTCCTCGTAGTAGTGGCCGAGCGACACCGCCAGGATAATGACGACCGTGACGTCGAAATAGACGTCCGTCTGCCCCATGAGCGCGGCGCCGGCGCTGTAGAGGTAGGCGCTCACGGCGGCCAGGCCCACGAGCAGGTCCATGTTGGGCTGGAGCACGCGCAGGCTCACCGCCGCCCCCCGCAGCGTCGGCCAGCCGGTGACAAGCAGGACGAAGGTGGTAAAGGCCCACACGTTTGCCAGCACGTAGGTGCCGCCCTCCGCCCCGAGGTCGACGAGCCCCTCCCCGCCCAGGTGGACGGGATAGAGAAGAACGATGTACACGGCCATCACCATCATCCCGAAGAAGCCGCCGAAGACGAGGCGGGCGACGGTGTTCTGGTCGGCGGTCTCGTCCGCCGGCGCCGTCAGGTGCGCCTCGTAGCCGGCCTGGCTGAGGAGGGCGGGCAGGTCCGACTCGCGGTGCCGGGACGGGTCGTAGGCCACCTTTGCCATGTCGGAGGCGTAGCTCGCCTCCGCCTCGTGGATGCCGTCCGTCGACGCGGCGACCGTTTCGATGAAGTCCTCGCAGCTGGTGCAGTGCATGCCCCGGACGTGGAGGAAGGTGGTCTCCGTCTCGGCCCCGTGTGCCTCGTGCCCGTGGTCGTGCCCGTGGTCGTGGTGGCAGCAGGACTCGTGCTCTGCCCCGTCGGCGACGCGGTGCGCCTCCAGGCAGCCCGAGCAGCAGAACACGCCGTCCACGTCCTCGGCCGTGACGGGGGCGTCGGTGGGGGCGTCGCAGTACGTGCAGGCGGGCATGGTACGTTGGGGGGCTTTTCCAAAACCAAGTCTGAAACCGCTCCGTTTCTCCTTCGATCCCCGGAGGTGCGCGTGATCGCGTGCGGGAGTGGCCCCCACAACCTCATCCTGGCTTCAAGCCGTGGGCTTGGGCGGGGCCGGTGTGCTTTGTAGGTTGGCGAAGCGTTTGCCCGGTTCTTCTCCGCTCAGCCCCCGTTCTCCACGATGACCTGGTGGGAAGCCTTGCTCCTCGGCCTCATTCAGGGCCTCACCGAGTTTATTCCGGTGTCTTCCTCCGGCCACCTCGTTCTGGGCCAGTACCTGCTGGGGCTCGACAAGGAGACCGCCGACGTCACGTTCGAGGTGTTCGTCCACTTCGGCACCGTGCTCAGCATCCTCACCGTCTACTGGGACGAGGTCGCCGAGCTGCTGGGGGAGGCCTGGGCGGGCCTGCGGGCGCCGGGCGAGGTGCCGGCCCGCTACGCCGACAACGAGACGTTTCGCCTCGGGGTCTTCATCCTCGTCACGCTCGTCCCCACCGGCGTGGCGTACGTGCTCTTTCGAGAATCGCTGGAGCAGGCGTTTCGTAGTCCGCGGCTCACGAGCGCCATGCTCCTGGTGACGGGCCTTCTTCTGCTCCTGACGATGATTCGGCCGCAGCCGGAGGGGGAGCTGAACGGCATCAAGGCCGTCGTCGTGGGGGTAGCGCAGTCGTTTGCGATGATTCCGGGCATCTCGCGGTCGGGCGCCACGATCTGCACGGCCCTCTACCAGAATGTGAAGCCGGAGCGGGCGGCCAACTTCTCGTTTCTGATGCTGCTCCCCGTGGTGATCGGGGCCACGATTCTCAAGGGCCTGGAGCTCGTGGAGCAGGGCCTCGGGACGGCGGGCATGCCGCTCCTGCTGGGCACGGTGGCGGCGTACGGGTCCGGCATCGGGGCCATCTACGTGGTGCTCGACGTGGTGCGGCGGGGGAATCTGCAGTATTTTGCGTACTACTGCTTCCTGATCGGGGGGCTGGGGCTGTGGCTCCTTTAGAGTACGGGGAAGAGGGAAGGGGTGAGAGGGAAGGGGGTGGGCGAGGGCGTTTCGCTGTTGTGTCGGTAGGGTTTGAGGTATGGCGTCTTCGAACGTGTCGTCCGTGCTCGTGGAGCGGAGCCCGGTGTACTACGGGTGGGTGGTGCTCACCGTTGCGACGCTGGGGATGGCGGCGACCCTGCCCGGGCAGACGGCAGGCATCTCACTGTTTATCGACGCGTTCATCGAGGACCTCGGGCTGTCCCGGTCGGTCGTTTCGTGGCTCTACACCGTGGCGACGGTGCTCGGCTCGCTCGGCCTGCCGCTTGCGGGGCGGCTGGTGGACCGCTACGGGCCGCGGCGGGTGGCCGTCGTCCTGATCGCCCTGTTGGCGGCAAGCTGTGCCGGGATGCGTTGGGTCAGCGGCTGGGTTGGCGTCTTCGTGGGCTTCGTGTGCCTGCGCGGCTTCGGGCAGGGGGCGCTCGGTCTCGTCAACAACCACGCGGTGAACCTGTGGTTTGAGCGGCGGCGTGGGCTGGCGGTGGGCGTGCTGGGGCTGGGCATGGCCGGGGCGACGGCGCTCTTCCCGCCCCTCATGGAGAGGGGGCTCCAGGCGTATGGGTGGCAGGCGACCTACCTGATCATGGGCGGCCTCCTGGCGGTAATCATGCTGCCGCTCGGGGCGCTGCTGTACCGCGACGCCCCGGAGCGCTACGGCCTTTCGCCCGATCCGGGGACGGCCCCCAACGGGAACGAGGCGCCATCGACGGGCGAGGGGGCAGAGACGGCGACGATGTCGGGGGTGCGGCCCGAGGCGGCGTACCGGACGTGGACCTTCTGGCTCTTTACGGTGGCCGGGGTGTGTACGGCAGGGTTCGGAACCGGCCTCCTCTTCCACCACTTCTCAATTCTGGAGGAGGTGGGGGTGGCGCGGGGGGTGGCCGCCCAGTTCTTTGTCCCGCTCGGCGTGGGGACGGCGATGTTCAACGTGGGGACAGGCTGGCTCGTGGACCGCTACCCGCCGCGCCTCCTGCTCGCGCTGCAGCTGGGCCTGTTTGGGGCCATGATGGGCGTGCTTCCCGCCGCAAACACGACCGCGGAGGTCTGGGTGTACGGCGGGGTCTTCGGGGGGCACAGGGGATGCAGCAGGCGCTCCTCGGCAGCGCGTACGCCTACTACTTCGGCCGGGCGCACCACGGCACCATCCGCGGCCTGGCGAACACCGTCTTTATCGGCGGGACGGCCCTCGGGCCGGCGGTGCTGGCGCTGGGGCCCGATTTCCTGAGCGGCTTCGCCCCGATCCTGTGGATCTGCACGCCGATTCCGCTCGTGCTGGCGCTCGCGGCGCTCGCGGGGTGGGCGATGGACTGGGACGCAGCCGTGGTGACTGGGAGTGCGGGAGATCGGTGGAATGGGGGAGAGAACTGAACCTGTCTCTCGGGCGTCGAGTTATTCCAAATAAAGCCGGGTCTCTTCCTCTACGCAGAGTGCCATGCCCACGCTTGACGACATTCGGGCGCAGCTCCGTGCGGAGCTTCCCACGCTCCGCGAGTGCTACAATGTGGACCGCCTCGGCATCTGCGGGTCGTACGTGCGGGGCGAGCAGACGGAGGACAGCGATCTCGATCTGCTTGTGACCTTCACTGAGACGCCGGGGCTTATCGAGTTTGTTGAACTCGAACACTACTTGGAAGACACGTTGGGACTGTCTGTCGATCTGGGAATGCCGGACGGGTTGAAGGATGGGCCAGCAGCGGAGAATATTCGCCGAGAGGTAGAGTATTTATGAGTCGAAATCAGCAGCAGCACCTCCAGGACATTTTGGACGCGATGGACGCTGCCGAGTCGTTCGTCGAGGAGATGTCTTTCGAAGAGTTGGAGGGGGACAGACGGACCCAGTTTGCCCTCCAGCGGGCCTTTGAGATCATCGGGGAAGCGACGAAACAGCTTGATGATGGTCTTCGAGATCGATACCCAGGTGTGCCATGGCGAGACATTGCGGGCATGCGCAACAAGCTCATCCACGAGTATTTTTCGGTGAACCTGGAGATTGTCTGGAAGACAGTGCACAAGGACTTTCCGAGGGTCAAACCAAAGATCCAGCAGATCCTGGTAGAGTTGTCCGAATAGGGGAGTGAGGAATCCGAGCGGCAGTAACAATCCTCTCATTGTCTCCGTCTCCCGCAGAGCGACGGGCCGAGCAGCCGCCTGCATCTTTCCCCCGCGCCCCGCGTTGGACCCGCAGATACGTCCGTGTCCCGTGCTTCCCCCAACACCATGCGACTGACCGACGACGAAAAAGCCGTTCGCCGCGAGATTGAGGAGTGGCAGCACGCCGACGCCTCCGTGGCGTCGCAGGCCATGGACTGGGCCATGCGGCCCGTCGACTGGGCCGTGGAGCAGGTCGTGTCGCCCGACCAGATGGACCAGGTGACCGACCGCATCGAACAGTTCCTCTCCACCCTCAGCGACGCCTCGGAGTGGACGCACGCGTCCGACGACATCCTGGCCGCCGCCGAGGACCGTGGCCTCCCCGCCGAATCGGTCCAAGACCTCCGCAACCGCCCGATCGTCGATCTCGACGAGCTGGCCCGCAGCCGCTTTCGGCAGAACACGATCCTCGCGGCGCTGGGCGGGGGCGGGACCGGGCTCGCCGGCACGGCCTTCGTCGCCGCCGACATCCCGCTCCTCTTCACCATCAACCTGCGCCTGATCCAGCAGATCGCCGCTAGCTACGGCTTTTCGCTGGAGGGGCCGATGTTTCGGCCGCTCGTGCTGTCGGTCTTCAACGTCGCCGCGTCGGGCGGGCGCGAGGCGCGCAACGAGGCGCTGCGTGAGGTGAGCGTGGCCGCCGCGGCCTTCGCCGACGACCTCGACTACGCGGGGCGGGTGTCCGGCACCTTCCGCGACCAGAACCGCCACCTGCCGCGCGAGATCGCGAAGACGCTCCTGGAGCGCAAGCTGGGGCAGACCGTGCCGCTGGCCGGGGCCGCCGTGGGGGCGGGCGTCAACTACTGGTTTACGACCCAGACCGCCGAGTCGGCGTTCATGTGCGCCCGGGCGCTGTACCTGGACTGGAAGGAACGACGATAGTTTTTGGGAAGAGGTTGGGGAAGGGGGAAGAGGGGACTGGCTGCACGTCCCAATGGAGAGAGCCAATCATGTCTGACCAGAGCTCCGTTGAAAGCTATCGGGATCTGGAGGTGTGGCAGCGGGGGATTGTGCTCGTGGAGCGGGTGTACGAAGCGACGGATGGATTTCCAGATCGGGAGCAGTACGAGTTGACCTCACAGCTGCGTCGGGCGGTGGTGGCAATTCCATCGAATATTGCCGAGGGCTGGGGATACAGTTCGCGCGACCAGTACGTGTACTACCTGGAGCAGGGCCGGAGTTCGCTGCTGGAGGTGGAAACGCAACTCATCATTGCGGAGCGCTTGTCGTATATCACGGAGGACACGCGGGATGATCTGCTCCGTGGGACAACAGTAGAAAGCAAAATGCTCCTCTCCCTCATGCGCTCCCTTCAGTCGTGAGCCTGCCCCCATCCCCCTTCCCTCTTTCCCATCCCCCTTCCCCGCCGTGCTCGTAGCCATCGTCGGCCGGCCGAATGTCGGCAAGTCCACCCTTTTTAACCGCCTCACCGGCGCGCGCCAGGCCATCGTCGAGGACACGCCCGGTGTCACGCGCGACCGCGTCTACGGTGAGGCCGCGTGGAAGGGGCACACCGTCCCCCTCGTCGACACCGGCGGCTACGTCCCGCGCTCGGACGACCCCTACGAGCGGGCGATCCGCGCGCAAGCCGAGATTGCCCTAGAGGACGCCGACGTCATCCTCTTCGTGGTGGACGTGACGACCGGCATCACGGAGATGGACAAGGAGATTGCGACCGTGCTCCGGCCCACCGAGACGCCCGTGATGGTCGTCGCCAACAAGGCCGACAACGAGGAGCGCGAGTGGGCGGCGAGCGAGTTTTATCAGCTGGGCCTGGGGGAGGTCTATCCCGTGAGCAGCACCAACAAGCGGGGCGTGGACGACATGATGGCGGCGCTCGTGGAGGAGCTTCCCGGCACGGAAGACGAGGCGGACCAAGACCGCGTGCAGGTCTCGCTGGTGGGGAAGCCGAACGCGGGCAAGTCGTCGCTCGTCAACGCCACCCTGGGGTTCGACCGCGCCATCGTGACCGAGAGGCCCGGCACCACCCGCGACACGGTCCAGTCCGTCGTGCAGTACGAGGGGCGAGAGCTCATGCTCGTGGACACGGCCGGCATGCAGAAGCGCTCCAAGGCCGACGGGGTCGAGTTTTACGCCACCGTCCGCAGCGAGCGGGCGATCCGGGCGGGGGACGTGTGCGTGCTCGTCCTCGACGCCACCGAGGAGCTGCACAAGCAGGACCTGAGTGTGCTCTCGGAGGTCAACGAGCACAAGAAGGGCATGGTGGTGGCCGTCAACAAGTGGGACCTCGTGCCCAAGGACGACGGCACGATGGACCAGTACACGAAGTATCTGCGGCAGTACCTCGGCACGCTCGACCACGTGCCCCTCGTGTACGTCTCGGCCGTCACCAAACGGCGGGTGTACGAGCTGCTCGACACGGCCCTAGAGGTGGCGGAGGCGCGGGCGACGCGCGTGCAGACGAGCGCCCTGAACGATGTGGTCCAGGCGGCCCTCGACGAAAAACATCCCCCCACCACCAGCAGCGGGGCGTTCGTCAACATCACCTACGCCACGCAGGTGCGCACGGCCCCGCCCGTATTCGTGTTCTTCGCCAACCACCCGGAGGGCATCCGCACCGACTACAAGCGGTACCTGGAGGGGAAGCTGCGGGACGCGCTCGGGTTTGAAGGCGTCCCGCTGACGCTGGTGTTCAAGGAAAAGTAGGGGGACGCCTGGGGCCCCGCCCCGTGGCACGGACAGAGAACCCGTTTATGTTGCTGTTTCGTCATGGACACCTACGGGGCTTGATCTGTAGGTAATAGGCATCCGCCGCCACTTCCGCCCACGTGCGGCCGCCGACACCGGTGCCGCAGAGGCCACGATCCGCATGGGATCCACCGACTTAAGCGATCTGAAGGACCGGTCCGAACGGATCCGGTTGGGCCGCAAGGTGCGCGCCTACTTCGTCCACCTGTTCACGGCGTCGGGGGTGGCGTTCGCGTTTCTGGCCATGCGGGAGGTTGTGCGGGTCGACCTGGATCCGCGATGGGTGTTCGGGTGGCTGACCCTGGCCGTCCTCATCGACGCGGCGGACGGGCCCCTGGCCCGCCTCTGGGACGTGAAGCTCTACGCCTCCCGCATCCTGGGGAAGACCATCGACCTGATCGTCGACTACCTGACGTTTACGTTCATTCCCCTCACCCTCGTGTGGCGGATGGACTGGCTGCCGGGGTGGGACGGCCTATGGGTCACGCTCGCGATGGTGGCCAGCCTCCTGGGGTTCGCTAACACCGCGGCGAAGCAGAGCCAGGAGGGCTTCTTCCTCGGCTTTCCCTCGTACTGGAACGTGGTGGCGTACTACGTGGGCCTGCTCGCCGTCGAGTACGGGGCGGTCGGCGCCTACATGTCGCTGGGATCGGTCCTGACGCTCACGGTCCTGACGCTGGTGCCGGTCCGGTTTGTCTACCCGAATGCCGCCCCGCCGCCGTGGCGCGCCATCGTGACGGTGGGGGGCGTCGCGTGGCTCGGGCTGTTGCTGGCGCTGCTGCCCACCTTCCCCGAGCTGCCGGCGTGGGGCGGCGACTGGGTCCTCGGGGTGTCGTTCGTGTACCCCGCGTTTTACTTCGGCCTGTCCGGCTGGCTGGACTGGAACAGTTGACCGTCGTGGGGCCGCCCTGATCGGCGCCGAAGAGAAGCCCGGTCCGCCGGGGCCCGCGGTCTATACCTGCCGTCGTCCCCGTTGGGCAGTGATGACGCCGGTGTTCATGCCCATCCAGTGCATGCCCCCCTGGTAGCGGCCGTGCTCCATCTTCATGCAGCGGTCCATTACCACGTCGAGCCCGTGCTCGTCGGCAATCGCGGCCGCCTCGGGGCTCACGATGCCGAGCTGCAGCCACAGGGCATCGGCCCCAATCGCGGCGGCCTGCTCCGCGTACGTGGGGCACTCGTGCGGGGGTCGGAAGACGTTGACCACGTCGACCGGCCCGGGGACACTCTCCACGTCCGGGTAGGCGGTCTCGCCGAGAATCGAGTCCGCCTTTGGGTGGACGGGGACGATGTGGTACCCCTGGTGCTGCAGGTACGTCGCCACGAACTGGCTCGCCTTCTGCGGGCTGGAGGAGAGGCCCACCATGGCGATGGTGTCCGTCGCCCGAAGGAGGCGCCGAATCGTGTCGGGGTGCTGATACTGCTCCTGCTGCTCCGGCGAGAGCGAGGAGTTCACTGCGAGATCGCATGCAGGGCCTGATCCAGATCCCATAGCAGGTCGTTGGTGTCTTCGAGTCCAATGGAAAGGCGAATCATCCCCGGCGAGAGGCCGCTCGCCCGCATCTCCTCATCGGAGAGCTGCTGATGCGTCGTGGAGGCCGGGTGGAGCACCAGGCTCCGCGCGTCGCCCACGTTCGCGAGGTGCGAGAAGAGCTGCAGGTTCTCGATGAAGGTCTTGCCCGCGGCGCGCGGGGCCTGGCCGTCGGGGCTCAGCTCGAAGGTGAAGATGGCGCCGGGGCCCTTGGGGAGGTACTTCTGGGCGAGGGCGTGGTACGGGTTGCCGGGAAGGCCCGGATAGGCCACGCGCTCGACCCTCGGGTGTTCGTGGAGGTGCTCCGCCACGGCCTGCGCGTTGTCCACGTGGCGCTCCACGCGGACGGAGAGCGTTTCCAGGCCTTGAATGAGCTGGAACGCATTGAACGGGGACAGGCTGGCCCCGGTGTCGCGGAGCGTCTCGGCCCGGGTTTTCATGAGGTAGCCCTGGTGGCCGAACGTGTCCGGGAATTTGAGGCCGTGGTAGGAGTCCGAGGGCTCGGCCACGGCGTCGATGGTGGTGAAGTCGAACGAGCCCCCGTCCAGGACGACGCCCCCGATGGAGGTCCCGTGGCCGCCGATGAACTTGGTCGCGGACTGGACGACGAGGGGCACGTCCCAGTCGAGGGGGCGGCAGAGGTAGGGCGTCGCGAAGGTGTTGTCGATGATGAGCGGGAGGCCGTGGGCGTCGGCCAGCTCCACGAGCGGCTCAATGTCCAGGACACTTCCCTGCGGATTGCCGATCGTCTCGCCGTAGAGCACCTTCGTGTCGTCGGTGATGGCCGCGTCCCACGCGTCCAGGTCGTTTGGCTCCACAAACGAGGCCTCGACGCTCAGCTTCTGAAACGTGTTCGTGAAGAGGGTTCGCGTGCCGCCGTAGAGGTGCGCGGAGGCCACGATCTCGTCGCCGGGCTCCAGCAGTGTCATCAGGGCCACGAGCTCGGCCGCCATCCCGCTGGCGGTGGCCACCGCGCCCACCGCGTTCGCGAGGGACGCGATCCGTTCCTCGAAGGCCGCCGTGGTCGGGTTGTTGATCCGGGTGTAGATGTTGCCGTACGCCTTCAACTCGAAGAGCTGGGCGGCGTAGTTGGTGTCGTCGAAGACGTACGAGGTCGTCTGGTGGATGGGCACGGCCCGCGAGCCCGTCTCGGCGTCGGGGATGTGGCCGGCGTGCAGCATTCGGGTCTCGAAGCCGAAGTCGCGCCCGGCCCCGACAGCAGACGGGGTCCCGTTGGAAGGAGGGGACGAGGAAGCGGGGGATGTGTCGGAATCGGGGGACATTCGAGGGGGGAGGGTGGTTACAGAGAGTTCGACGGTGGGTGTCGGGAGGCGCCCCAGCGTTTTGCAAACGGATGTCAACATGCGGCCCATTCCCCGTCGGGCTTCAACCGGTGGAGCCGGAGTCGGCAGGGGCACTCACGCTCCGATAGTCCTGGTCGTAGTACAGGAGCGGGCGGGCCTCGTCGCGCTCCTTCAGCTGAGTTACGCGGCCCACGACGATGTCGTGGTCCCCGGCCGCGAAGGCTTCGTGCCAGTGACACTGGAGGACAGCCGGAGCTGATTTGAGGATGGGGGTTCCGTGGGGGTCGGTGTGATACCTCACCGCTGCGAGCTGGTCGGGGCCGGACCGGTCCGGAGCGGCGAAGTGCTGGCAGAGCTCGGACTGCCGGTCGGCCAGCAGGTGGACGGCAAAGTGGGAGGCCGCCACCAGCACTGGGTGCATCTGGCTGTCCTTCTCGACGTTGAACGAAACGAGCGGGGGATCCAATGAGACGCTGGTGAGGGAGCCAATCGTGGCGCCGCGGGCCTCCGAGCGCCCCGCAGCGGTAACGACCGTTACGGGGGACGGGACGCGCTGCATCACGCTGCGGAAGTCCTCACCGGCAATGGAAGGTTCTGTGGGCACGTGGGAGTAGGGGGGTTGGAGGAGGGAAAACGAATCTGTGGGGGGCCGGGCTTGTCGTGTGGAGACGGGCATTATGTAAACACGCAGAAATACGTTTATTCGAGAGCCATTCTGAGCGACCGACGACCGGAGGGAAAAGCGAGTCGACGAATCTTACTGGGTCCAGCGCGAACGCTGATTTGGGTATATACCGGCCCGAAGGTCGCTTCTGCTGATCTTCGAAGAGATTGATTTCATCAGTCGCTTCGCTCGTGTCTCGACTTCGCTTCGCTGCGCTCGGAATGACTTGTTGTTAAGGGTCTTTTGCGTGTCTACTTAAAACTGTGGGCCCAGCTTCGATAGGGCATCGCTATCCTCGATGGCCCGGTGCAGGTCGACCGTCGCCACGCCGAGGGTGCGCAGGCGCTCGCGTACCGTGTCGTCCGTCAGGGTGCGGTCGTCGCCGTAGTCGTCGCCGTAGTGGTCGCCGTGGACGTACGTGCCGCTGCCGGCCAGGTGAGCGCCGAAGAAGGAAAGCACGGGGGCAAGCTCTTTCTCGACCACGAGGTAGTGGTGGAGCGACGCGCCGGTCGCCACGAGGCCCACGGCGCTGTTGGCGAAGGGGGCCACGTCGGCCTGCCACATGCCACGGGGGATCATGTCGAACAGGTTTTTCAGAGTGCCCGCGTAGGAGGCCCGGTACACCGGGGTTCCCACGACGTACGCCGAGCTCTCGATAATTCGATCTAGGGCCTCGGCCGTATCACCGGTGTAGTGTTCCAGCGACCGTCCGTCGGCAGGATCGAGGTCATACTCGGCTAGGTGAAGAACCTCCGTGTCTACCCCACGCTCCGCCGCGGCGGCGTCCAGGGCCACCTCGACGGCAGCACGGGTGTTGGAGGGGGCGGAGAGGCTTCCGACAATACCTAGGATGTCACTCATGAGATCGGGATGGGTCCGGAGAGGTAGAACGTTGTACGGAGCCGGCGCCGCGGTCCGTGACGCGTGACGGGGAAGGGGGACCCGCAGACTCAGGTCCCCCTCACGCATCACCCCTCACGCGCTGGCCTATGCCGGCACCGCCTCCTCCGGGCGATCCAGCGGCTCGGCCTCCCGCACGGCCGGGATGATCTCCTCGCCGAAGTGGGGAAGCTCGTCCTCGTAGTGCAGAAAGCCGGTCAGCACGAGGTCCACCCCGATCGCGTCGAGCCGGCGAATGCGCTCCACGACTTGCTCCTTCGTCCCGATGAGGCCGGTGCGAAAGCCGTCGTTGTACTGGACGAGGTCTTCGAAGTCGGAGTCGTCCCACATGCCCTCGCCTTCGGGGGAGGCCTGCCCGGCCTGTTTGACCTGCTCCTTGAAGCCTTCCACCGCCTCCTCGGTGGCGTGCTCAATGATGTTTTCGAGCACCTGCTTGGCCTCGGCTTCCGTGTCGCGCACGATGACGAACGAGTTGACGCCGATTTTGGGCGGCTCGACGCCGAACTCGCGGGCGTACCCGTTCACGTCGTCGATAATGCCCTTCAGGTCTTCGAGGCTTCCGCCGTTGATGAAGAACCAGTCAGAGGCGCGGGCGGCCATGCGCCGGGCACGCTTCGAGTTGCCGCCCTGAAAGATGTCAGGGGGCGTCTCGGGCGTGGGCTCGCAGGGGGCCTCGTCGATCTGGTAGAAGCGCCCGTCGTAACTGAAGAGGTCTTCGGTCCAGAGGCCCTTCAGGACCTCAATAAACTCCTCGCTGCGCTCGTAGCGTTCGTCGTGGGCGAGCCAGGGCTCGCCGAAGCGCGTATATTCGCCCTTGAACCAGCCGCTGACTACGTTGAGGTGGAAGCGGCCGTTACTGATGTGGTCCGCCGTCGAGACAAAGTTGGCGATGGGCCCAGGCTTCCACTGGCCCGGGTGCACGGCCCCGATGAGGCGCAGTTTCTCGGTGTGCGAGGCCAGTGCATTGGCGACCGAAAGGGCCTCAAGCTGCTTCTCGGCGTTGTAGCTGCCAAAAAAGCGGGCCTGGGCGAGGGCGTATTCGAAGCCAATCTCTTCGGCCGTCTGCGCGATCTCTTTGTTGAAGGGCCATTTCCAGTCGGTCTTCATCGGCCAGTCGGTAATGACGAGTCCGCCGCTAACGTTGGGGACCCAGTACGCAAATGTGGTATCTATGGTGTGAATGCTCCTTCGGGTGAGGGAATGCGGATGGAAAGCGCCGCGCACCTGCCGAAGGAGTCACAAAAAAAGCCTGTACTCCGGTGGCAGGAGCACAGGCACAGGCGTAGTAGAATGGGACGACGGTTACCTCTCACTCCACAGCGCGCACGGGCTCCTCCGGGGGACACATACATGTGTCACCACAACACAGACACAGCATGCCGTGGCGGCGGCTGCGCTGGATGGACGGAGAGGGCGTCTGCACGAACAAGAGGATTGAGGCGAGAGGACTTCGATAACTGCTCTTCTAAATATCACGAGGCCGGAAGATGTTGCGGCGTCGTGCCAGGGGTTGCCATACTTATTTCCTTCTTAACACATGGGGCCGGACGCACGCGCGCCGGATGGTACTGGGGGTCGACGGCATGCTCGACGCGGCATCCATGGCATTGCGAGGCGAGGACAGGGTTGCGAGGGCGCCCCTGCACCGGAGTTAGGGGCGGCGGAGCGTCTGAAGGTGCGTGCCCACATCGTTTGCGAGCACGTGGAGGCCGCGGCTAAGGCGGGCAACGAGCCCCTCGTAGTCGGTTACACGCCAGTCTTCCGTTCGGTGATGGGTGGTTTCCTGCACCAACACGGTGTCCGCCCCTGGCCGGCGAAGGGTCCACTGCACAGTCATCTGAGCGTGGCCGTCCGGTGGGGGGGCATCGTCGTCGGCGTCTGGCCCTGGGGGGCGCGGCCCGACGCCCTCGAAGCTGAGGACGTGCAGCCGCAGGAGGTAGTCGAAGGTCGCCCCGCGCGGCCACGGCACCCCCTCTACAGACCGGATCCCCGAACGGGCCTCCAGCGTGCGGGCCACGGTGCGACCGATGCCCCGGTCCAGGGTTTCGCCCCACCGGTGAAATTCGGAAAACGCGACCGCGTTGGGGCCGTGGCGCGTCACGAGGCGCGTCTCGTCGAGGTAGGGGGCCAGGCGCGGGCTTTGCAGGCCGATCCGCAGGCCGGGCGGGTCCGTGGACGGGGGCGGCGTCGCCGCGGTATCGGGGGGCGACGCGCCGTCGAGCAGGTAATAGGTGGCGTCGCTCGTGCGCGGCTCCAACAGGCGCACACACCCGGCCGTTGAGAGCGCGACCAGGCCGGCGGCCACGGCGCACCATCCGAGCCGACGGAGAAGAACGGAGGGGACGGGCACAGTCATGGAACTACTGCTGGTTCGAGGGAGGGGGCTCTTCGCGGCCGCGGAGGAACATGCTGGGGTTGCGCTCCAGGGACTGCACGAGCACCCGCAGGGCCTCCGTGGCCTCCGAGAGGTTCGAGAGGGCCTCGTTCATCTGGTAGCCGATGCCGGAATTGGGGGAGAGGGTCTGATCCACCTCGTCCATCGTGCGGCGCATCCGTTTTAGGGTTGCGCGGAGCTGCCGGCTCGTCGTTTCGAGCTCGTCGGCCGTCGGCTCCACGCCCCGATCGAGCCGCTGGATCAGGGCCTGTGCGTCCTTGATGGTGGCCCGCAGCCGCTCGGTGGCCTTTGGCATGTCCTGCAACGCGGTGCGCACCTCCTCCGACTCCACCACCTCCCGCACCGACTCGATGGTCGACAGGGCCGAGCGGTTGATCGCCTCGGCGTCGAGCGCCTCCAGCTTGTCGTTGGCGTTGACGAGGAACGTGACGAGGTTCTCGTTGATCTGCGTCACGTCGAACTGGCGCAGGTTCGTCACGAGGCCGGACGCGCCCTCGCCGAGCTTGGCCAGGGGGGAGAGCTCGGTCGGAATGGACAGGCGGGACGGCGGCCCCTGGGCGTAGACGGCCGAGTCCGGGTCGGAGACGTACGTGAGCTCGACGTACAGCTTGCCGGTGACGATGCTTTCGAGCTGCAACTGCGCCCGCAGCCCATCCTCGATCTGGGCGCGGAGCAGGGCCGGATCGTCGAGGTTGAGGCGCGCCCCGGTGGTGTCCGTCACCGGATCGAGGTTGATGGCGTACTGCACCGGCACCTGAAACGTCTCGTTTTCGAGGTCGACGCGCAGGTTGATGTCCGTCACCTCGCCGATGGGCACGCCCTTGAACTTGACCGGGGCGCCCACGTCGAGCCCATTGACCGACTCGTCGAAGTAGCTGATGAACGTCGTTCGCTGCTCGAAAAACTGCCCGGAGCCGAAGGCCCCCACCCCCACGACGCCCAGCGCCAGGGCGCCGACGACGAAGAGGCCGATAAGGGTCGGGCTGACACGTTGGCTCATAGATCGGGGGGGCGAGCGGGTGGGGCCCGGCGCTATTCGTTGTCGAGAGACCGAGTCAGGAACTGGTACACGCGCTCGTTGGGTGGGTTGCTTCGCAGGGCCTCAGGGGGGCCGAGGGCCGTCATCGTCTTGGTGTCGATGTCGAGGTAGAGCGCGCGGTCGGCGATGGTAAAGATGCTTTCCAGGTCGTGACTCACCACCACGACGGTCGTGTCGAGGCTGTCGCGCAGTTGTAGGATGAGGTCGTCGAGGCGCCGGGCGCTGATCGGGTCGAGGCCGGAGGTCGGCTCGTCGAAGAACAGCAGGTCGGGATCGAGGGCGACGGCCCGGGCGAGGGCGGCCCGCTTCCGCATGCCCCCACTGATTTCGTGGGGACGGAAGTCCTCGAAGCCCCGCAGGCCGACGAGGGCGAGCTTGAGCGATACAATCCGGGCAATGTCCGAGGCCGCAAGGGCCGTGTGTTCTTCGAGGGGCAGGGCCACGTTCTCGGCGAGCGTCATGGTGCTCCAGAGCGCGTCCGCCTGGTAGAGGATGCCCACCTCGCGGAGCATCGCGGCGCGTTCGTCCGCGCTCATCGCCCACAGGTCGCGCCCGCCAATCCGAATTGTGCCCGCGGACGGGTGCATCTGGCCGAACAGGTGCTTGAGCAGGGTGCTCTTGCCCGACCCGCTCCCGCCCATGATCGCAAAAATCTCGCCCGACTCCACGTCAAACGTAAGGTCCTCCATCACCACGAAGGACCCAAAGGCGAGCACGAGATCCTCGGCCGAAATGGCGGGGGCGGCGTCGGGGGAGGACATGGGCGATATACTGGGATGCCGAGCGGTACGGGAGGACGATCCGGAATGATGCGTGGCTCACGGTGCGGGGCGCATGAGACGTGATGCGTGAGACGTGATGCGTGAGACGTGATGCGTGAGACGTGATGCGTGAGACGGGACACGTGATAGGGAACGCGTGATGGGTGGCAATTCAGGATCGGGGGGCTCACGCATCACGATTCACGGATCCCCCTCACGATCCACGCCGAACGACCGAGAGCATGGCGTTCGATGGATTCTGCAAGCCGCCGTCACACCTGAAGCACGGCCGCGGCCCAGTCGATGACGGCGTTGGCGAAGACAATGAGGAGGATGCCGGTGACGACGGCGGACGTCGTGGCCTGGCCCACCGCGGAGGCGTCGTCCCCGGTCTGGAGGCCGCGCATGCACCCGGCGAGGCCGATGATGCCGCCGTACACGACGGCCTTGAAGATTCCCACGAGGGCGTCGGACAGCACGACCGGCTCCAGGAGGCCCGTGAGGAACTGCGTGGTCGTGAGGTCCAGCATGGTCACGGCCACCCCCATGCCGCCGAGGATGCCCAGCGCATTCGCGTAGAGCGTGAGCATCGGCAGGGCCAGCACGACCGCCAGGATGCGGGGCGTCACCAGAAAGTCGATCGGCGAGATGCCGAACGTCTCCAGCGCGTCGATCTCCTCGTTCACCTGCATGCTCCCGAGCTCGGCGGCGAACGCGGCCCCGGTGCGGCCCGTCATGATGATGGCGGTCATGAGGGCCCCCAGCTCCCGCAGCATGCCGTAGCTGACGAGGTAGGAGACGAAGTAGTCCGCCCCGAACCGCTGGAGCACCACGGCCCCCAGGAACGCGACGATAAGGCCCACGAGGAGGCTGATGACCGTGACGATGGGCAGGGCCGAGGCGGTGCTTTCCTGCAGGGCCACCCCGAACGTGCGCCAGCGCATTCGGCCGCGCCCCATGAGGATGGCGCCCACGCTGCGGACGGCCTGCCCGAGGAAAGTGACCAGTGCGTGCGCCTCGTCGTACGCCGCCAGGCCCCAGCGGCCGAGGCGGGCGAGCAGAGCCGTGTCCTCCGCCTCCGGCGTCGTGTTCGCCTCCGGCACGGCCTGCGAGAGCGCAACGAGCCGCTCGAGGGCCGTGGGGAGCGTGTCGGTGCGCACGTCCAGGTCGTGGGCCCGGCCGTACTCGGCGGCCTCAAAGAGAAAGGTGACGAGGCTGCTGTCCCAGTCGCCCAGCCCGGAGGTGTCGAAGGCGACCGCCGCCACGGGGCTCGACGGGGCGGCGTTTACCATCACGGCCCGTGCGTCGGGCAGCGGCCGGTCAAGGGTCCAGTCGCCCACGGGCGCAAGGACCAGCGTGTCGTCGGTATGATGGGTCTCGACCTGCATCGCGGCAGATCTGGGTCACGAGGGGGGAACGAACACTGGGCATTTCCAAAATGTCGGTCGCGGGGCATGAAGGCAACCCGCCTGCATTCGGGGGGGCGCTCCGAGACGCTACCAGCACAAGGCACGTCGCGCCCCCTAGACCACGGAGACCGCACGCGACGCGGTCTGCGCCCCGCCGTGTCGCGTTCGGCTTCCTGGGGCCCCAGTGCCTCCGCCAGCCCCCTGGGCGTCCCCCCACAAAGGAGAAGCGGGGCCATTTCCACGGATCATTGGCGTGGCCCTCGCTTTATATCGAGTGCACACTTGTGACGAGAATGTATTCCGCAGGGCCTTCTGGGCGTGCGCCCCTCGTTTCACTGGAAGCAGTCGTTTGACTGGAAGCAGGCCCCGTAGGTTGCACGTGATGCATCGGAGGGCCAGGGCCTAAACGGGTGCCTGGCCCCCCGACTCCGCCTTTGTGCCACGAGACCCGCCGCGCCATGCCCGATGCCCACTCGCGTTCTGCGGACAAAGGCGCACCCGCGACTCAGGTTGCCGATGTCACCTGCCGCAGCCTTGCGTCGGCCTTGTCCCAGCAGTGCACCGACCTGCACGGCATGGACGTGGAGGTCGCCCGGACCGATTCGGGCCCGCCGGTGAAGATCCAGGTGCGGTGTGGGGGCCGGTTCGAGGTGGGGCTTCGGGTCGCGGTGGAGCACGTCGGCGGGAACGTGTACGACGTGTTCTGCATGATCGAAGAGGGAGCATCGTGCCGGCTGACCTACAGCCGCCCGGAGGGCACAGACGCCCCCCTTCCGCTGTGCCCGCGTCTGGGACGGCGGTTCTCGGCGTTCGTCTTGGAGGAATTGGAGCGGCGACTCGGGCGCTGGTACCTCCGTGGAGAAGGGGACTAGTGGGCGACGGTGGGCTCTCGTGGAGGGGACGTGGAGACCGGTGCAGGGGGCGGAGGGGGACGTGATCGCGTTCGACGCCCGGTTGCGCAGCACGACCTGGATGCCGCCCTGTCGGTCTGCCCCGGGTGCTCGCGTCTGTGTCGGGACGGATGGTCCCCTCTTTGGCCTAGGGAGGATGAGAAGCCACGCCCGCAACCCGGTCGGCCCGGTTGCGGGCGTCCGGCCGAAGGGGCCCCACGCCGGTCTCCACCGTTGATCGGCTCAGGACCGCCTCGAAGGCGGAATTGCCGCTACCGGCCGCCGCTGCCCTCCGTCTGCGCCTGCACGCGCTCCCGGTACTCCTCGTTGGCGTAGATGGCGACCTCCACGCGCCGATTCTGCTGACGGCCCTCCTCCGTCTCGTTGGAGGCGACGGGCTCGGTCTCGCCCCGCCCCACAGACGTCAGGCGGCTCGGATCGACGCCGCGGTCCACGAGGTGCCGTGTGGCCGACTCCGCACGTCGGTCCGAGAGCGTCTGGTTGTATTCCTCGGAGCCCTGGGCGTCCGTGTGGCCCACGACGAGAATCTTGGTGTCCTCGAACCCCTCCATGCTTTCTGCGAACTCGGTCAGGTTCTGGCGGGCCTCGGCGCGGAGGGTGGCGGAGTCGAAGTCAAACAGAATGCCGCTGTCGAAGGTCACCTTGATGCCCTCCCCGACCCGCTCCACATCGGCGTTCTCGAGTTCCTCGTCGAGCTCTTCGGCCTTGGTGTCCATGCGGCTGCCGATAAGGGCCCCGGCCGCGCCGCCCACGGCCGCGCCGATGATGGCGCCCTCCGCGGTGCCGCCGGCCGCCTTCCCGACGGCCGCCCCGGCCGCGCCCCCGGCGCCGGTGCCGATGATGGCGCCCTTCTCGGTGTTGCTCAGTGACGAGCACCCGCCCAGCAGGAGGGCCGTGACGAGGAGAACCAGGGGCCTGGAATGACGAACAGACGACATGGACATGTGGAACGAGAAGGGAAAGCGAGAGAGAAGATGTAGAGGGGAATTTGGTCGGTGCTCCTTTCCCAACGGCGGTTCGGACGCGAAGTTGCCGCCGGGCTCCGCCGGCGGTTGTGGGACCGCGGCCGGGCCTGTGCCCGAGAGCCCATGACGGTTGGCCCGGCGTTGGGAAGGCGTCGTAGGTCCTCGGCGACGAGGCGGGCGATGTGGCCGGTGCCCAGGATGCCCCAGCGTACGGCTGCGTTGTTGGCTGAAGGTGGTGAAGATTGGACGGTGGGGAATTGGAGGTCGCGTGGGCGTCTCCGAGCCGGGAGGTGCGCCGCAGGCGCCAGTGCCCGCGCCGCCCTCTTCCAGTCTCTCGTTCTCCTACGCTCCCCCACGTTCGTCGTGGACGCCGGACCGTGAACGTCGTGTTGACCGTTTTCGCCGTTCACCGCGAGGGGCCCGTCCGCAATCTCGGGGAGGCGCCCCGCGGTGGGACATCCGAGTCCGCTGCTCGTCCGTCGACTTCCGCTCCGGGAGAAGGGAGACAGAAACCACGACCCCGCCGCTACGCGGCTTCGGCGGCCATCGTGTTTGCCAGGGCGTCGCGGGTGTCCGCGACCCGGTTCTCCAGGGCGTCGCTGAGAACGACGTCGTAGTCCTCCGGGTTGGCAGTGGGAGTGCGGAGACGAGACGGCAACTCGTCCAGCCGCGCCGCTGCGTGCTCCCGGATTGCCGACAAGGGGCGCGGGGCCCCAGCCTCGGTCCGCTTCCCGTCGGCCATGACGCGTTCCAGCAGCGGCGCCCCGTGTGTCTGCTCGTCCTCGGTCGCAATGACGTCCCGGACGGCCGTGCCGTCCTCGTACTGGCGGACGACCTGCTTTCGGCCCGGCAGGTTCGACTTCTCGGGGGCGAGCTTCATGCGGGGCGTCCCGGCGTACCCGGACAGCTTGTAGGCGCTGTCGAGGGCGGGCTGGTCGGCGGACGTGCCCATCCGGGTGCCGACCCCGACGCCGTCGATGGGGGCGCCGCGGTCGAGGAGGTCCGCGATCGCGTGCTCGTCGAGCCCCCCGCTGGCGAAGATCATGACGTCGGCAAGGCCGGCCTCGTCGAGCAGGGTGCGGGAGGAGCGGGCCAGCTCCGCAAGGTCGCCCGAGTCGAGCCGGATGCCGCGCACCTGCACCTCCTCGTCTGTCTCATCCATCAGGTCGATCACCTTGCGCACGCCGTCGAGCGTGTCGTAGGTGTCGACCAGCAGAATCGTCTCCGGGTAGAGCGCCGAGAAGGCGCGGAAGGCCTCCACTTCCGAGTCGTGCGCCTCGACGTAGCTGTGGGCCATGGTGCCGGTGACCGGCAGGTCGTAGGCCTGGCCGGCGGCCACGTTGGAGGTGGCGTCGACCCCCGCGATGTAGGCCGCGCGGGCGCCCTTCATCGCCGCGTCGGTGCCGTGCGTGCGGCGCATGCCAAAGTCGGCCACGAGCCGGTCCTCGCCATCGATCTGGGCGGCCTCGACGATCCGGCTCGCCTTCGAGGCAATCGTCGTCTGAAACGTCATCTGATTCAGGAGAAACGTCTCCGCGAGCTGGGCCTCCCCGATGGGGGCCACAACCTCCACCAGCGGCTCGTCGGGGAAGACCGGCGTGCCCTCGGGCACGGCGTACACGTCGCCGGTAAACTCGAAGTCGGCCAGCCAGTCGAGGAACGCGGGCTCGAACGGGTCCTGCGTGGCGAGGTAGTCGAGGGCCGCCTCCGAAAACGAAAGCGTCTCCAAGAATTCCAGTGCCTGCTCGAGCCCACAGGCCACCAGGTAGTGTCGGTCTTTCAGGCGGCGCACGAAGAGGTCGAACACCGCCGGCTCGTCCATGTCTTCCCGCCAGTAGGCCTGCAGCATGGTGAGCTGATAGAGGTCCGTGTACAGCGCGGACGTGTCCGGGCGGAGCTGGTCGTCGAACGGCATGGGGGGAACGAAGGGGGATTGGGCGAGAGAGGGAAGGCGTTGGGGGTTGAGCGTTGGGGGTTGAGCGTTTAGGGTTAAGCGTTGGGGGTTGAGGGTTTGGGGTTAAGGGGTGGGGCATCTGGCTCCACGGAATCCTCGATTGTCCCCACAGAACCCTCAACGCAAAACCCCACCCCTCAACATCCTACGGGCTCAGGTCCAGCGATGCGTTCAGGGCCCGGTCGATGCGGGCCTGCGTCTCGGACAGGTGGGCCCGTGTCTCCCGCTTCAGACCGGGAGTGTTCAGGGCGGTCTCGATCTGGTCGGACAGCTCGGTCAGCTCCAGCCGTGCCACCGAGCGGACATCCTCGGGGGCGTCGATCTGGTCGATGCCGGCCGTGGTGATGGTGATCCAGCTGGTGGTGCCCATCATGAGTTCGATCAGCATGTCGGCGTAGGTGCGCTGCAGCGGCCGCCGGAACGAATTGATGGGGGCGGGTTGAGGGCCGGCCGTGTCGAGCTCGCTCCAGACGGCGTCGGTCATCGTCCGGAAGAGGGCGCCCGGTGCGTACCCGGCGCCGTCCGGGGTGCGGGCCTGGGCGTCGATCATGCGCTGCAGGCGGGCCGGGTGGAGCAGCTCGCGGAGCAGGTTGCGCTGTATGGTGTGGACGCGGCGGTGCACGGGGTAGTCGAGGGGAAGGCTCGGGGACGTGCCCCAGTGCGAGCGTCGGTTTGGGGCCAGCTTGTTGAGCCGTTCCGGGTCAAACTCGAAGGCGTCGGGGGCAAAGGCCTCGTCTACGAGCAGGCGGACGGCCTCGCGCTGCTCCTCCGCCGGTACGGGCCGAAGCGGGGGACGGGCGTCGGGCGTGCCCTTGTGGTCGCGGGCCACGTAGCTGCCGCCCACGGTCTTCGTAACGGGACGAAGCGACCGGTACCGCTCCATGAGGAGGGCCGTTGTGGCCCGGCGGAGGGGGTAGTAGCGCTCGCCTTCCGAGACGAGCCGGTCTTCGAGCTTCGGCATCACCGCCTGCACGAGTTCCGCGCGGGTCTCGGCGAAGGCCATCGGGTCGCTGCCCAGCTCCCAGGCGTTTGTCAGCGGGTCGACGGCGTAGCCGCCCAGCCAGGTGTCCTCGTCGGTGCCGTAGCGGTGCGTCGGGTCGCCCGACGTGGCGGCAATCTTGTGGAGGCCCGCCGTCGCGGCGGTTGCCGTGTCGGCGAGGGGCCCGTTTCGGGTGAGGGCGCCGTCGTCGGATTGCTCGGCGATGGGCATGTACCCGTACTTGATGGCCCACTCGTCGTAGGGTCCCACGGTTGGGTTCCAGTAGTGGCCCTGCTCCTCCTCGTTGAGGGCGACGTTGACGGGGGCGTAGTCCATCACCGACAGGCTCACCCCGTGCTCTTCGGTGTAGCTCTCGTCGTGGAGCTCGTCGTTGGGGATGCCGGAGGAGGCCTTGAAGTTGTGCCGCAGGCCGAGCGTATGACCGACCTCGTGCATGACCAGGTCCTTGATGGCCGCGCCGAGGTACCTCTCGGGCATGGACTCGCCGGGGGCGATGGCGCCCCGGGCGAGGAGGAGGGTCCGCTGCAGGCCGATCTGCTGTGCCATGCCGCGCTCCGCCCAGCAGGCCCGCCGGGCCAGCTCCGGCGAGAGCATCTTGCGGAGGGCCTTGGGGGTGCGGGGCGACACCGGCCCCTGGGCGGGGGCGCCCGTGTCCGCGTCCGGGCCGGGGGTGATCTGGCTATAGGTGTCCTGCCAGCCGCGGACGAACGAGGAGGAGATGAGGACGTCGGCGTTCAGAATCTCGCCGGTCCGCGGGTCCGTCTGCGAGGGGCCGATGGCGTAGCCCATCTGGTGGGCCGCCGTCCACCGCACCGTGGAGTAGCGAATGTCCTCGGCGCTCCACGTGGAATCGTCCGGCGCCACCTTGGCCACCACCGCGTTCTTGTAGCCGGCGGCGCGGTAGGCCTCGTTCCAGGCCTCAATGCCCTGCTTCACGTACTCGCGGTACCGGGTAGGCACCGTGCGGCCCACGTAGTACACGATCGGCTCGGCCGGCTCCACGAGCTCGCCGCGTTTGTAGGCCGCGGTGTCGCTGGGCGCCAGGCGCCAGCGCTGCACGTAGCGCACGTAGGGGGTGGACGCCCGGCCCCGAGAAAAGTCCTTCACCGCGTCGACGAAGTAGCCCACCCGGTCGTCGGCGCGGCGTCGCTGCATTTTGGACTCCGGAAGCGCAAACAGGGAGTACCGCACGCCCACGGGCACGGCCCGGTAGTCGGGGACGGCCTCGCCCCCAATGAGCGGGGCGGACGAGCCCTGATAGGTCAGCGATACGTCGATCTCCGTGTTGTCCGGGAAGCCCCGGGCCCGCTTCACGTAGCTCTTTCCACCCTGAAGGGAGGCCGGGGCCCCGCCAAAGTACAGGCTGAGCCGGTCGCCGATCTCGGGGTAGTCCGACGTCAGGAAGTCGGACACCTCGATCAGCAGGTGTCCGGTCGAGTCGTTGCGGCTGACGATGTCGAAGGCCTCGACCACGGAGTCCCCGGTGTTGTCGTCCAGGGACGTGCGCATCGGGCCCGCATCCGCCCGGAAGCGAACGTTGCGGTGGACGAGGTGCACGGAGCGGTTCACACGGCGGAACTCCATCAGGCGCGTGTCGCTGAGGGGCAGCCCGTCGTGTAGGTTGAAGACCCCTACGCCCTGGCTGACGTGGAGGGTGAGCCCGAACGGGTCGCCCATCCGTTCCGACGGAATCTCGGCGTAGAGCGTCCCGTCGTCTTTCTCGTGGAGGGGCAGAAACCCGTCGACTCTTCGGGTGCCCTCGAGCGTCTTGCCCCAGGGCTCGAATGGGTCGTCCTCGCCATCGTCCGCCTTCGCCGTCTCATCATCGGCGGTGGACGAGGGGGCTTCGGTCGAGGGCCCGCCCGGCTCGTCGGCCGCGTCGTCCGGGCGGACGTTCACCGTCGTGCACGCGGCGAGAAGGAGGGAGGCGAGAACGAGGAAGAGGGGTCTGTGCATGAACGTCAAAGCCTGAGAGCGGGAGAGACCGCATCCACTAGACGACGGCGTCCTCTCGTCCAGGCCGGTGGGGGAGGCCGGCGCGCCGCCTGTAGGGGGCGGCCCGCACGCACTCGTAGACCGGTCCCTTGGTGGCGGGCGGTCGAGAACTGAAGGGGATCGTCCTCGGGCCACGTGGCCGATCGCCCGGTCGTCACGGGCCGAGGTGAAGCGTCCGTCTTTCCTCTCGCGACGCCCCCGGAGCCCCGAATGGCGGAGACGAGAGCGTGCGGGAGCGGGGCGGCACTACCGGGGCGTTACGACCTCCTGGTTGGATTCCTCCGCCAGCTGCTCCTGTTTGACTTCCCACCAGCGCTCGGCGAAGTCTTCGAAGAACGACTCCATGAGGTCATAAAAGGCCTCCATGTGCTCGAGGCTTCTTTTGGTCTTTTCGGTCTCGTCGCCCTCGGTGTCGATCCGGGTTAGGAAACGCTCGGCGATCGAGCGGTTTTCCCGAACCGTCTGCATGTTGAACTTGAAGTTGTTGAAGAAAATGTTGGGGTGGGATTCGTAGTAGTTCCGCCGGTTGTTTGGGCCCTCCACCTTGCGGACGTAGTCCATGTCGTCGAGCCGCCGCACGGAAATGGAGATGGGCCCCTTCGAGCGGTCAAGAATCTCGACCATGTCGTCGAGGGACACCGGCTCACTCTTCGTAAGCAGGAGCCCGACGATCAGCCCTTGCAGGCGCCGAAGGCCGTAGGACTCGTAGATGTTGCCGAACTTTTCGATCAGTTCTTTTTCGACTGGAGAAGGGGCTTTCGATTCGCTCATGTCTCAAATGGGAACGGTGATGAAGAAGGCCAGCCCTCGGGCTGGCGGTCGGTGGGGCCTTATTTAGATGTTAAAGTCGTCGAATGGTTTGCAAGTTGACAATTTTTTCGGAGCCCAACGTTTTTTCGGAGCCACGAGCCGACGTTGAGAGAGGCGTGTGGCGTGGATGGAGGACGGGAAACGCGGCGCGTCCGACCCGCCCGCCAGTGCCGAGCGTCGTCCCAGTCTGTTCGGGCAGGGCGTAGTGCGAAGCTCGTCATTTTTTTGCGGGCAAAAACTGTGCCTCCCCGGAGGCCGGGGGGCGCGGGATTTTGTCCGGCGGGACCGGGACGGGTTGTCCCGAAATGTGCCGCCCCGAGAGCTGCTCATTCGGGCCGTGCCGCCGGGCTGCCTCGGGCGGGGATGCGGGCGGGGGATGCTGGACGGCGGCCCTGCGCCCTGCGAGGAAGGTGAGGGGTTAGAGCGGGACCGCACGGCCGGTCGTCTCGGCGTAGCGAACGAACGCGCCGAGCACGTCTGCCGCCGCCACGGTGCTGGCGTCGCCCACCACCACGGCCTTGCGCCGGGCGCGGGTGACGGCCACGTTGAAGCGGCGCGGCTCGTCGAGAAAGCCAATCGCCCCGCGGTCGTTGCTGCGGACGAGCGAGAGCAGGACGATCTCCTTTTCCCGCCCCTGGAAGCCGTCGACCGTGTCCGTCTCGGGCCCGTCCGGGGCGAGGGCACGGTCAATGCGGTCGACCTGGTCGCCGTACGGGGAGATCACCGCGATGGCGGACGGGGCCACGCCCGCCTCCAACAGGGCGGTCGTCAGTTGGACGATGAGGTTGGCCTCGCGGGGGTTCTCGCGGGAGTGGGAGCCGGAGCGCTGGTGCTCGGGGGCGTCGATCCCACTCGTGTCCACGAACACGAGGGGCGCCTCCGGGTCGAGAATGGCGTGGCGCTCGTCGGCGGGGAGGGCATGGTCGGACACGCCGAGGTCGGCGAGCGTCCGGTGGCGTGCCGTGTCGTCCGCCTTCAGCCGCCCGTCGTAGAAGGTGCGGTTGGGGAAGCCCATGATCGTCTCGTGCATGCGGTATTGCCGGCGCAGCAGGCTCCGGATCGAGCCGGGCGCCTCAGGGGCCGTTTCGTGGTGGTGGGCGAGGCGCTCGAAGAGGGTGCGTCGGAGCCCACGTCGGGCGGCCTCCTGGTTCTGGATGGTGGGCGGGAGCTGCTTGTGGTCGCCCACCAGGACGACGCGGCGGGCGTGCGTCATTGGGATCCAGCAGGAGGGCGCCGTGGCCTGGGTCGCCTCGTCGATGACCAGGGTGTCGAACGTGTGGCCGTCCAGCAGGTCGCTCCCGGCGGTCGAATTGGTGCTGCACACCACGTCGGCCGCCTCCAGGACCTCGTCGATGGCGTCCTGCTCCAGCGCCTCGGCCTCGTCAAAGAGGGCATCGGCACGCTCCTGCAGCGCCAGCCAGCCCGCCATTTCCTCGATCCGGTCCGGCGGTACGCCGCGGGAGCCGCGCCCCTGTTCGGCCCGTTCCTTGATCTTGCGGTCGGACATGCCCCGGCGCCAGCGGCCGGCGGGCGCGGTGAGGTCCTCCTGCCGGTCGAGCACGGCAAAGGCCTTCTCCCGTTTCTGCTGAGACCGCCGATGGGCGTCGTTGTCCTCAATTTGGGCGTCGAGCGTGTGCGTCCGGAGGCGGTCGTTCACGCGGGCGGGGTGCCCCAGCCGCACGACATCCGTCCCCTGCTCGGCCAGAAACGCGACCACGGTGTCGACGGCGGTGTTGGAGGCGGCGGTGGCGAGCACCGACGCGCCGCGGTCCACGCACTGCTGCAGGACCTCGGCGGCGGTGGTCGTCTTGCCGGTGCCGGGCGGGCCGTGGATCAGATGCACGTCGTTGGTGGCCAGGGCCTCGCGGACGGCCTGTCGCTGGGCGTCGTTGAGGTTCGAATTGTGCCAGTCGTCGATCGGGGCGGGGTCGGTGGAGGCCGGTGTAGCGACGCCCGTGCTCACGTCGCGGAGCCGCTTGAGGGCCCCACCGGCGGCGGGGAGCTGCGCCAGCGCGTCCTGCATGCGCCGGTACGGGATGTCGTTCACGTAGAGGTCCACGCGCAGTCCGGAGACTACTTCCTCCCTGCGGTTGGGGCGCAGTCCGGAGACTACTTCCTCCCTACGGTCGGGGCGCAGTCCGTCGCCGAAGACCCATCCGTCGGGTTTTGGGTCGAAGGACGCGGTGATGGAGTAGTTGGTGACCTGCGTGACCGTGCCGGTCGGGTTGTCGTTGCGGAGCGGGTCCTGCTTCGAAATCATGACGAGGTCCCCCACGCGGAGTTCGTGGTCGGGGAGGGGCTGTCCCTTCTGTTCGCGCATGAGCTTGACGTGGTGCCCGCCGAGGCCCTCGCCCTCGTCGCGGCCCCGCATGTGAAGCAGCGCGCGTCCTCGATCCTCGCGCTCCCGGCCCGAGAGGGTCTCAATTTCCCGCTCGTGGCGGCGCATCTCTTCCTCCCGCTCCAGTTCTACGAGGTCGGTCAGCCGGGTGGCGTACGCCCGGGCCGACTCGGTCTTCGCGTCGAGCCGAGCGATGGAGACCGCCGAGGTGCCGATGCGGCCGCCGTCGAGCGCCTGCACGATGCGGTCGGCCACGTCGGGGCGTACGTTCACCGTCGCTGTGCCGTCGTCGATGCCGATGGCCCCGATGGCGTCGGGCGCCACGTCCGCCTCGTTCGTGAAGGCACCGACGATGTCGCCGGGGCCTTCGTCCGACGGTGATTGGAAGTGCACGAGCAGTGTCGTCTCGTCGCTCATGGGGAAGGCTGTATTTGGGGCAAAGCCCGCGCGGGGACGCCGTACGCGCTTCCCAAAACGAGAGTTGCGGCGCGGGACGACCGGGACGGCCCGGGAAAGGGACGAACCGGGACAACTGCCCGCCCTTTCCTCCGCTTCACTGGGGATCACACTTTGGAAATGGAACCGTCAAGGTATCGAAATACGACCGTTCCACGGGCTTAATCTGGCGTTGGTATTTATGTGGTGCGGATGCGGGCGGTGCCGCGTCCGGTGTGGCGGTGCGTTCGCCGCGACACGCTCGTCCTACATTCATCTTCACTAGCGCAAACACTACGCATGTTTCACAGGCATCGATACGTCCTCGTCGTACTCGTTCTCATTGGGATGGCCACGCTCGCGTTTTCGGATGCCGCGGCCCAGTCGACCGGGATTATTGAGGGCCAGGTCGTCGACGCGGGCGACGGCTCCCCGCTGCCCGGCGCCAACGTGGTCGTGGAGGGCACGTCGATCGGGACGTCCACCGACCCCGACGGGCGGTTCCGGCTCACGAGCGTTCCGACCGGCCCACAGACCCTGACGGCATCCTTTGTCAGCTACACGTCCAGCAGCACGGCCGTCGACGTGGAGGCGGGCCGGGCCCAGACGGTCAATGTTGAGCTCGCCAGCGAGGTGCTGGAGGGAGAGGAGGTCGTCGTTCGTGGCATTCGGCGGAGCCAGTTTCGGTCGATCAACCAGAAGCGACAGTCGCTGAATATCGTCGACGCCCTGGCGGCCGACCGCATCGGAAACCTGCCCGAGAAGAACATTGCTGAGGCCGTGCAGCGGCTGCCGGGCATCGTGCTCCGCAACGACCGCACGGAGGGCCGCTTCGTGTCCATTCGTGGCGGCGCGGCGAATCTCAACAACGTGACGCTCAACGGCAACACGCTCGCCTCCACCGCCGGCTCGCGGGCAACGGCCCTCGACCTGCTGCCGGCCGAGATGGTGTCGAACGTGGAGGTCACGAAGGCCGTCACGCCGGACATGCCCGGCAACGCCATCGGCGGCTCGATTGACATCAGCACGCTTTCGGCCTTCGACCGGGAGGGGGCCTTCGCCTTCGGCTCCGTCCGGGCGCTCTCACACGACCAGCAGGTGCCCGATCTTGGGGAGACGGCGTTTCCGTTCCGCGCGAACGTGACCGCCGGAACAAAGGTCGGCCCGGACGACGCCTTTGGCCTGCTGGTCTCGGCCAGCGGCTCGCGCCGCGACTTTACGACCTCGGGGCTGAAGGGGGAGGGCTGGGGGGAGTTCTCCGGCGAGGGCAGCATCGACCTCCGCCCCGACTTTGAGGGCGCCGTCGTTCCGGAGGCGCAGGAGCAGATCGTAGAGCGCAACCGCCGTCGCCGCTTTGCGGTGAACGCCAGCCTTGATTGGCGCCCAAACAAGACTGTCGAGGTCTATGTCCGGCCCTACTACACGTTCACCGACGAGAAAAAGCTGGACAACGAGCTGGAGTACAACATGGTGTACGACCCGGAGGACCATCCGGGGGACCCGCGGCCGTTCATGACCGAGTCCGGGGCCCGGTTCGCCCGCGGGTTCGGCTCGGTCGATCTCAGCGACACCGACGAGGAGGAGTCGCTCTGGGGCGGGAATCTCGGGGTCGAGCATCAGTTCGACGGGGCCGTCACCCTCTCGGCAAGCGGCTCCTACTCCCGCGGCGTGCTCGACCGTCGTCAGGAGGACGCCGAGTTCGAGACGCCGGAAACCACGCGGGCGTCGGGGGTTGCCGACATGGGGAACTTCCTGTTCGACTATTACCCGGAGAACCCCGACTACGTCGGCAATGGCGCCAACTACACCGCCAACGAGGTGGACCTCGAGTACAACGAAAACGTCGAGAACACCTACGCGGCGCAGGCCGACCTCCGCGTTCCGTTCTCGACCGCTGGCGTGTCCGGCTACGTCGAGACCGGGGGCCAGTTTCAGGCCCGCGACAAATCGATCGACGCGGCCGACACCGGGTACGACTACGTCGGGGGCGGCAGCCTCACGCTGGCCGACTTCGAGGCGCCCCGTGTGCAGACGGTGCAGGTGGGAAATGGCCTGATGCCGTTTGCCAACACCCAGGCGATGGTGGCCGACTTTCTCGGGGATCTCTGCAACCCGTCGACCGAGCAGCGCTTCTCCGGCGAGCGGCGCTGCCGGGCCTCCAACGCCGTCTACGAGCGCGTGGGGGCCGAGGACCTGGCCATCGCCGACATCGAGGACGACTCCGAGAACGCGGAGTCGATCTACGCCGGCTACGCGATGGCCTCGGTCGAGGTGGGGGCCCTGACCGCCCTCGGCGGCCTTCGCGTCGAGCATACCTCCACCGAGACCGACCGCTTTCAGCTCCGGGAGGACGAGGCGTTCGACCCCGAGGAGGACGTGGTTCGGCAGACCTTCGACAACGCCTACACGAACGTTCTCCCGTCCCTGCACCTGACGCTGCAGGCAGCGGAGGCCCTGCAGCTGCGGGCCGCCTGGTCCAACACGATTGGACGGCCGGAATACGACGACCTTGGCGCCTTCAGCGAGGTCGACATCGTAGAGGAGGGCGGCAATCTCTTGGCGAGCGTGAACGAAGGAAATCCGAACCTCGACCCGTTCACGGCTATGAATTTTGACCTCGCCGCCGAGTACTACTTTTCGAACGGCGGGCTGGCGTCGGTCGGCGGCTTTCACAAACGGATTGACAACGCCATCTACACGTTCTCCTCCGAGCAGCGGAACGTACAGGATCCCTTCGGCCGGGGCCGGACGTTCGACCGCATCTCTCGATCGCAACTGCGGAACGCGGACCTGGGGACGGTGACCGGTGTGGAGATCGCCTACCAGCAGCCGTTTACCTTCCTGCCGGAGCCGTTCAACGCGCTCGGCCTCAACGCCAACACGACCATAACAACCTCGGACGTGGACGTCCCGGAGTACGAGGACAATCCCGCCCGCCCCGACTATTCCTTCTTCCAGCAGTCGGACCTGGTCTACAACATCATCCCCTACGTCCAGACCGGAGGCTTCGAGGCGCGTGTGGCGATCAACTACCAGGGCGGGTACCTGGAGGGCATCGACGGCAGCTCGCCGCTTGAGGACGAATACGTCGGCGACCGCACGACCGTGGACATCAACGCCGCGTACCAGTTCCAGTCGGTGCTGGGCGAGCCGGAGCTGTTGCTGCAGGTGCAGAACATTACCAACGAGCCGGAGGTCTTCCAGACGGGGCGGGCCAAGACCCTCGGGTTCCACTACCGGAGCGGCCGCACCGTGACGGTGGGCCTCTCGACGGAATTTTAGGTCGACACGGCGCCCCACACGTGTCGTTCCTCACACGTCCCCTCCCCCGCCGCCGGGGGAGGGGATTCGTGTTTCGGCCCTCCCTCCAGGGCGCAACGCCAATCCGCCGTGCCCGCCTCCCATCCCGCTCCCAACGGGCCGTCGACGAGCCCCTGAGTCGTGCTGAGCGGCCACGCTTCTCCGCCGTGAGGCCGCGTCGGGTCACCGGCGTGGCCGGCGCACTCTTCCTGGACGGGTCCTCGCCCGAGGCATTTTAGCGCGTCGGAAAAATGTCCTTCTGGCCCAAGCCCGAAGGGGGAGCTGCGGACAGGCCATATGCACCGCTGTGCATGGCGTGGGGTAGAGCTTCACGCGAACTGAATCGTGGAACAGGACTTGCTCTACGGTACGCAATCCCGGTCAAGCCGGCCCCCATTCTGGCTTTCATAACGCTGGCAGTCATGTGCGTGCAAAATCACGAATGGAGACGCTGAACTTTGGAGGAGGAGCTGGCTCCGTGTGATGGTTCCGCATGCTTTCTTTGACACCCGTCCGTCTGATCGAGAGCGGTACACGGTTTTTGGGCCTGCACAGAAGGGACTTCGATCTCGGTTTTTGAATGCCGGGTGAGTTGAACCTTCTATGAAGGAAGGTGTTGAGAGAAAAACAAAGCTGGTTCCCCGGTCCGAGTAGGTACGCCATGAGCAACGCCTCGTCCTCAGGGTCAGAGCAAGGCGCGGAGGCCCCCATCTTCAGGATGAATGAGATGGAGCAGCAGCTGGATGTTCTCCGCCGTCACGACGTGTTCGAGGGCCGGTTGGAGGGGGCCTTCGACCGGATGACCCGGATCGCCGCCGATCTCTTCGACGCGGAGGCAGCGTTTGTGGTCTTCCTGAACAGCAGCCAGCAGTGGCTTAGGGACCGTGTGGGCCTTGGGCGGTCGGCGTGCCGCGCCGTGGCGTCCTGGTGCACCCGGGTGGTCGAGGAGGGCAATCTCCTCGTGGTGGACCGCACCCGAACGGATACGGCCTCGGACGCGCAAACCCAGGAGGGGGAGCCGGGCTTTTACGCCGGGGTTCCGGTGCGCGTCGCGGCCGGGACGTGCATCGGGGTGTGTGCGATCGTCGATTCCACCCCGCGGTCGTTTGCCGACTCCCAGAAACGTCGGCTCGGCGACGTGGGCCAGATGATCAGCGAGAAGCTGGAGCGTCGTCGCCAGGCCTCTTCGAAGAGGCGTCTTGCCCGGGAGCGGAAGGAAATGTCCCACCGGTTTCAGGCCATTCTCGAGGATCCCAATATGATGGTGGGGGCCCTCGACGTTGACGGAACGCTTGTGGATGCCAACGAGACGGCCCTTCGCTACATTGAGGAGGATCGGGAGTCGGTTGTCGGGAGGCCGATCTGGGAGACTCCCTGGTGGGAAGAGGAGGATCGAGACGCCGTCCGCCAGTGGGTTCAGCGCGCCGCCGAGGGGGAATATATGACGTACGAGGCCACGTCAACCGACGCGCACGGCCGATTCTACCAGGTAGAGGGAACGATTCGACCTGTGACGGGGAGAGAGGATAGAGGCGACGAGCGGGTGGAAGCGCTTGTCGTCTCGGCCCGCGACGTCACCGAGCGAGAACGAAGCCGGGAGACACTCGAGCTGTATCGGGAATATACCGATCGCCTTCTCGACGACATCGACGATGTCTTCTTTGTTCTCGATGAGAAGGCCCGGCCCCAGCGGTGGAATCAGCGTGCATCCGAGGTAACCGGCTACTCGGACGCGGACATTGCGGCAATGAGCGCCCTCGATTTTGTGCCGACAAGCGAGCAGGACCGACTGGCGGGCAAGATTAGCAAGGCCCTTTCGGCCGACAGCCTGCAGATTGAGATTCCGCTTCTGCGTAAGGACGGAACGACAGTGCTCTACGAGTTTGTGGGCGGTTCTCTCGAGCATCCGGAGGGGGGACGACGGATTGCGGCCATTGGTCGAGACATCAGTGAGCGAAAAAAGCGAGAGCGTCGGCTCCGACAGACCGAAACGCTGTTTCAGAACGCGCAGGAGCCTCTCTTTCTTCTCGATGTGCAAGAGAAGGGGGAAAGGCTTCGCCTCAGTCGCGTTAATCCGGCCTACGAGGAAAAATTTGGACGCATGGCGGAGAGCGTCCGTGGGCGGTCCCCCGAAGACATCTACGGGGCAAAGTTTGGGGGCTTTATGGAAGAGAAGTGTGCGGAGTGCGTCCGTCGGGGCGAGGCACTGCAGTACGAAGAAAAAATTCCCCTCGACGGGGCGATCACGTACTGGAAGACGCGCATCGCGCCGGTGACGGTGGGGGGCGACGTGCAGCAGATCGTGGGGCACGCGACCAACATAACCGATCAAAAGCGGCGTGAACGGGCCCTCCGCGAGCGACAAGAGAAGATCGAGGCCCTGTACAAGACGGCCGATCGTCTCATCCGGGCCCCCAGCAGGGAGGCGGTCGGCAGGGTGCTCGTCCGGCTCATTCGGACGGCCCTCGGCTACCAGGCCGTGGCGGTGCGCTTTGTTCAGGATGAACAACTGGTGGTGACCGAGGTGTCCGAGACAAACTTCGAGTTCATGCCCGAGCGCCCAGACTTCCGTGTGGACGGGGACAGCCCCATTGCCGAGGTGTATCGATCCGGCCAGACACTTGTGATCGGGGATGTGGAGGAAGACATCGACGACGAAGAGGATTGGGGTTCTCCCCCAGACTACTACGGCACCCCCGGGTCCGGGGTCGTGGTGCCGGTGGGGAGGCACGGCACCCTCGCGGTGGCCTCTCAGAAGCCGCAGGCAATCGGGCCGTTCGACCGGCACCTGATCGAGGTGCTCGGGAGCTACGCGGCGGTGGTGCTCGATCAACTTGGACACGAGCAGAGCCTCCAGGAGCGACAGGAAAAGATCGAGGCCCTCTACGAGGCCACCCAGCGCCTGCTTACCGCCGAGGAATTCGAATCGGTGTCCACCCGCATCCACGAGTTGCTCGAAGACATCTTCGACTACCCCCTCCAGAACACGGGGTTCGTAGACGGCGACAGCATTGTCCCGGACCAGACCGCGGCCGAACATGCAGTGGGCGTGCCCTCCCCGGAGCGCCGGTCGACGGACGGAGACAGTCTCTCCGCCCAGGCCTTGCGGGCCGGCGATACGGTCGTGATCGACGATGCGGGCTCCCTGGACAACGATGTGGAGTACGGGGCGCTCCGCACCGCCGCGGCGGTGCCCATCGGGGACTGGGGCGTTGTCGTCATCGGCAAAACAGAAGTGGAGGCCTTCAGTCCATTCAATCTCCGCCTGATCGAGGTGCTGTCGGGCTACGCCGCCCTTGTGCTCAACCGGCTGGACCGGGAGGCAACCCTCCGCGACGCGAAGGAGGAGGCCGAAGAGGCAAGCCGGATGAAGTCGGCCCTGCTCGCAAACATGAGCCATGAGATCCGAACGCCCCTCACCTCCATCATCGGGTTTGCCGAGGTGGCCGGCACCGAGGCCAGCACACTCGACCTGCCGACGGACAGCCCGCTGCCCGACTGTGCCGACCGGATTGAACGAGGGGGGAAGCGACTTCTCGATACCCTTGAAGGGGTGCTCAACCTCTCGAAGTTGGAGGCGGGGCAGATGGAGCTGAACGCCGAACCGGTGCCCTTGATCTCGGAGGTCCAGCGGGTCGCCGAAGAGCTTCAGCCAAAGGCCCGGGAGAAGAAAATCGACCTTCGGTTGGAGACGGAAAGCGCGTGGGCGAAGGCCGATGAGGGAGGCGTGCAAATTATCGCGCGAAACCTGCTTTCCAACGCGATCAAGTACACCGAGGCCGATGGAACCGTCTGGGTTCGGAGCTACAGGGCGGACGGCCGTGCGGTGCTGGAAGTGGAAGACACCGGCATCGGGATGGCGCCGGAAGCGGTCGACAATCTTTTTGAGCCGTTCCGACAGGCGTCCGAAGGGTTTGGCCGCGAGTATGAGGGGACGGGCGTGGGACTGGCGGTCACGAAGAGGGCGGCCGAAGAGATGGACGGGAGTGTCGACGTCGACACCGAGGAGGGAGAAGGCAGCCGATTCACGGTGCGGCTTCCGACGGCCGGAGAGAACGAACCGAGTGAGAATGGAGAGCAGACGCACTGACCGTCAGGGCCCCGTCGTGTGTCCGCGTCGGCCGATGGGGCCGAGAAATCCGGCTTGTCCTTCCGCGACGGGTGGGACCCTCGACTGACAGGTCCCTTGACTCGCGAGGCGTCTCCTGCATGAGAGGGGCCTCGCCACTTCGCCCGGCCCGTCGCCGGAGGGCCCCTTTTGCCCCGGCCACTTTGTCCCGGCACCCAGAACCGCCCGGACGGACCGCCCCATGCTCCTTCTGAAAATTAATGTTGTGTAATCGAAAGCGCTTGCGGCAGAACGACGGCGGGCACTTGGGGGGGTTGGACCCGGCACTGACTGGCAGGGACGAGCCGCCACGGCGGGGCGGTCGTCCCCCCGAAAGAATGCTTCTCACCATCAGAGGGCACGCCCCATGACACTTCTCCGGCGCCTGCGCGACGCGTGGCTCCGACACGCCGTGGCCGCTCACGTCACCGAGCACGACGGAGACTGTCCGCACTGCCGCACGCGGACGATGTGGACGGTCCGCGTCCTCGACGGCTACGTCCGTTGCCAGGCGTGCGGACACAGCCCACTTCACCGAAACGGCTCCGTGCCGACGTGAGGGGCGACCGTATCTTGTGGCCTGCGGCCCGCCTCAGACGCGGACAGGACGGCGGCGGGCGTTACCAGAAAACGACCAGCATCACCGCCGTGAGGGCGAGCACCGTGGCCGCGTGGGCCCGGTAGTTCTTGTACCAGGCCACTGCGGGGCCGGTCTCCAGCACCCGATTCGCCCAGGTCAGGTCGTCGATCTCCTCCTCGGCCGGGGGGGACCCCAGTGTCAGCGAGAAGGCGACGAGCATTCCGAGGCAGAGCGCCGTGAGGATGCCGGCGATGATCGTAAAGTGGAGGTCGATCGGCGCGTCGGCAAACAGGAGGCCGTCCTGGGCGCACAGGAAGACGCCAATCGAAAGGGCATGCCCCCCCAGCAGCGTCGCGAAGGCCCCGCTTCCGTTCGTGCGCGGCCAAAAGATCCCGAGCAGAAAGACAGCCACCACCGGTGGCACCAGGTACGAGAGGACGGACTGAATGTAGCTCCACAGGCCCGGAAACTCGCGAATCTGCGGGGCCCACACCGCCGCGAAGAGCATCAGGATGATCGTCGTAACGCGGCCAACCGTGCCGACCTGTTGAGGCGTAAGGTCCGGCCACCGGGGCTTGACGAAATCGATGGTGATGAGCGTGGAGGCCGAGTTGAGCGTCGAGTCGATGGTGGACATGATGGCGGCGATGAGGCCGGCCATGACGAGCCCCACGATGCCCACCGGCAGCAGGTCCGTCACGAGCGTGGGAAAGACCTGATCGGGGTTGCCAAGGTTCGGGTACAGCTGCAGGGCGAAGGCCCCGGGCAGCACCATGATGAAGAGGGGGAGCAACTTCAGGAGGCCGCCGAGCATGGCCCCCCATCGGGCGTTGTCCAGGTCACGCGCCCCCAGGATGCGCTGCACGATGTACTGGTTGAGGCCCCAGTAGTAGAAGCCGAGGATGGGCACGCCCACGAGCGTGCCGAGCCAGGGCAGCCCCTCGCTCCCCATCGGCCGCATGAGCGACAGGTGCCCGTCCGGCAACTGCGCCGTCGCCTGCGCCCAGGAGAAGTCGAACTCGGCAAACGTGATGCCGGCGATAAAGACAGACCCCACCAGCAGGATGACGGCCTGCAGGATGTCGGTATAGACGACAGCCGCGAGCCCGCCGGCGGCGGTGTACACGCCGGCAATGAGCGCGAGGAGGAAGCACGTCACGTAGAAGTCCATCTCCGGCCCCAGGCCCGGCAGGAGGTCGGGGAAGAACGTTTTGATGACCAGCGTGCCCGCGTAGATCCCGCCCGCCGTGTCGATGATGACGCTCGTGAAGACCGTGAGCCCCGAAAAGTACTTTCGGGAGCGCACATCGAAGCGCTTTTCCAGGTACTCCGGAATGGTCGTGAGGCCCGACCGGATAAAGAAGGGGACGAAGAAGACGGCGATGAACACGAGCACAATCCCGGCCATCCACTCGTAGTTCGACACCGCGATGCCGGTGCGGTAGGCGTCGCCGGCGAGCCCGATCAGGGTGGTGCTCGAAATGTTCGACGCGAAGAGCGAAAACCCGATGGTGCCCCACGCGAGCGTGCGCCCGGCAAGAAAGAGGTCCTCCCCACTCTCGATGCGCTGGGCCACGACGTACCCGATGATCCCGACGACGACGAAGTACCCGACAATGATGGCCAGGTCGAGGGGGGCGAGGGGAAAGTCCGGAGACATGGGGCGGAATGGGATTGGGGAGACGCCGGAGCGCTTGCAGGAAGCCGGAATGGTTTCGCGGCCGTTAATGTAAGCGGTTACGAAAAAGTAGCAAGGGCGAGGAAGGGACGCAAGATGGAGCCTCGTATGGAGGATCCGGCCGTGGGCCCAATTTTGCTTCGGGGCAGCGGGCAAGACGGGGGCAAGACCCCTCCCGCCGTGCGCGTGTTTGACTGCGTGTGTTTGACTGCGTGTGTCTGAGACGTGCCGGCACGGGGGATCCAGGTCCGGGACAAAATCCTCCCGGGCCCCCTTTGCAGGACGGCCTGAAAATGCACGCGACCTGTGTGACGCTTGCGGCATCGCAGAAGCCCATCACTTGACATTGTATTTCCTCAGTATTAGCGTGTAAGCGCTTACGCGAACAGTTTATTACATTCGCGCCCCTTCCATTCGTGTCGACGACCATTTACGACATAGCGGAACGGGCAGACGTGTCGACGGCGACAGTGTCCCGGGTCTTCAACGACGAATCCGGAGTGAGTGAAGACACGCGGCAACACGTGCTCGACGCGGCGGCGGCCCTGAACTACCGTCCCCATGCCTCGGCCCAGAACCTAGCGCGGCAGCACACGAACCAGATTGCCGTCGTGGCGCCGGTCGTGGCAAATTACTTCTACATGCACGTGATGCGGGGCATTCAACACGCCCTTGCGGACCGGGACATGGATCTCATGGTGCACGCCCCGGCGAACCCGCAGGACCGCATTCACGAGCAGCCCGATCCGGAGTCCCTCAATACCTACATGGCCCGGGCGCTCCAGCCGGGGCGAAACGACGGCATTCTTCTGCTCTCGATGCCGTTGACGGAGGAGTGGGCCAACCGACTGGCGGAGACCAGCCGGGCGGTCGTCCTGGTGGACGGCGAGCACCCCCGATTTGAGTCGTTCGCGGTGGACAGTCGGGAGGGGGGGTACAAGGCGACGCAGCACCTGATCGATAGGGGGTACGAGCGCATTGGGCACATTACCGTCGAGTACGACCCGCCCCCGGCCCGCTACCGTCGAGAAGGCTACGAGCAGGCGCTCCGGGACGACAACCGGGCGGTGCGGGACACACTGATCGCGGCGAGCGACGAGCGGCCGTTTGCGTTCTCCGAAAAAGGCGGGTACCGAGCCATGAAGGCCCTTCTTGGACGGGAGCCCCAACCGGACGCAGTGTTCGCGGCGTCGGACATGCAGGCGATGGGGGCCATGCAGGCGGTCCACGAGAACGGCCTCCGTGTGCCGGAGGATCTTGCGATCGTCGGGTTCGACGATCTCGAACTGAGCCGGTGTGCCGGCCTCACGACGCTTCGCCAACCGGCCCGTACCATGGGCGCCCGGGCAACCCGAACCCTGCTTCGACGCATCGAGGCGGACGGCGCCCCCCCGGTGTCGAGCACCGTATTCTCCCCGGAGCTCGTCGTCCGTCGGACGTGCGGGGGGCGGCCCGAGTCCGAAGCCGCGTCGCCCGGGTTCGTGCTGAGAGACCAGTGAAGGGGAGCTTCGGCATTTATAGTGAAGGGGGGGCTTCGGCATTTATTTCGAATGTAAGCGCTTTCTCAATAGAGCATTAGGGGGCATCGTGGGATGGTGGGCGACGGCCCCGGTGATGCGTGCCGGGCGGCGTTCGGCGAAGCGGCTCCCGATCCGATTCCAAATCATCGATACAGCAACCCAACCCATGCAACACCGACACTCGATCCTGACGCTCGCGCTTTTGGGGATGGCCCTCTGCGTGGGAGCGGTTCAGGCACAAGACCGGCAGACAATCAGCGGCACGGTCACCAGTGCCGACGACGCCGCGCCGCTCCCGGGGGCGAATGTGTCCGTTCCGGGGACCGCCGCCGGGACGGCCACCAACGCGCAGGGCCAGTACTCGCTGCAGGTGCCCGCCGACGCGGACTCGCTGCGCTTCTCCTTCGTCGGCTTTCGGGCGCAGACCGTGCCCGTCGCCGGGCGCACCACGATCGACGTGGCGCTCGCCCCGGCCGCCCAGCAGATCGACGAGTTGGTGGTTGTCGGGTACGGGGAGCAGGAGCAGGGCAACGTCACGGGCGTCGTGAATAAGGTCAGTAGCGAAGACTTCAACAAGGCACCCACGGTCAGTGCGGATCGGCTTCTTCAGGGAAAGGTCGCCGGGTTGAACATCAAGTCCAATTCGGGGCGACCGGGGGGCCAAACGTTTATCCGGATCCGAGGCGGAACGTCGATCAATGCTAGTAACCGTCCTCTCTTCGTGGTCGACGGAGTGCCTTTGAATGACACTCCACACAGTCCGGGCGGCCTTTCTGAGGGACGAAACCCCCTCAACTTTCTCAACCCCAATGAAATCAAGGACATTACGGTTTTGAAGGACGCCTCCGCCGCGGCCATATACGGGGCGCGTGGGGCAAATGGGGTCGTGCTGATCACCACCAAACAGGGAAGTGGTGGGCAGACACGGATCTCCTACAGCGGATCGGTGTCGTCCACCAACGCAACGGGAACCCGAGACGTCCTGGGAGCCCCCCAATACCGCGACGTGGTGGGCGAGCAGTTTCCGGACCTGACCGGTGATCTCGGCGATGCGAATACGGACTGGCAAGACGAGGTCTTCGAGCGGGCGCTCGGTCAACAGCACTCCCTAAGCTTCTCGGGGGGCTCCGAACAGGGAGACCGGTACCGAATCTCGCTTGGATATCAGAACGAAGAGGGCGTGTTGAGAACGTCCGAGACCCAGCGGGTCAATGCCTCCGTGAAGTACAACCGCCCATTTTTTGATGATCGGCTTGACCTCGACATCAACCTTCGGGGGTCGAGGACGGACGATCAGTATGCGCCGAGCGTCATTGAGACAGCCGCCACGTTCGCCCCCACACAGCCCGTCTCCGACGAGAGCAACGAGCGGACGGGATACTTTGAGTGGAGGGAATTTTCGAACGAGGCGGAGAACAACCCGGTCGCGGCAATCGATCTGTACGACGAAACGGGAGACACATACCGGAGCGTCGGAAACTTCAAGTTCACCTACGAGCCGGCTTTCGTGGACGGGATCAGCGCCGATGTGAACCTAGGGTACGACGTATCCACGGGAGAGCGGCAACGGTTCATTCCGACCAACGAACGAGGACAGGTTGAAGCCGCAAACCCTGGCCAGGTGGACCGGGCGAACTTCACTCGATTCAGTCGACTGCTGGACGCCACGCTCAACTATCAGGACGAGTTTGAGGAGCTCAGCAGTCAGATCGACGTCACGGCGGGATATTCCTATCAGGACGACCTGAACAAATTCCCGGAGATCTCGGCGTCCGGCCTATCGTCGGATCTGCTCGGGGCGAACAGCACGCTTCCGGCCTCCGAGGTCAACACTTTTGTCAGCGAAACGCCTAGTCGATTGATCTCCGGCTTCGGTCGTGTCAACTACACCCTGGCCAGCAAGTACGTGTTCACGGCCACGGTTCGGCGGGACGGGTCATCCCGGTTTAATCCGGAAAACCGATGGGGAACGTTTCCCTCTGCGGCCGTCGCCTGGCGCGTTCACAATGAGGACTTCATGGAGCCGCTCTCCGAAACGCTCACGAGACTCAAACTTCGAGGGTCGTGGGGCATCACGGGAAATCAGGAGATCGGGGACTTCCAGTACTCCCGTCTCTTCGAATTGAGCAACCAGCGGGGACGCGTCCAGTTTGGCGACGAATTTATCACGACCATCCGCCCGAGCGCCGTGGACAAGAACCTGAAGTGGGAGGAAACAACCTCCTACAACATCGGGGCGGACTACGGGCTCTTCGGGGGGCGCATCTCGGGGTCGATTGAATACTACAGGAAGGAGACCAACGACCTGCTGTTCTCAAGCATCGTTCCGGCCGGCGCGAACCTGTCGGATCAGGTGCTGACGAATGTGGGATCCGTCCGGAATACGGGGGTTGAGTTGAGTGTGGACGCCGCCGTCTACGAGACCGACGACTTCTCCTACAACGCGCGGTTCAATGCCTCGACCAATGACAACGAGCTCACGAAGCTTACAAACTTCAGCTCCGGGGTCCGAACTGGAGGAATCAGTGGGGGGGTTGGGAATCAGGTTCAAATCCTGCAGGAAGGAGAGCCCGTCAACTCCTTCTACGTGTACCGTCATAAAACGGACGAAAATGGCGATCCCCTGACCGATGACGTGGACCACAACGGGGATGGCGAGGTCAACTTGGCGGACATGTACAAAGATACGAACGGGGACGGCGAGGTCACGTCCGAAGATCGCACGGCCTACAAAAGCCCTCGGCCCGATTGGACGTTCGGGCACACGTCTCAGGTGCGGTACGACGGCTTCGATCTGAGCTTCTCCCTGCGGGCTCAACTCGGAAACCACGTGTACAACAACGTCGCGTCCAACCTGGGGACCTACAATCGCGTGGACGAATTTGCCCCCTCAAATCTCCACGAGTCGGTACTGGAGACGAACTTCAACCAGCCGCAGTACTTCTCCGACTACTACGTGGAAGACGCTTCCTTCCTGAAAATGGACAACATCACGCTCGGGTATACCTTCGACCGGATTCCCGGGGTTGATCGGCTCCGTCTGTACGGAAGTGTGAGCAATGTTTTTGTGCTGAGCGGCTACAGCGGGCCGGAGCCCGAAATTGGGGAGACCAGCGGAGTTGGGATTGATAACGATGTCTTTCCGCGAACGAGGACCTTCACGGGAGGCCTAAATGTCCAGCTCTAGGGCTCCCTCAACGCTGAACTCCTCCGTACGAAATGCCAAAAATCTACCACCCTATGTTTATTAAGCGATCGCTTCGAGCCGTTCTTTTCATCACCTTGGCCGTTGGGCTGTTGGGGTGCGATGCCGGAGTACAGCCGCGAAGTTCTGCCTCCCCAGAAACGGCGTTTCAGGATGCGTCCTCCTATCGGGCCTTTCTTGGCAAGCTGTACGGGGGGTTGGTCCTAACAGGACAAGACGGCCCCGCAGGGAATCCGGATCTGCAACTCATCGACGAGGGGTTTTCCCAGTACATCCGTGCGTATTGGCAGCTCCAAGAGCTTCCGACAGACGAGGCGGTTCTTGCTTGGGGGGATGAGGGCATCCAGCCCCTTAACAAACAGCAATGGACGCCGGCCAACCCCTTCGTTGAGGCGATGTACAACCGCATCTTCTTCCAGGCCTCGATGGTGAACGAGTTTCTCCGACAGACGACGGAGGCAAAGCTGGACGAACGGGGAGTGTCGGAGGACCTGCGTCAGCGCATCCAGCAATTCCGGGCCGAAGCACGGTTCCTGCGTGCGCTCAGCTACCGGCATGGCGTGGACCTGTTCGGCGGCATGCCCATCGTGACGGAGGAGGACGAGATTGGGCTTCAGTCGCCGACCCCGAACACGAGAGAGGAGGTCTTCAATTTCGTCGAGCAGGAGCTTCTGGCCATCGAGGATCAAATGCCGGCACCGGGTGCTGCGGAATACGGCCGCGCCGACCAGGCGGCGGTATGGATGGTCCTCTCTAAGCTGTACCTCAATGCGGAGGTGTACGTCGGCGAGCCTCACTACGAGGAGGTGATCACCTATACCGACAAGATCATTGGTTCCGAGGCCTACGAGCTCGCGGACGCGTACATGCACAACTTCAAGGCCGACAACCACACGTCGCCGGAGGTCATCTTTGCTGTTCCCCAGGACGGAGAGCAGACGCGCACGTACGGCGGCACGACGTTTCTTGGCCACGCCGCGATCGGTGGAGGAACGATGAACGCCAACGACTATGGCTTTGGCGGTGGATGGTGGGGGCTTCGTACAACCTCAAACGTCGTGAATCGATACCCGTCGGACTCCACGGACGTCGATTCGCGGGCGATTTTCTTCACGCAGGGCCAATCCAAGGAGGTTGGTAGCCTCACGAGCTTCACTGAAGGCTATGCCCTTCCGAAATATCAGAACGTCACGACCGGCGGAGAGAAGGGAGAGAACAGCACGTTCCCGGACACGGACTATCCACTGTTTCGGCTCGCGGACGCGTACTTGATGTACGCGGAGGCCGTAGCACGTGAGGCCGGCGGAAGCATGAGCAAGGCGGTTGGTCTCGTGAATGATCTGCGCGAGCGGGCCTACGGTGACCCGAGTGGGAACATTACTGCCGGTGAGCTCACCCCCGAGTTTGTTCTGGACGAGCGAGGACGAGAGCTGGTATGGGAGGGGCACCGCCGCTCCGATCTGATTCGATTCAACCAGTTCTCAGAGAATGGAACGTGGTCCGGCAAGGGGGGGAGCATCGAAGGGACCACGACGCAGGGCTTCCGCGATCTGTACCCCGTTCCGGAGTCGCAGCTTCAGGTCAACGAAAACCTGGAGCAGAATCCGGGCTACGGCGGAAGCTAATATAGCTTATTGCCGTGAACGAACGGTTCACTGTAGACGGACTCCACAAAACACAAAACAATGGGGACGGGCCGGCTTCGTGCTGGCTCGTCCCCTTTTCGTGTTGTCGCCGTGAGCAAGGCTGCCCTCCAACGGAAGCCATCTGCCCCACACCGCCCGGGCCCTACGGCAAAATCCATCGCGGAAGCGGGCGAGGCGGTTACAGTTCGACTTCCCAAAGCCCCTTCGTGGATCTCGCGATATTGCGCTCGTCCCCGACGCTCCTCTAGACTGTTGTGCTGAGGGGCTCGCGGTCGAACGGGCGGCCCCGGGCTGTCGGTCGGAACCCGAGCCCGTGCCGACCCGGCTCGGGCGCACGCCACCCCGGGCCGAGCGCGTTACAGGGCTACAGAACGGTGTCGAAGATCTGCTGCATGTCGGCGCGCATCGGGGCGGGGAAGGACAGGGATGCGTCGCCCACGTGCAGACGGGCCCCGTCCCGTTCGGCCACCGTGAGGAACGTCTTCTGCGACACGTAGACCCGGGTGGGGCCCACCTCGTCCTCGCCGGGACGACTGATGTCCTCGATGGGAAGGGCCTCGCCCCCCAAGGAGAGCCTGACGGCGTCGGCCCGGCGGATGCCGATGAGGGTGAGGGCCCAGCGGGTCCCGGTCGGGCTCTCGATGCCGACGGCCCGGGCCGACACGTCGTCGTTCAGAACGTGGGGCGTAACCGTGAGGGTCATCTTCTCCCCGGGGCTCGAGCCTTCAATCGTCTCGATGTTCGAAGACTGCGCAGCGGCCGTGGGGGCGAGAAGGGCGGCCGCCCCGGCAACCAGAAGAGCAAGCAGGCGGCGTGGCATAACGGGGCACTGGGTTGGTGGCGGAAACTCGGAACAGCTGGCGCACAACTGAGCTAAACGGGACTCTCTTATGGTGTCTTGGTTGGTTGGATCCAATTGGGTGGGGCCGTGAACGCCGCGTGGCCCGGGGCGTACGACCCGAAACAGAGCGCCCGTCTCTTCTCGCACTGAGCCTGGATGCCCCGATGGACGCGCGGTTCGACACCAAATCAGCGGCCCGGGAGGCCGTGTGGGATGCGTTGGAGGACGAGGGGATCGCGCGCTTTCCGTTTCCCCCGCACGGCCGCATCCCGAATTTTAAGGGGGCGCCCGCCGCGGCCGAGCGACTGTTCGAAGAGCCGCCCTTCACAGAGGCCCGCCGCCTCAAGGTCAACCCCGACGCGCCCCAGCGCCACGTGCGGATCGAGGCGTTGCGGCGAGGGTGTGTCGTGTTCGTGCCCACGCCGCGCCTGCGGGGCGGGTTCAAGCGGCTCGACCCTGCGTCGATTCCCGACGACGAGACCAAGCCGGCCGCAAGCCTCTCGAAGATGGACCGCTGGGCGGAGCCCGTGGCCCTCAGCGACCTCCCGCCGCTCGACGCGATCGTGACCGGCTCGGTGGCCGTGACGCCCGGCGGGCATCGCTGCGGGAAGGGCGAGGGGTACAGCGACCTCGAGTACGCGATTTTGCGGGAGCTCGGGCACGATCCGGTCCCAGTGGCGACGACGGTGCACCCCCTCCAGCGCGTCGCGTCGGTGCCGACCGACCCGTACGACCTGCCCCTCGCCCGAATCGTGACGCCGGAGGCGACGATCGATGTTGCGGATCCGCCCGCGCCGCCGACCGGCATCGACTGGACGGCCCTCTCGGCGGCGGACCTGGAGGAGATGCCGGTGCTTCGGGAGTTGAAATAGTGTGTGTTGCGTAGTGCGTATTACGTAAAAGACCCCTGCGATACGCAATACGAAATACGCAATATGAGCCCGGAAACGAGCGCCCTCGTAGGAGGTCGACTGAGCCATTCGATGACTCTACGCCCCACCGAGATCGATGAATCCCAACGACCGTTCCATTATCGCGCTCGTGACGACGGGCCACGGGCTGGTCCACACCTACGAGTTGTCGGTCCCGATCTTCATGACCGTCTGGCTCGCGGAGCTGGGGGTTGCGGAGGCGACCCTCGGGGCCGTGGTAGGGGGCGGGTATTTTTTGTTCGGGGCCGGGGCACTGCCGAGCGGCATCCTCGTGGACCGGTTTGGGTCGCGGCGGCTCATTGCGTGTGGGCTTGCGGGGATGGGGGCCGCGTTCGTGCTTTTGGGGCTCCTTCCGGGGCTGTGGGGCCTGGGGACGGCGCTGCTGGCGTGGGGGGCGGCGGCCAGCGTGTACCACCCCGCCGGGCTCGCCCTCATCAGTACGGGGGTGCGGCAGCGGGGGCGGGCCCTGGCCTACCACGGCATCGCGGGCAACGTGGGCATTGCGGGCGGCCCGCTCCTCACGGCCCTCCTCCTGCTCGCGTTCGACTGGGCGACGGTGGCGGTCCTGCTCGGCCTGCCCGGCCTCATCGCGGCGGCCGGGGCCTGGCGGGCGTCCGTCGACGAGACCGCGGCCGTGGGGCGCCACGACGCAACCGACGACGGCCCGTCGGCAACGGCCTCGGCGGAGAACGGGCGTCTCACGGCGTTGTGGCGGCAAACGCGGCACCTCTTCGCGTCGGGGTTTGCGGGGGTCTTTGTGCTCGTGGCCCTGTCGGGGCTCTACTACCGCGGGGTGCTCACCTTCCTGCCGGACCTGCTCACGCCCCTCGTGACGGTCGACCTGCCGATCGACGTGTCGGCGGGCCGGTACGTCTACGCCGGCCTCCTGGCGGTGGGCATCGCGGGGCAGTACGTGGGCGGGCGCCTGTCGGACCGGGAGGGGACGGAGTGGGTCCTCGCCGGCGCACTGGGGCTTCTGTCCCTGGTGGCCGTCGTCTTTTTGCCGGTGGCGGGAGGGGGGACCGGCGCGCTGCTCGTCGCAAGTGCGGGCCTGGGCTTCGTGCTGTTTCTGGTGCAGCCGCTTTACCAGGCCACGGTCGCCGAGTACACCCCGCCCGACACGCGTGGGCTTTCCTACGGCTACACGTATCTCGCCGTCTTTGGCATCGGGGCGGCGGGGGCCGCCCTGTCCGGGGGACTGCTGCAGCTTGCCGGCCCCCCGCTTCTCTTCGGAATCCTGGCGGGCGTCGCCCTGCTCGGGGCGGCCCTGAGCGCGTGGCTCGCCGTGCGGCGGGCCCGATGGGCCGGCCCGGAGGCGGCAACAGATCTGTCGCCGTGATGAGACCGTCCGGTGCTAAGGGGACGCCATACAACACCCCCCGCGGCGTCAGCGCCACGAAGGGCAGATCGCGGGTCGATTGCCCGGCTTGGGACCGCTTCCAAAAGAAGGTGGAAGCGGTCCCAAAAGGTAACAGTTCCTTGATCTGACAGACCCCGTCGGGGTATCATGGAAGCGCATCCATCGGACAGGCCGTCGATGCGAAGCAGTAGGTCAACCAAAATCGGACGGTCTGGAACGTCCACGACGCCGTCTCTAGTGCGCTCCCCCCTCACGGACTGCAGGTCACGCCGCCATGCCTCCCTTCGTTTCTTCGTGTTCGTCTTTTAAGATCGTGTTGACGGCCGTCTTCGGGGCACTGCTTGCCTGCGGGCTGCCGGGGGGAGTGCAGGCCGTGCACGCACAGGACTTTGAGGTGACCGGCACCGTCGTGTCCGCCGACAATCAGTCTCCGCTTCCGGGGGTGAACATTCGGGAGGCGGGCACCAGCCGAGGGACCGTTACGGGCCCGGACGGAGGGTTCCGCCTTGCGGTGGACAGTCCCCAGGACACCCTCACGTTTTCGTTCATCGGGTACCAGACGAAAACGGTTCCGGTCGACGGGCGCTCGGAGATTCGCGTCGTGCTCGAGACGGAATCGCAGGAGCTTGAGGGGGTTGTCGTGACGGCGCTTGGCATCGAGCGGCAGCAGCGCTCCGTAGGCTACGCGACGAGCAGTATTGAGGCCCAGGACCTCGTGGACGTTACGGAATCCAATCCGGCAAACTTGCTACAGGGAAACGTACCGGGACTGGTTCTCAGCTCCAATGCGTCGGGTCCGAACTCATCCTCGAGCATCAACATTCGGGGCGTCTCGTCGATTGCGGGAAATAACGACCCGCTCTTCATCGTGGACGGGGTTCCCATCGACAACACGGTCATTGGAGGGGCCGGCAAGTTTGGCGGCCGGGATGGAGGAAGTGCGCTGTCGGTAGTGAGCCCGGAGAACATCTCGGACATCTCCGTGCTGAAGGGGGCCGGGGCCGCCGCGCTGTACGGCACCCGGGCCCGAGACGGGGTGGTACTGATCACGACGAAGACGGGCCGCACGTCGGCCCCGGGGGAGGTGAACGTGCAGTACAGCTCCACGGTCACGGCCAAGGATGTGATCAGTGGCTTCTCCGACTTCCAAAGCCAGTACGGACAAGGCACGCAGGGCCGGGCGCCGTCGAATCAGGACGCGGCGCTCAGCGCCGGTCTTTCGAGTTGGGGGGCCCCGCTTGGTGAGGTGGACGAGGCCCCTCAATTTGACGGGACGGCGCGGCCGTACGACGATGTGGCCGACCGGCAGGGGTTTTACCGAACCGGACTCTCGCAGCGGCACTCGCTGTCGATCAATGCAGGCTTCGAGAACACTTCGCTCCGCTTGTCGGCGTCGCACCAGAACACCGAAGGCGTCGTCCCGAATTCGGGGTACGAGCAGACCAACATCAACCTTCGGGGGCAGACCCGACTCGGGGGCCTCACGGCCGACGCGAGCGTTACGTACCAGAATGAGCTCACGGACAACCGGACGTTTCTGAACGATGCGGCCCGGAATCCGAACTACCTGATCTCGTTCCTGCCGAACAACATTCCCAAAAGCGCCCTGCAGCCGGGTGCGACCGAGGAGGGCGTTGAGAAGCAGTTTACGTCCGACGGGCTTCCGACCAACCCCTACTGGGCCGTCAATGAACTGGAGGCCGACGACGACAAGGACCGTATTCTCGGAAACGTCAACCTGAACTACTCGATCAACGACTGGCTTTCCCTACAGGGACAAACGGGGCTCGACTGGTACTCGCTCCGACGCACGAACGTCGATGCGTTCGGGTCTGCGTTCGAGCCGGGCGGAGCCATGACCGAGGACACCTACCGGGTGTGGGAGAGCAACTCGAAGCTTTTGGCGACCGCGACGCCCTCCCTCACCGATGAGCTTTCGCTCCGGCTCGACGTGGGGGGCAGTCTGCGACACCGCCAGTTTGAACTGGTGGGCGTCTTTGGGCGAAACTTCAGCATTCCCGACCTGGAGACGATCTCCAACACGGCCAACCCCACTCGCAACTACGACTTCTCGGAGCAGCAAATCCGCTCCTTCTTCGGGTCGGCGTCCTTCACCTACCGGGACTACCTGTTCCTCACGCTGACGACACGAGGGGACTGGTCTTCGACGATTCCGGAGGACAACAATCCATTCGTATACCCGTCGGTGAGCGGAAGCTTCGTCTTCACCGACGCCTTCGACCTGCCGGACGCACTGAGCTACGGAAAGGTCCGGGCGTCCTGGGCGGAGATCGGGGGCGATACGGACCCGTACCGGACCAGTCTGACCTATGGCATCATCGGGCAGCACCAAGGGCAGGCCCTCGAAACGATCACCCAGCTGAGCGTACCCCTGCTCGACCTGAAGCCGACGTCCACGCGGGAGATTGAGCTCGGATTCGAGACGCAGTTCTTCAACGACCGGTTCGGCGTGGACTTTACCTGGTATCGGCGTAGCACGGTCGACCAGATTCTGGACGTCACCGTCTCGTCGGCGTCGGGCTACACGGCGCGGACGGCAAACAGCGGTGAGATCCGAAACACGGGCGTGGAGTTGCTCCTCACGTCGATCCCGTTCTCGACAGAAGATTGGACCTGGGATTCGCGGGTCAATTTCGGGGCGAACCGGAGCGAGGTCGAGTCCCTCGCGCCGGGCCTCGATGTGCGGGTAGGGCCGGAAAACCGGCTGGCCACGGCCAACATTGCCCAGGTTGTTGGGCAGCCGGCCAATGCGATTTATGGGAACACGTACGTCCGCGACGATCAGGGCCGCATCGTCCACGGGGAGGACGGGCTTCCGCTGTCGGGCGAGAAAGAAGTGCTGGGCACCGGCGCCCCCGACTGGACGCTCGGCTTCTCGAACACAATTTCCTACCAGAATGTCAGCCTGGACTTTCTGGTCGATGCGAAGTGGGGCGGCAAGGTCTTCTCCGGAACCAACGCCAACGCCTACGGCAACGGCCTCCACAAGGCGACGCTCGACGCCCGGGCGGCCTGTGACGAGCAGGCTGGCTCAAACGGCCGGTACCCGGAGGACTGCTTTGTCGGAGAAGGCGTGATCGGCAGCGTGAACGGCGAGGGGGAGGTCACCGTCGACCGCGAGAACGATGTCGGCGTTCGGCCCTCCGAGTACTACGGACGGATCTCCGGGGAGATTGCCGAGGAGTTCGTCTACGACGCCAACTTCATCAAGCTCCGCCAGCTCCGGTTGAGCTACGACCTCCCGAGCAGCGTGATGAGCCGTGTGCCGGTGCGTAGTGCGAGCGTTTCGGTGGTGGGCCGAAACCTGTTTTACCTGTACGACTCGGTGCCGAATATCAGTCCCGAGTCGAGCTACAACAGCGAAGCCACGCCGGGCTTCGAGCAGGCGGGCGTTCCGCAGTCGCGCAGCATTGGTGCATCGGTCAATCTCCGGTTCTGACTGCGGGCCCACCCCGATCTCCTCTGCTTTCCCCCTTACTCCACATACTTCCGCCATGTCGTTTCTGACTCGCTCGCGAATTGCTCGTGTTGCTTCCCTCCTCTCCGTCGGAGTGCTGGCACTCGTCCTCCTGTCCTGCGATGGAGTGGGGGACTTCGGGGACACGAACGAGGACCCCACGACCGCCAATGATCCGAACCCGGACCTGGAGTTCACAACGCTCCAGCTCGGGGTCTCTGGGAGCCGGTTTGATATGTGGCGCACGAATCTGATCTACACGATGCCGATCGTGCAGCACATCGCAAACCCGGGCTTCTACGCGGGCAATTTCAACCAGTACGTGGGGGCCTGGTCGGCGTCCCTCTTCGACACGCGGTACGGAGGCGGGCCCAATGGGTCGAATTTTCTCCGCACCGTGACCAACGCGGAGAATCTCATCAACGAGCTGGAGGGAAAACCCGAGCAGGTCAACCGGCTGGCGGCCACCCGCATCATGCGCGTGCTCACGTTTCAGCGCCTCACCGATGTCTACGGGGACATTCCCTACTTCGAGGCGGGGCAGGGCGCGCTGGAGGGCGAATTCACGCCCCACTACACACGCCAGGACAGCATTTACATGGACCTGCACGATGAGCTCCGGGCGGCGGTTGACCAGTTCGAGGCGTCGCAGCCCACGTTCGGGAGCGCAGATCTGTTCTTCGGGGGCGACATCGAGCAGTGGAAACGATTCGCCAACTCGCTGCAGTTGCGCCTGGCCCTCCGTGTCGTGAAGGTGCGGCCGGACCTGGCACAGAGCTGGGCCGAGGAGGCGGTCAACGCCGACGGGGGGGTCATGCAGAGTGTCGACGATGATGCCTACGTGCCTCACCAATCGGGGCCGTCGGGCGGTCCGGCAGGCTTCAACACGAACGCCCACAGTGAGGTCATGCAGAGCTTCCCGGGACAGTGGCTCAGCGAGACGTTCGTGGATTGGATGAAGGAGAACGGCGACCCCCGTCTCACCGAGTATGGAGCGCTCGCTCCGGGGGGGCTCGACAGTGCGCTGGTCGAGGATCCGGCCCAGCAGCGCGGTATGCCCAACGGGTTTGATAACAACGAACTCGCGGCGAGCAACGAGTACACCGACGCCCTCGATCAGTACACGCGCATCCACCCGAACCTTCGGGACCGAAACGACCCGATGTTCTTCCAGACCTATGCGGAGGTCGAGCTGATGCTTGCCGAGGCGGCGGTGCGGGGCTGGAACGTGCCCGGATCGGCGGAGGCCCACTACGAAGCAGGGGTGCGGGCGGCCATGAACTATATCACCCGGTACGGAGAGAACACGAGCGTGAGCGATTCGGAGATCACCCAGTATCTCTCCGACAATTCTCTCCCGAGTGGACGAGAAGCGCGCCTGCGGGCGATCAACAACCAGTACTGGGCGGCGACCTTCTTCAACGGGATCGAATCCTGGTCGAACTGGCGTCGGTCGGGCTACCCGGAGCTGACTCCTGCTCCGGAGGAAGGGGACACCGGCGGCCAGTTCATTCGGCGTCTGGACTATCCACAGGACGAGAGGGACCTCAACGGCGACAACTACCAGGAGGCCCGCGAGCGGCAGAACATCACGCAGTCGAACCGCCTCACGGCGCGGGTGTGGTGGGACTGTGGGGCGTACGCCGACCAGTGCGCCGAATGAGCTCGGGGGCCTGCCGTTTCCGCCGAGAAAACCACAGGGGAGGGCCTCCACGGCCCTCCTTTTTTCTTTGCTTGTTTTCCGCCTGCGCTCCGCCCGCTCCATGCGTTACACTTTGCTTTCCGTCTTCCTTCTGCTTTTTGGCGGGCCCTTGGCCGCGCACGCCCAGCCCGACGCCGCGCATCCGTCCGCCGACGCGCTTTCCATCCGCTGGGGCGTGGAGACGAATCGGGTGGACGACGGAAACCGATTTCGGTCGTCGTTCACGATTGCGAACCACGGGGACGTGGCGCTGGGGGCGACCCAGTGGACGCTCTACTTCAACTTCTCGCGCCAGATCGACCCGGCGAGCGTGACGGCGCCGGTGCGCATCACGCGGATCAACGGCGACTTCTATCGGCTGGAGCCGGACGCCGACTTCACCCCGATCGAGCCCGGCGACCAGCTGCAATTCACGGTCGAGGCCACCGGGTCGGTCATCAAGCGCATCGATGCCCCGGCCGGCTTCTACGTCGTGTTCAGGGACGCGGAGGGCCGACCCGGGCCGCCCGCCGCCGTGTCGGACGTGACGGTCGAGCCCTTCACCCGTCCCGCCCAGACGTCCCGGGGCCCGAACGACGCATGGCCCGTCCCGACCCCCGCGACCCGGTACGCGGACCACCGCTCCCTCACGGCCCGCCCGCCCGACGCGGAGGGCCGCATTGTGCCGACGCCGGACTCCATCCACCGGCGCCCCGGGGCGTTTGCGCTCCGGGCGGACGCGACCATCCGCTACGAGGCGGGGCTGGCCGCCGAGGCCCGCCAGCTCGCGGACGGACTGGCCGACGTGCTGGGACGACGGCCCCGAACGACACGGACGGATTCGGCCGCCGCCATCACACTCCGCCGCGCGGAGGGGACGCCGCCCGCCGTCGATACGGCGTCGGCCGAGGCCTACCGGCTCACGGTCGATCCGGACACGGGCATCGTCATCACGGGCGCGACCGACGCGGGCGTGTTCTACGGGGGGCAAAGCCTGGAGGCCTGGCTCCCGGTGGCGGCCTACCGGGCGCCGTCGTCGCCGGTGGACGTGCCTGCCGTCCAGGTTCTGGACGCGCCCCGATTCGGCTATCGGGGGCTCCACCTCGACGTGGCGCGCAACATGCAGTCGGTGGCGGCGGTGAAGCGGCTGCTCGACGTGATGGCGTTCTACAAGCTGAACACCTTTCACTTCCACCTCACCGACGACGAGGGGTGGCGCCTCGCCGTCGAGGGCCTGCCCGAGCTGACCCGCGTCGGGGGGCGCCGCGGCCATACGCTTACTGAGCAGGATCACCTGATGCCGTCCTACGGGTCGGGGCCCAACCCCAGTCCCACCGCCTCTGCCGGGAGCGGGTGGTACAGCCAGGCGGACTATCTCGAGATTCTCCGGTACGCCGCGGCGCGACACATCACCGTGCTCCCCGAGATCGACGTGCCCGGACACGCCCGGGCCGCCATCCAGGCCATGGAGGCCCGGACGGGCCGACTCCGGGCGGACGGCGACACGGCGGCGGCGCGGCGCTACCGGCTGCATGACCCAGACGATGCGTCGACCTACGAGTCGGTGCAGGGCTGGGACGACAACGTGATGAACGTCTGCCAGCCGTCGACCTACCGCTTCCTCACGGCCGTCGTGGACGAACTTCGGGGGTTGCACGACACGGCGGGGGCGCCGCTCCCGGCCGTCCACGTGGGCGGGGACGAGGTGCCGGCGGGCGCGTGGGCGGGGTCTCCCATCTGCGACGATTACATCACGCGCACCGAGGGGGTCGATGGGGCCGACGATCTCTTCGGGCACTTCCTGGGCCGGTTTCAGGACACACTCGCCACGCGGGGGATCGCCATGGCGGGGTGGGAAGAGGTGGGGCTGGAAGAGGCCGATCACCGGTCCGCAGCCACGACCCCGAACGAGGCCCTGGTCGACGAGGGCGTCCGGCCCTACGTCTGGAGCAACATCTGGGGCGGCGGGACGGAGGACCGCGCCTACCGGCTGGCCAATGCGGGCTACGACGTGGTGATGTCACAGGCCACCAACTTTTATTTCGACATGGCCTACAACAAGCACCCCCGCGAGGACGGCTACTACTGGGCCGGCTTCGTCGATACGAAGGCCCCGTTTGCCTTCGTGCCGTTCGACCTCTACAAGAGCGCCGACCGCACGAGGATGGGGCACCCCATCGACCCCGATACGGCCTTCGCCGACCACGCGCGCCTGGCCGACACCGCGCGGAACAACATTCGGGGCCTGCAGGGACAGCTCTGGGGGGAGACCCTGCGCGACACCGACCGGATGGAGTACATGGCCGTCCCGCGGCTTCTGAGCCTCGCCGAACGGGCGTGGGCCCCGCGGCCCGGCTGGGCCACGCTCGACGACAGCGGAGCCCTCCGGGCCCGGCGGGCCGAGGCATGGACGGCGTTTGCAAATCGGCTCGGGCACCGTGAGCTGCCCCGCCTGAGCATTCGCCATCCGGACTGGTCGTACCGGCTTCCCCCGCCCGGGGCCACGGTGGAGGCGGGCACGCTGAGGGCGAACGTGGCCCTGCCCGGGCTGGCGGTCCGCTACACCACCGACGGCACCCGCCCGACCGCCACGTCGCCCCGATACACCGGCCCGGTCTCGGTCCCTGAGGGGGCCCCCGTCCGACTGCGGACGTTCGACACGCTGGGGCGGGGCGGCCGGACCGTCACGGTCCCCACGTCCCCGTAGGACTTGCGACGGGGGCTGTCCCGCCGCGAAGCGGATGGAGCGTGGGGGAGGCGCGTCCGGTCCCGGGGGCAGAATGAGGCCGGCCGCGCGGGGGGCGAGAAAAGGCGGTCCGGGGGGCGTACGCCGTCGAGGCACTCCACGGGTTGTCTCCTTCGTTCCGACGTCCTATCTTATAAATACGGCAAAGTCCCTGTCTCCGGAGGCCCAGTGCCGCCCCCTCGGTTCTGTGTGCGCGATGGGTTCGTCGACTTTTTAACACTCGCCCCAATCTCGCCATGGAGGACGACATGACCATTGATCAGGTGGCCGAGCTGGCGTACGTCTCCCGGTCGGTGGTGTCCCGCGTGCTGAACGACCACCCCAACGTCAGCGAGGAGGCCCGAGAGCGGGTGATGCGGGTGATCGAAGAGCACGACTACCGCCCCAGCTCGGTGGCCCGGAGCCTCGCCACCGACCGCTCCTTCGAGATTAGTGTGCTGACCCCCCGGCGGGGAGACGAGTCGCTGGCCAACGGCTACTGGCCGCTGCTGTACTCGGGGCTCTTCGAGCGGTGCCTGGAGCGTGGGTATTTCGTATCGCTGTCGATGGTCTCCGACCGGATGGAAGACGAGATTGAGGACCGGGCCCGGGATTCCCGGTTCGACGGGTACGTCCTGGTGACGACGGAGGTTACGGACCTCGTGGCGTCGACGCTCGAGGCGGACGGGGCGCCGACGGTGCTCATCGGACAGGACACGAGCTGGGACGCGTTCAGCTCCGTCGACATCGACAACGAGCAAGGGGGGTACGAGGCGGGCCGTCACCTCTGCGACCTCGGGTACGAAGAGATCGGGTTGATTCTGGGAAGTCGGGCCCTGGAGGAGTCCGCACACCGGCGACAGGGCGTCGAGCGGGCCCTGTCGGAGGCCGGGATTGCAGTGTCGGACCGGCACGTCGCCGAGGGGGACTACTCCCAAGAGAGCGGGCACTCCATCGTCCGGGCGTGGGCGGAACAGGGGCGGATGCCCCGGGCCCTGTTCTGTGCCAGCGACACGATGGCGATGGGCGCCCTGCTCGCGCTCAACGAGGCCGGCTACGCGGTCCCCGACGAGGTCGCACTCGTCGGGTTCGACGACCTGCCCGCTGCCCAGTACACCATTCCCCCGCTTACGACCGTCCGCCAGCCGGTGTACGAGAAGGGACAGGCGGCGATCGACCTGCTCATCGACCACATCGAAAACGCCGAGCCCGATCCCGAGCACACGGAGCTTGAGCCGGAGCTCGTGGTACGGCAGAGCTGCGGGGCCCGGCAGAACCCGTAGCTTGGGGGCCCCACGGCGGAACGTCCCGCGGCCGAAACAGACGACGGACATCCCACCACGAAGACCGCAGGCGGGGGCTCGGTCGAACGATGCGTCGCCTCGTGACGCCCCTCATTTTGCCACCGAGGGTTTGGAAGCGGTTCCGATTTTCCGTCCCCATTGCGGACCGATCCTGTGCCTTCTATTCTGTGGGGCGCTGCTTTTCCCGTCGGCCCGCGGTTCCATGCGACGCTTTCTCTTGACGACGATCGTCGGCGTTTTCGTTCTCGTCCTCGCAGGGGGCGAGTCGGTCTCCGCCCTGGTGGGGCGGCCCTCGGGGGACGCCGCGAACAACAATCCCGAGAGCGAGGCGCCCCCGCGCACCTACGCCATCTACCGCGCGTCCGGACCGATTGCGGTGGACGGGCGGCTCGACGAACGCGACTGGGCCGCGGCGCCGTGGACCGCCGACTTCGTCGACATTCGTGGGCGCGACGCCCCGACGCCGCGGTTCCGCACCCGGGCCAAGATGCTGTGGGACGACGAGGCCCTTTACGTGGCGGCCTCCCTCGAGGAGCCGGACGTGTGGGGCACCCTCACCCAGCGGGACACGGTGGTGTACTACGACGATGACTTCGAGGTCTTCATCGACCCCAACGGAACGACGCACAACTACTACGAGGTGGAGGTGAACGCGCTCGAGACCGTGTGGGACCTGATGCTCCTGAAGCCCTACCGCGACGGCGGACCGGCCGTCGACGCCTGGGACGTACGGGGCATCGACGCGGCCGTGCACGTGCAGGGCACACTCAACGACCCCTCGGACACCGACGACGGGTGGACGGTGGAGATAAAGCTGCCGTGGTCGTCGTTGGAAGAGGCCGCTCCCGGCGGACGTCCGCCCCAGGCCGGCGAGCAGTGGCGCCTCAACTTCTCGCGGGTCGACTGGCCCCTTGCCGTCAAGAATGGCACCTACGAAAAGGACCTCGACACCACGAAGGCGCATCCGGAGCGCAACTGGGTGTGGTCGCCGCAGGGAGCCATCGACATGCACCGGCCCGAACACTGGGGCATCGTGCAGTTCGCGGACGCCGAGGTCGGCACCGCGACCGTGTCCGTCGACGAGCGCCCCAATCGGCGCGTCAAGGCGGCCCTGCGGCGCCTCTACCACCGTCAGCGGGCGCACCACGAGGCGCATGGCACGTACGCCGGGTCCCTCGCGGCCCTCAACGCCTCGAACGTGCAGCTTCCCGAGCGCGATTTTGCCCCCACGCTCCGCACGACCCAGACGATGTACGAAATCGCGGCGCCCGGGGCGGAGGGAACGACCGTGCACATCCGTCAGGACGGAAAGGTCTGGGTGACCGGGGAGTGAGGCCGGAGGAGGACGGCGCCCACACGTCGAACTGAGCAGCCGTTTTGCGTCTCGCCATGACCAGTTGGCAGCGATCTTTGGACCCCACTGTGGAGCCGGCTCGGACTGTGAAACTCGGGGCCCGGACCGATCCGAATACCCGAAATCGAGCGGAGGAAGAGGGCGTTGAGTCACAGTCGTCGACCGGCGGGCCCTGGGCGCGCCGCCGTGGACGCTCCCGCATGGGACGGCCCGTGCCCGAGGCCGCCTGACCCCTCCGCCCGCGCCGTCTCTCTGTTTGTTTTTCCTGGTTGGCCCCGCCCCTGTCCGTGACAAGCTTCGACTGGTTTTTTGTCGCCGCCTACCTGATCCTCTCCTTTGGCATCGCGCTCTACTTCTACCAGCGGGCCGGGGAGGACACCTCGGAGTTCTTTCTGTCGGGCCGCGCGATGCCCTGGTGGCTGGCCGGGACGAGCATGGTGGCCACCACGTTTGCCGTCGACACGCCGCTTCTGGTGACGGAGATTGTGGCCCAGAACGGCATCGCGGGCAACTGGCTCTGGTGGAACGCCGCCATCGGGGGGATGCTTACCGTCTTCTTCTTTGCCCGCCTCTGGCGCCGAAGCGGCGTCATGACGGACGTGGAGTTCGTCGAATTCCGATACAGCGGGCGGGTGGCCGCGTGGCTGCGTGGCCTGAAGGCGCTCTTTTTCGGCCTTCTGCTGAACATCCTCATCATCGGGTGGGTGTCGCTGGCGATGGAGACGGTGATCGACCGGCTCTTCCCCGACCTCACCCTGTTCGGGCAGGCGGCGTTTTCGGTGCTGGGGCGGGAGATGAGCGCGGCGCTCGTGGTGACGGGCGGGCTGATCCTGCTGGTGGCCGTCTACGCGCTGCTGTCGGGGCTCTGGGGCGTGATGGTGACGGACCTGTTCCAGTTCGTGGTGGCGATGGGGGGCACGATTGCGCTCGCCGTGCTCGTGCTCGACATGCCGGAGATTGGCGGGGTGGCGGGCCTTCGCGAGCAGCTTCCGGACGAGACGTTCAACCTGCTGCCCACGATCGGCGGGGCGGCGGAGGGGGCCGCCACCTTTTCGCTCTCGGCGCTGGCCTTCGCGGCGTACGCCGGGGTGCAGTGGTGGGCCAGCTGGTATCCAGGGGCCGAGCCGGGCGGCGGCGGCTACATCGCGCAGCGCATGATGAGCGCGAAGGACGAGCCGAATGCCCTCTTCGCCACGCTCTGGTACACCATCGCCCACTTCTGCCTGCGCCCCTGGCCCTGGATCATCGTGGCGCTGGCCGCACTGGTGCTGTACCCGGACCTCGACGAGCCGCGCGCCGGGTTCGTCCTGGTGATGAAGGACGTGCTGCCGCCCGGCCTGCTCGGGCTCCTCTTCGCGTCCTTCCTGGCGGCGTTCATGAGCACGGTGTCCACGCAGCTGAACTGGGGCGTTTCGTACCTCGTCAACGACTTCTGGGGGCGCTTCGTGCGGCCCGACGCGGACGAGGCCCACTACGTGCGCGTCTCGCGGGTCCTCACGTTCGGGGTGGCCCTGCTGAGCCTCGTCGTCACCCTCTTCCTGGACACCATCGCCGAGGCGTGGGGCCTGCTGCTGTCCGCCTCCGCCGGGCTGGGGCTCGTTCTCATCCTGCGCTGGTACTGGTGGCGCGTAAATGCGTGGAGCGAGATGGCGGCCACCCTGGCCCCGATCGGGCTGACCGTGACGGCCCTCGTGCTCAACGTGTTTGGGGTGCAGGTGCCGGGCCTGCAGGCGGACTTTCCCCTGAACCTCTACTCGGTGGTCGGGTTTACGACGGTCGTCTGGCTCGCGGCCACCTTCCTCACGCGCCCGACCGACGCGGAGACGCTCGATGCGTTCTACCGGACGGTCCATCCCGGCGGGCCCGGCTGGACGCCCGTGGCGGAGCGACACCCCGACGTGACGCCGGACTCCGGGCTCGGGCGCCTAGCGCTCGACTGGCTCGTGGGGGTCGTGCTCGTGTACAGCACCCTCTTCGGCACCGGGTATCTCATTCTGGGGTGGACGCTCTGGGGCGCCGGCTGCATCGCGGTCGCGCTGACGGCGGCGGCGTACCTGTGGCGGGACCTGCAGCGGGACGAGATCTCGCTGATTGAAATGAAAGAGGAGAAGGACGCGACGGAAGAACGATAGGGGGAAAGAGGGGGAGTCTGCGTGTTTTCTGAACGGCTTGTGCCACCATGATGTCTTCGTCTCGACGCTCGTTCATGGCCGCGGGGCTCGTGGTCATTCTCGCGGTCGCCGCTCTAATTTTTGGGGCGCCGGGCCCGGTCCCCCTCTCGGCGGGGCCCTCGATGTCGGATCGGGGGGCTGCGGACACGGCGGAGGCCCCGCCCAAATCGAGCTGGGCCGGGCGCCAGTTTCGGGACATGACGCTCGACGAGAAGATCGCGCAGCTCTTCGTGGTCCGGATCGACGGGGAATTCCAAAACGCGAATACCCCCTCGTACCGCGAGACCGTCGCGCTCGTCGAGGAGTTTGGGGCGGGCGGGCTCATCTTCGGGCCGGGCACGCCGATGACCCAGATTGCGATGGCCAACGACCTGCAGGCGAAGGCCGAACGGCCCCTCCTCGTGGCGCAGGACACGGAGTGGGGCGTGGGCATGCGCATCGACGCGGCCACCTCGTTCCCGCCGGCCATGGCGATCGGGGCCACGCGGGACGCGTCCCACGCCTACCGGGTGGGCTACGCAACGGCCCGGGAGGCCCGTGCGCTCGGTGTGCACCAGCTCTACGCGCCGGTGGCGGACGTCAACAACAACCCCAAGAACCCCATCATCAACGTCCGCTCGTTCGGCGAGTCGCCCTCCCTGGTGGGGACCATGGCGTCGGCCTTCACCCGGGGGGCGCAGCGCGGCGGCACCCTCGCGACGGTGAAACACTTTCCCGGCCACGGCGACACGGACGTGGACTCGCACATCAATCTGCCCGTGCTCCGCTTCGACCGGGGGCGCCTCGACACCCTTGAGTTGCCGCCGTTCCGGCAGACGCTCGACGCAGGGGTGCGGAGTGTGATGACCGGGCACCTCGCGCTGCCGTCCCTGGCGCAGTCGGACAGTGTGCCCGCGACGCTTTCGCGACCGGTCACGCACAATCTTCTGCGGGAGGAGCTCGGGTTCGACGGGCTCGTGGTGACCGACGCCCTGAACATGCAGGCCGTCACCCGCACGTTTGGCGTCGGCGAGACGGCGGTGCGCGTGCTGGAGGCGGGGGCGGACCTCGTGCTCATGTCCACCAACCCGCACGCGGCACACCAGGCGGTCCGGCAGGCGGTGACCAGCGGGCGCATCGACACGACCGAGATCAACGACTCGGTGCGGCGGCTCCTGAGGGTGAAGCAGGACCTCCGCCTCCACGAGACGCGGCGGGTCTCGCTCGACACGACCCGGCACCGCGTGGCGCAGCGGTCCCACGAGGTGCTGGCCCGCACGGTGGCCCGCGAGTCGCTCACGCTCCTCGCCAACGCGGATTCCCTCCTGCCCCTCACGCCGCCGGAGCAGCACGACGCCCTCGTCGTCACGCTCAGTGACAGTGAATATCCGGGGACGGGCGACACGTTTGTCGACCGGCTTCGGGCCCAGCCCGCCATCGAAACCCTCGACACGCGTCGTCTCGACCCGCGCTCCGACTCGACGGACGTAAACGACCACCTGGCGGACGCCGCAGACTACGACGTCGTGGTCGTGCCGTCTTTTCTCCGCGTGCAGGCGTGGAGTGGGTCCATCGGCCTCAGCGACATGCACCACGACTTCCTCGAGGACCTGGCGGGCACGGACACGCCGGTCGCGTTCGTAGCCTTCGGCAACCCTTACGCCCCGACGGGCTTAGAGCCCGCCCCCGGCGCCATCCTGGCCGCCTACGGCTCCGGCGAGGCGTCGCAGCGGGCCGCCGCGCAGGCGCTCGGGGGCGGCGCCGGCACGCCGGGGCGTCTGCCTGTCACCATTCCGGGGGTGGCCGAGAAGGGAGAAGGGCGTCGGCTCGCCCCGGTCGCGCCCCGTGAGGGCCCCCCTGAATCGGTGGGCATGGACGGCGCGCAGCTTGCCCGCCTCGACACGCTGCTCCGCTCGGCCATGCTCGACGGCGCGTTTCCGGGCGCCGCCGTGGCCGTGGGGCGCGGGCCGGCCCTCGCGCGGCTCGACGCCTACGGCTACCATACCTACGACGAGACGAAACCGGTCCAGACGGGCACCCAGTACGACCTCGCCTCGCTCACGAAGGTGGTGGCCACCACCACCGCCGTCATGAAGCTCTACGAGGCCGACTCGCTGGAACTGGACGCCCCGGTCGCCCGGTACCTCCCCGACTTCGCCCAGAACGGCAAGGAGGCGGTCACCGTGCGCCAACTGCTTGCCCACTCGTCGGGCCTGAAGCCGTACCTGGACCCCGACGAGCGCGGCCCGACGCGCGCGGCGCTCCTCGACACCCTCATGGCGCAGCCGCTCACGTACACGCCCGGCACCCGGTCCACCTACAGCGGGCTCAACGCGATTGCGCTCATGCGCATCGTGGAAACGATTAGCGGCCGGCCGTTCGATGCGTTCTGCCGAACGCACATCTTCGAGCCGCTCGGGATGGACCAGACGGGGTTCTACGACACCGATGTCACCCGGGCGTGGGTGGCGCCCACGACCGACACCGCGGGCACGCGGCGCCGGGGAAGCGTCCACGACCCGATGGCCCGCGACATGAATGGAGTCTCGGGGAACGCGGGGCTCTTCTCCACGGCCGCCGATCTGGCCCGGTTCGGGTACATGCTGACCCACGAGGGGCGAATCGATGGACGACAGTTCCTGGAGCCCAAGACGATCGAGACGTTCACCGCCCAGGCCGACGTGCCGGGCAGCACGCGGGCCCTCGGGTGGGACACCAAAAGCGCGGAGGGATACTCCTCGGCCGGGGACGAATTTTCGGCAGCGAGCTTCGGGCACACCGGCTACACGGGCACCTCGTTCTGGGTCGATCCGGCGGAGGACCTCTTCTTCGTCCTGCTCACGAACCGCGTGTATCCGGACGACACCGCCGATCAAATCACGCAGGTGCGTCCGCGGGCGGCCGACGTCGTGCACCGCGCGATCGACGGGCCGCCCCGCCCGCTGCTTCCCGGCCCCGCGCCGGAACAGTGACGGTGCGACTGCGGGCAGGCGCCCGCGGGGGGCGACCCCTGAGGGCGCGGCTCCGGTGTTGGACGGCGGCTCAATGGGAAAAACGGCGACTTGAGAGACGGCCGGCGGAGGAGCCCGCCTGGAACCGGTCCCTGTTTTGCTTTCCGTTCCCGCCCAGGCCGGCCGAGACGGCCCTTTGAGCGAAAGGGGGGGGGTGGAACCGCTTCCATCTTCCACGGGGGCGTTCCAGTTCTATGCCCCAGTGCCTATACTGACCCCCGTTGTAACAGAACCGTTGACTAGACGGTGGCTGTGGGCGGAGCGCCCGCACGCACCCCGCATCTCACTTTCGACACTGGCCCTCTCTCCGTGTCTGCCAATCCCTTCTTCGTCGGCCTTGACGCCGGTGGCTCCACGACGCTGTTGCTCGCCGAGTGCGAGGAGTGTCCGGGACGGATCGACCGTCATGGACCCGCCGCCAACCCGCAGCGGGTCGGGATGGACCAGTCGGTCCAGGTGCTGTCCGCCCTGGTACAAAAAACCCTTCGGGCCCAACGGCCCGTCGATCACCTGTCGGTCTGTGCGGGCGTGGCCGGGGCCGGCCGCCCCGACGAGCAGCAGGCCCTCGCCGACCGGCTCCGCCGAACACTTGGGGACGACGCCCGGTCGGTCTCCGTCGAGGTCGTGCACGACGCCTGCATTGCCCTGGACGCGGCCTTCGGTGCGGAGAGCGGGCTCGTGGTCATTGCGGGCACCGGCTCCGTCGTGCTGGCCCGGACGCGGGGGGGACGGCCCGTCGGGTTGGGGGTGGGGGCACCTTCTGGGGGATCCCGGCAGCGGGTACGCCGTGGGCCAGGCGGGCCTGCGGGCCGTCGCGGAGGCCCTCGACGGCGGGGCCGACACGATCCTGCGCCCCCGCGTCGCGGAGGAGTACGGCGTCGACGAACGGGCCGCCCTCATTCATTGGGTGTACCAGGACCGGCCCCCTCTCCAGGACGTGGCGCCGCTCGTGATCGAGGCCTCGGCGGACGGGGACACGGTGGCGACGGACATTCTGACCGCTCAGGTGAACGAGCTGGTGCGCCAGGTCGAGTGGCTGCTTGGTGAGACGGACGACGTGGCCCCCCGCATTGCCCTGCTCGGGGGGATGCTCCAGAACGAGCACTACGCGGCGGCCCTCCGTCGCGCGCTTGCCGACCGGGTCCCGGACTGGTCCGTGGAGGTGCTCCGCCACGAGCCGGTCGTGGGGGCCCTGCGCCGTGCGCGCCGCCTGGACGAGTGAGAAAATTCGATGCGTGCGCCCGGTGGGGGAGACGCACGATGGCGCCATCCGGTGCCCCTGGTCCGACGAGGGGGCGGTGGCACTGCCGACACGCGGGACGGCCTGCCACATCGGCCACAACGGGAGGCGTGCAGAACCGGCGTGAGCCCACCGGGCCCCACCGCCCAGTCCGCCGTGTGGTGCCGCGGCGTGCAGGCGCGCGAGTCAGAGTCGGGCGGAGGAGGCTGGAGGGCGGCCAGGAGGATAGGAGGCCGTGTTCGCGCTTCTGCGCTCTCACCGTGACGTTGTCCGATGCGAGAAGAGCCCCGCGTCCATCGCTCCTGAGTTCCCACGTGCCGCTCCGGCCTATGCTTACGACGCTCGATTTCGTCGTCCTGACGGTATACCTGCTCGGCGTGGCGGCCTTCGGCGTCTGGGCGGGCGGGGCCCAGGAGTCCACCGAAGATTACTTTCTCGGGGGGCGGGACCTGCCGTGGTGGGCGGTGTGCTTTTCCGTGGTGGCCACGGAGACGAGCACGCTTACGGTGGTGGGGGTGCCGGCCGTGGCGTACGGGGGCACGCTGACTTTCCTGCAGATTACGCTCGGGTACCTGGTGGGGCGCATTCTCGTCGGGGCGTACGTCCTGCCCCGCTACTACGCGGGCCAGTTGGAGACGGCCTACGCGTTCCTTGGTGACCGCTACGGCTCCACGATGCAGGGGGCCGCGTCGGTCACGTTTCTGGGAACGCGCCTGCTGGCCGACGGCGTGCGTCTCTTCGCCACGGCCATCCCGCTGAAGGTGATTGCGAACATGTCGGGGTTGGACGCCACCTACTTCCAGATCATCCTGGTCATCGGCGTCGCGACGGCCGTCTACACGTTGGTGGGCGGCATCCGGGCGGTCGTGTGGATGGACGTGGTGCAGATGGGGCTCTACGTGGGCGGGGCGCTCGCGGCCATCGGCTTCCTGCTGGGCGACGTGCCGCCGGGGTGGTGGGGAAAGGCGGCGGCGGCCGGCAAAACCAATCTGATCGACCTCGGCCTGGATGCGTCGTTCGGGCGCTGGTGGACGCAGCCCTACACGCTGGGAACGGCCGTGGTCGGCGGGGCCATCTTCTCGATGGCCTCTCACGGCACCGACCAGCTCATCGTGCAGCGCCTGCTGGCCTGCCGAAGCGAGGCGGACAGTCAGAAGGCGGTCGTCGGGAGTGCCCTCATCGTCATGGTGCAGTTTGCCCTCTTCCTGGGGGTGGGCCTGCTCCTCTGGGCCCACTACGACGGCGCGCCGGTGGAGGCGCTCGGGCTGCAGCGGGGCGACGAGGTCTTTCCCAAGTACATCATCGAGGGGCTGCCGGCGGGCCTCTCGGGGCTCATCCTGGCCGGCATCGTGGCGGCGGCGATGAGCTCGCTCTCCTCCTCCCTCAACGCGCTGGCGTCCTCCTCCGTCAACGACCTCTACGAGCGCATCTCGGGCCACACCATGAGCGCGGGCCGCGGCCTGCGCGTCTCGCGGCTGCTTACGCTGTTCTGGGGCGTCGTCTTCATCGGCTTCGCGAGCCTCTTCCAGGACAGCAGCAACCCCGTCGTGGAGCTGGGCCTGTCGATTGCCTCGTTCACGTACGGGGGCCTGCTCGGCGCCTTCCTGCTCGGCCTGTGGCACCGCGGCACGCGTCAGGTCGACGCGCTCGTGGCGTTCGTCGTCTCGATTGGCGCGATGGTGCTCGTCATTTTCGGCGTGTGGCACAGCCCCACGGAGGGATGGCTCTTTGTGCTGAACCCGTCGGACGCCCGTGTGGAGGCGAGGAGCCTGCGCACGATCGGCTGGCCCTGGTACACGGCCCTGGGCACCGCCGTCAACCTCGTGGTTGGAAGCGTGCTGGCCCTCCGCCACCGAGACGCCACCAGCGAAGGGGCCGGGTAGAGCACCCGTGGGCCGGCACAATGTGGAACGGCTGCAACAATCTGCGGGGGGCGGATCCTCTGTGTGTCGGCTGCCGTAACGGAATCGGAACGATAAGATAGCGTACGATAAGACAGCGTCTCAAAGGCAGTAGGTTTGTTCTCCTATCTGCCTCCCGCACATTGCGTCTCCCAGAATCCCGATCGGTTCATGACCAATAGCAAAGGGTGGATTTTTGCCGCCGGTGTCGTGGCGCTCGCCCTCTCCCTTTATCTCTGGTTCAGCGGCAGCGATCAAGCCGCAATCTTTGTGGGCCTATGGGTCCCGTCGCTCTGGATTTTAGCTGATCTCGTTGACCAGGCCGAGACCGCCGCTGCCTAATGAAGGTACTCGTCGAGTACTTCGGAATGTTCATTTTCGCGTTCGTCGTCTTCGTTGGGGGGCTCGTGGCCCTTCCGGAGATCGGGGCCCCGGAGACCTCGCTCGGGGAGATGGGAGGGCTTGCCCTCGCGTTTATCGTGATCGCAGGGGGGTTCTCCTGGTTCTACAGCGCCGAGCTGCCGTCGGAGACCCAGAGGCGACCCGGCCGGCGGTCGCGGTCGGACGAGCCGCCCCGGTAGGCGCTAGTCCGTGTCGCCGGTCTCGACCCCCAGCATGAACTCCTCGCCGCAAAAGTCGCACCGCAGCTCGATGGCCTTCTGGGGGCCGCCCTCCATGCCCGTCTTCTGAAACTCCGGCGAGCCGTCCGGGCGGGTCGTCTTGGGGGTGACGTCGTTGAAGGTAAAGTCCCCGGTAAGAACGTTCGCGTGCCCGACGGTCCGCTCACACTCCGGGCACGAGAAGGGCTGCCGCGCAGACCCGTCGCCGGTTGAGGATCGTTCAGGAAGCTCCATGGAGGGAAGGGGAAGATTGGAGAGGACGGGGAACGGCGGCACGTGCAGCTGCAGGGCGAGGCCTCGAATGTCTCGTGTGCCGTTGACTGCAAGAGGGGGGCGGTTAGAAGTGCGGATGGAGCTGGTCGTGGCCCTCGGACGGAACGCCGAGCTCCGCCGTGTTCTGCGTGCCCAGGTGAGGCACCTTGCTCACACTGACGGGGAGCGACGAGACGGGCTCGTCGACGCCCTCAAGATGGAGGGTCATACGGGCCGGGTCCACGTCCAGGAGGGCGTCCTGGAGGGCGTCGGCAAGGGCGGTGCTGTCGGGGGCGAGGGTTAGGCGAACCGAGTAGCCCTTCGGACGGTCGATGGCATCGTCCGGATGGGGGGTAGCGGCGAGCACGCCCTCGTCGACGGCGTCGGTGATGTCGGTGTACGAGTCGGCCGATGCACGTTTCCACTTGGCCTGTTGGATGGAGCGGGGCATGGGCGACCGCGCTGATGCGAAAGAGGAGCCGAGAGGCGTGGTGCCCGGAGGGCCTCGTGGTGCCGTCGGGCACGAGGGGTGGGCCCGGCAGGGCTCGAACCTGCGACCAGCCGATTATGAGTCGGCGGCTCTAACCAACTGAGCTACGGGCCCCGGTCGCCGTAGCTGTGCCCACGAAGTGGGGCCCAGTGGGTTCCGTTTTCTGGGGGGACGGGTACATGGGCCGCAAGAATTCGCCGCCGATCCACGCGGCCCATGCAACACGGGGGTGGGCGACCAATAGGGATACTGTCATACGCACTCGGATCTCTTTCCCACAACCGTTCTTTCGCCTCTCATGAAGTGGAACAGCGCCAAAGACTTGATGACGGCGGACGTGCAGACCGTTGATGCCAGCTGGCCGATCGACCGGGTCGCCCAGTTCTTGACCGACCACGGCATCTCCGGCGCGCCCGTCGTGAAGGACGACCAGCTCGTCGGCGTGATTTCCCTGACGGACATCGCGCGTCACAACGGCACGGCGGGCGAGCCGGCCTCCGACCGGCCCGCCTCGTTTTACCGTTCGGAGCTTGAAACCGAGTATGCTGAGGAGGACCTCGAGAACCTACAGATCAGTGAGGGGGGCGAGACGACCGCCGAGCACGTCATGACCCCGCAGGTCTACGACGTAAACGAGCACACCTCCGTGCAGCAGGTGGCGCAGGTGATGCACCGCGGGGGCATCCACCGCGTCTTCGTCACCACGAACGGGGAGGTGCGTGGCGTCATCACGGCGCTCGACATGCTGGAGGTCGTGGCGGCGATGTAGCGGGCACGGGCGGCGTGTGTTCGCCGCACGCCCGTCCGCCTCCCTACTGGTTTCGGCCGTACCGGGCGGGCGTGCCCTCGTCCGGGATGGACTCTTCGATAAACGTGCGGATGTCCTCATTGGAGGTCGCCAGGTCCTCCGAGCGCAGGTACATCATGTGGCCGCTCCGGTAGCCCTCGAAGCGGAGCCGGTCGCGCATCGTCTCCCGCGTCCCAAGGTTCCACATCACGTACTTGGCCGAGAAGTAGTCCGTGGCCCCGTCGTAGTAGCCGGACTGCACCATGACGTGGAGGTAGGGATTCTGGGCCATCGCCTCGCGGAGCTGCGCGCCGGTGTTGTTTTCCGTCTCGTCCCACGGGTAGACGTTGCCGAAGGTGTTGTACTGCAGGTCCGTCGTGAAGCCCAGGTCGTCGCGGAGGTAGTGGTTGATGGCGGGCGTGAAGGCGTGGTTCCAGGCCGTGAGCTCCGCCGGGTAGTCGTACTCGCTTCCGGCGTTCGTCACGTCGATCCCTTCGTAGCGGGAGTCGAGGCGCCCCACCGTACGCCCCTCGTCCTGGAGCAGCTCCTTCCAGAAGGCATCCGAGGGAACGGCGAGGTTGTGGTCGAGCACGAACGGCTCGGAGAGCCCCGAGTAGCGGGCCACCTGCTGGGCCACGGCCTGCCGCCGGGCGTCCTCGACGAAGCCGCCCCGGGTGACGGCCGGAATGTATTCCTCGATGGTATAGTCCTCCACCTCGGACAGCAGGGCCTGGAGGTCCCGGCTCTGAAGGGCGTCGGGCAGCTGCTCGTGGTACCAGGCCGTCGCCGCGTAGTAGGGCAGCTTGAGCGCCTCGGAGCGCGGGGAGGGGCCGGCCGGCTCCATGCCGAGGCCGGTGGGGGAGACGAGGATCACGCCGTTCAGGTACGTCCAGTGGCTGTTCTGGAGCTCGCCGGCCAGGCCCGCAACCCGGGTGGTGCCGTAGCTTTCCCCAATCAGATACTTCGGGGAGCGCCACCGGCCGTGGCGGGAGATGAACGTGTCGATCCAGTCCGCCAGGTAGTCCACGTCGGCGTTGACCCCAAAGAACTGTTCCGCGTCCGTGTCGTCGTCGATGACGCGGGAGAAGCCGGTGTTGACGGGGTTGACGTACACGATGTCCGCCACGTCGATGATGGACTGGTTGTTGTCCTCAACCCCGTAGGGCTGTACGGGATAGCCCTCGTCGCTGATGAGCAGGTGCTTGGGGCTGGTGTAGCCGAGGTGCATCCAGAGGGAGCCGGAGCCGGGGCCGCCGTTGAAGGAAATCATGAGCGGGCGCCCGGAGCGGTCGTCGACGTCCGACCGGCGGTAGTAGGTATAGTGGAGCGAGGCGACGGCCGTGTCGTCGTCGCCGTACACCGGCTGCGTGCCGGTCGTCACCTCGTAGGGCACCTCTTCGCCCTTTACCGTGACGCGATCGGTCTTCGTAATCGCCGTGTCGGGCGGGAGGCTGCGCTTGAGTTGTTGTTCATTCGTAGTCTGGGCCTGGGCCGGGTCGGTCGGAACGGCCAGCAGCAACAGGGCGATGAGCGTGCCGAGAAGAGTCGTTTGAATCTGATTCATCGGTAGAACGCGAGAGTTGTGTTGGTGGGTGTTGGGGGGCAGGTTGAGGGTTTGGGGGTTGAGGGTTTGAGAGTTGTGGGCTGGTTTGATCGGGACTCGGAGGTGCGAACAGGCGATCCCTCCCCCACAACGCCGGACGCTCAACCACCCCTATTCGATCACGTCGTGCGCGCGGCCGACCTCCGTGAACGCGTCGATGGCGCGGTCGAGCTGCTCCTTGGAGTGGGCGGCGGACATCTGGACGCGGATGCGCGCCTCCCCCTCCGGCACCACGGGGTAGCTGAAGCTAATGACGTAGATGCCGCGGTCGAGCAGCTCGTCGGCGATGGCGCCGCTCGTCTTCGCGTCGTAGAACATGATGGGCACGATGGGATGGTCGCCCGGCTTGATCTCGAAGCCCCGTTCCTCCATCTCGCTCCGGAAGTAGCGGGCGTTTTCCCAGATCTGCTCGCGCCGCTCGCCGCTTTCCTGCAGCATCTCCAGCACCTTGAGGCTGGCGTTGGCGATCATCGGCGCGATGGCGTTGGAGAAGAGGTAGGGGCGGGACTCCTGCCGGAGCAGGTCGATGATCTCCTTCCGCCCCGTCGTGAAGCCGCCGGTGGCGCCGCCGAGCGCCTTGCCAAGCGTGGAGGTGATGATGTCCACCTCGTCGAGCACGCCTTTCGCCTCGCTGGCGCCGCGGCCCCCCTCGCCCATGAAGCCGGTGGCGTGGCACTCGTCCACCATCACGAGGGCGTCGTACGCGTCGGCCAGGCGGCACATCTCGTCGAGCTTCGCCACGTCGCCGTCCATCGAGAAGACGCCGTCGGTGGCGATCATGCGGGTCTCCGCGTCCTGGGCCGCCTGCAGCTTCGCCTCCAGGTCGGCCATGTCGCTGTGCTCGAAGACGTGCAGGTCGGCCTTGCAGAGCCGAATGCCGTCGATGATGGAGGCGTGGTTCAGGGCGTCGCTGATGATGGCGTCGTCCTCGCCCAGAATCGTCTCAAACAGCCCCGTATTGGCGTCGAAGCACGAGTTGTAGAGGATCGTGTCGCCCGTCTCGTGGAAGTCGGACAGGGCGTGCTCCAGGTCCTTGTGCACCGACTGGGTGCCGCAGATGAAGCGGACACTGGCCACGCCGAAGCCGTACCGGTCGACGCCCCGCTTGGCGGCGTCCATGATCTCGGGGTGGTTGGCGAGGCCGAGGTAGTTGTTCGCGCAGAAGTTGATGACGTGCTGGCCGCCCTCAACTTCAATGTCGGCGTCCTGCTGGGAGGTGATCACGCGCTCCTCGTTGTAGGTGCCGGCGTTCTTGATCTCCTGCAGCGTCTGCCGAAAGTCGGCCGCAACGTCGTCGGTCATGGGCATGGCGGTGTAGGGGGGTTGGTTCAGGTTCTACGTGAGCAATCAGGGGGGCGAGGGGGGGCACACGCGGCCGCTTCGAGGGCAGAGACGGCAGCGGCTCGTGGCACGTCGGCGCACTCGACCGCGTGTCTCCTCGCGCCTCATGCGTCCACGCTGCCACTTTTCCTTGTCTCCGCCCGCAGGTGAGAGAGCATGTCTTCGGTCGTCGCCTCCAGGTCGTACTCCGGCGCCCAGCCCCAGTCGGTCCGGGCCGCCCCGTCGTCGACCGAGGACGGCCAGTTCTCGGCGATGTGCTGCCGCTCATCCGGCTCGTAGTGGCAGTCAAACGTGGGCACGCGCGCCCGGATCGTCGCGGCCAGCTCCGCCGGGGAGAAGCTGAGGGCGCCCGCGTTGTAGCTGTCCCGCACCGACAGGGCGTCCGCGTCGGCGTCCATGAGGGCGAGGGTGCCCTGAATGGCGTCCGGCATGTACATCATCGGCAGCCGCGTGCCCGGCTTCAGGAAACATGTGTAATCTTCCCCCGCCGCGGCCCGGGTCAGCATGTCGATGGCGTAGTCGGTGGTGCCGCCGCCCGGGGCCGTTTTGTAGCTGAGGAGGCCCGGGTAGCGCAGGCTCCGCACGTCGAGGTCGTAGCGGCGGTGGTAGTAGCGGCACAGCAGCTCGCCGCTCCGTTTGGTGACCCCGTACATGGTGGTCGGGTCGAGCACCGTGTTCTGGGGCGTGTCCTCCCGGGGGGTGGTGGGGCCGAACACGGCGATCGAGCTGGGCCAGAACACCGTATCGACGGGGCGGCGCCGGGCGAGGTCCAACACGTTCTTAAGCCCGCTCATGTTGACGTCCCAGGCGCGGTCGGGGTGCTGCTCGCCGGTGGCGGAAAGCAGGCTCGCCAGGTGGTAGATCGTGCCGATCTCGTGGCGGTCGAGGACGCCGGCCAGGGCCTCCCGGTCGCGCACGTCCATCACCTCGAAGGGCGCGGCGGCGGACGGGCCGTTGGCCGTCGGGGGCGGATTCAGGTCCAGGCCCACCACCTGCTCGGGGCCGTGCCGCCGGCGCAGGGCCTCAACGAGTTCGCTTCCAATCTGGCCGTTGGCACCGGTGACCAGGATGCGCATGTGCTCGGGCGTGTGCGGCAATTGAACGAGGCTTGTGCGAGGCGTGTCGTACTTGCCCCCGAATCGCGGGTTCGGCGCAGTTTTTCCCGGACGCCTCCTTCCGCAGGGGAAAGAGGGGCCCGCAATTACGCTCGTGCCGTACGGACCGTGTGCCCGTGCGTTCGGAACCGCTTTCAGCCCGTCCCCGCCATTTTCGTAGATGCACGAAGCGCTTCCACCGCGGATCTTTACGGGTTTTGTAAAATTATTTGTCCGTACTGCTTGACAAACCAAAGAAAGTGGCGTAACGTAGAGCCGTAGCAAAAAGAGATAGCGACAGCGAGGCCATGTCACATCGCATCGACGAAATCGACGCGAAAATTCTGGAACTGCTTCAGCGCGACGGGCGCATGCAGCGCAGCGACGTGGCCGAGGAGGTGGACCTCTCCATCTCGGCGGTCAGCGAGCGCATGCGGAAGCTTGAGGAGCGCGATGTCATCGAGGAGTACCGGGCCGTCGTTGACGCCAAGCGACTGCGGCTCGACATCACGGCGTTCATTCGCGTGTCCGTGGACGGGTCGGAGCACTACCCCAACTTCGTCGATCGGGTGGAGGGCATGGAGCAGGTGCTGGAGCTGCACTCCATCACGGGGGCCGGGTCGCACCTGATGAAGGTGCGGACGACGGACACGACCGCCCTGGAGGGGTTCCTCTCCGATATTCAGGCGATCTCCGGCGTCAGCAAGACGACCACGAGCATTGTGCTGAGCACCTTCAAGGAAGAGCGGACCGTGCCCACCGAGCCGATGGAGCTGTACGACTACGACGCGTCGTCCGACGAGTAGGCCCTGGACGGCCGGCGGCCCCGGGGCCCGACCGGTGCGGGCCGGGCCTCCCTCATTCTTCGTTCCCACGAACCAATCCTTCCGACCATCAATGCCGACCAAAACCGACGTCCTTGAGCAGATCGAGGCCAAAGGGGTGGACTTCCTGCGCCTCCAGTTCATCGACATTCTGGGGACGGTTAAAAACGTCTCCGTGCCGGCCCACCAGGCCGAAAAGGCCTTCGAGGAGGGCATCTACTTCGACGGCTCCTCCATCGAGGGCTTCGTCCGCATCCAGGAGTCGGACATGCGCCTGGATCCGGACCCGGACACCTTCGCCGTGCTCCCCTGGCGCAGCCAACGCGGGGACGACACCGTCTCGGCCCGCCTCATCTGCAACATCATCGACACCTCCACCGGCGAGCCCTTCGTGGGGGACCCGCGCTCCGTGCTGCAGCGCGCCATCGACCGGGCGGCCGACATGGGCTTTGAGCTGAATGCGGGCCCCGAGCCTGAGTTCTTCGTCTTCGAGAAGGACGAGAACGGACGGGCCACGACCGAGACCCACGACGCGGGCGGCTACTTCGACCTCGCGCCGAAGGACCTCGCGCAGGAGATCCGGGCGGAGGTGATCTACACGCTCGAAGCGATGGGCTTTGAGGTGGAGGCGAGCCACCACGAGGTGGCCCAGGGCCAACACGAGATTGACTTCAAGTACGACGACGCGCTGACCACGGCGGACAACATCGCCACCTTCCGCTCGGTCGTGCGGGCCATTGCGGAGCTGCACGACGTGCACGCCACGTTCATGCCGAAGCCGATCGCCGGCATCAACGGGTCGGGCATGCACACGCACCTCTCGCTGTTCGAGGACGGGGAGAACGTCTTCCACGACGGCGACGACGAGTTCAGCCTGAGTGACACCGCGTACGACTTCCTCGGCGGCATCCTCGAGCACGCGCCGGCCCTGACGGCCATCTGCAACCCGACCGTCAACTCGTACAAGCGGCTCGTGCCCGGGTACGAGGCGCCGATCTACGTGGCCTGGAGCGACGTCAACCGCTCGGCCCTCGTGCGGAAGCCGGCGGCCCGCGTCCCGGCGGCCTCCCGCATCGAGCTCCGCTCGCCGGACCCGTCCAGCAACCCGTACCTGGCGCTGGCGACGATGCTGCACGCCGGGCTCGACGGCATCGAGAAGGGGCAGTCTGCGCCCGACCCGGTCCGCGAAAACATCTACGAGTTCACCGAGGCGGACCGCGAGGCGCGCGGCATCGAGACGCTCCCGAGCACGCTCGGCCAGGCGGTGACGGCCCTGCAGCAGGACGACGTGGTCCTCGACGCCCTGGGGCCGCACGTCAGCGAGAAGTTTACCCAGGCCAAGACGCAGGAGTACACCGAATTCCTCGCGTCGGTCTCCGAGTGGGAGCTCGACCGCTACCTGGAGACGTTCTAACGGAAAGCGATTTGGGGAGACAACGAGCGTTGAGGCGGCCGGTGCCCCGAGCGGGGCATCGGCCGTTTCTACGGCGGAGGAGGAGACCCGTCGGGCGAACGACGGGCGGTCGACGCGGCGGCGGTTCCCGCGCCCTCGCCGTCCGGGGAGAGCCGGAGCCCCCCGCCCCCCTGCGGGCCCGTCAATTTTGAAGGCCCGCCAATTTTTTGCCTCCGTGCGTTGGTGGGCCCACTCGTCCTGGCATTCCCCGCCTCCGGACCGTTACCTTACGTGCAGAAGCAGCGCCGCGCCGTTCTGTGCCGAGCTTTCCCCATCCCCGAATGATTGACCGCTATACCCGCCCGCCGATGGGCGACCTCTGGAGCGAAGAGCAGAAGTTTCAGTCCTGGCTCGACGTGGAGCTGGCCGCCTGTGCCGCGTGGAGCGAGATCGGCGCCATCCCGCCCGAGGACGTGGAGACCCTCTACGACGAGGCCGACTTCGACGTCGACCGCATCCACGAGATCGAGAAGGAGACGAAGCACGACGTGGTGGCCTTCACGCGGGCGGTGAGCGAGACGCTGGGGGAGGAGAAGAAGTGGGTCCACTACGGCCTCACCTCGACCGACGTGGTGGACACCGCCTACATGGTGCGCATCAAGAAGGCGAACAGCCTCATCCGCACCCAGCTCGACGGGATGATCGAGACGCTGGCGGAGAAGGCGCGGGAGCACAAGCACACCCTCACCATGGGGCGCACGCACGGGGTGCACGCCGAGCCCACGACGTTCGGCCTCAAGATGGCGCGCTACTACGACGAGATGACCCGCCAGAAGGAGCGGTTCGAGCGGGCCGCCGAGGAGATGCGGATGGGCAAGCTCTCCGGGGCCGTGGGCACGTTCGCCCACATCCCGCCCGAGGTGGAGCGCCTCACGTGCGAGCGTCTCGGCCTTAAGCCGGCCCCCATCTCCACGCAGGTCCTCTCGCGCGACCGCCACGCGAACTACCTGAGCGTCATCGCGGGCATCGGCGCCACCCTCGAAAAGATGGCCGTGGAGGTGCGGCACCTCCAGCGGAGCGAGGTGCGGGAGGCGGAAGAGGCGTTTAGCGCCGGGCAGAAGGGCTCCTCCGCCATGCCGCACAAGCGCAACCCCGTCGGCTCCGAAAACATCACCGGCTGTGCGCGGCTCCTGCGCGGCTACATGAACAGCGAGTTCGACAACGTCGCCCTCTGGCACGAGCGCGACATCAGCCACTCCTCGGTCGAGCGCATCGTGCTGCCGGACGCGACGACGCTGCTGCACTACGCCCTCCGCCGCTTCCGCGGCATCATCGACGGCCTCGTGGTCTACGAGGACACGATGCGGGAGAACATGGAGGAAACGCATGGCCTCTACAACAGCCAGCGCCTCATGTTGAAGCTCGTCGACGAGGGCCTCAGCCGCGAGGAGGCGTACGATCGCGTGCAGCCCCTCGCGATGACGGCGTGGGAGGAGGAGCGGCCGTTCCAGGAGGTGGTGGCCGAGTCGGACGCCATTACGGAGGTGCTGTCCGACGACGAGATCGAGGACGCGTTCGACCCGACCTATCACGTGCGGAACGTGGACCGGATCTTCCGGCGGGTGGGGCTGGAGGAATGAGGCAGAGAAAGGCCTGTTGCCGGCCCCGTTTCCGTGGGGGGCGGGACCGTGCCGTGGCACCCCGATATTGGAACGTGGACGACCGCCCGGCCCCGCGGGACGGCCTTCTTCGAGGAGAACGGAGCGGATGGGGGGCGTTCGCCCGGTGGTACAGATCTTGTGCGAGTGGTAGGTAGGAGACGCACGGGCCCCACAAGCAGGCCCGAAGAGGAGCAAATACGCGCCGTGCTTCGTCATTGTCCTGTTCTGAATGCACAGCCCCGACGACCAGTACGCCCCCATCGAGGACTACGCCGTCATCGGCGACTGCGCGAGTGCCGCCCTCGTCGGCACGGACGGGGCGATCGATTGGCTCTGTTGGCCGCGGTTCGACAGCCCGTCCATCTTCGCCGCCCTGCTGGACGCGGAGCGTGGGGGGCGCTTTCAGGTGCGGCCGACGCAAGACTTTTCGGTGGAGCGGCGGTACATGGGGGACACGAATGTACTGGAGACGACCTTCACGACGGACACGGGGGTGCTTCGGCTGACGGACCTGATGCCGGTGGGGCCGCCGGAGGCGTACCGGCGCGAGTTGTGGCCGACCCACGAGATTCTGCGCCGGGTGGAGTGTGTGGAGGGCACGGTCCCCGTTCAGGTGGCGTGCGAGCCGCAGGTGGAGTACGCCCAGCTCGACCTGTCTTTCGAAGACCGCGGGGCACACGGGTTTTTCTACAACTACGACGGGGCCGTCCTCATCGCCCGGAGCGAGGTGCCCCTCACACCGTCGCCCGGGCAAAACGCCCTCCATGCAGAGCAGACGCTCCGGGCGGGCGACCGGCGCTTTCTCTCCCTCACGTACGACGACGAGGCGCCGGCCACACTGCCGCTTTTGGGGGACCACGCCCAGCGAAAGCTGGCCCGGACGATCAACTACTGGCGCGACTGGGCGGGGCAGTGCGAGTACGACGGGCCCTACCGCGACGCGGTGGTGCGGAGCGCCCTCACGCTCAAGCTCATGACCTTCGCCCCCTCGGGTGCCATCGTGGCGGCGCCCACCACCTCCCTGCCCGAAGCGATTGGGGGCGAGCGGAACTGGGACTACCGCTACTGCTGGCTCCGCGACGCGGCCCTGACGCTGCGGGCCCTGTACGAGCTGGGCTACGAAGACGAGGGGCGGGCCTTCTTCTCGTGGCTCCTGCACACCACCCGGCCGACCGCGCCGGAGCTGCAGGTCATGTACGACGTGCACGGCAATACCCACCTGACGGAGCGGACGCTGTCCCACCTGGAGGGCTACCGGCAGTCCCCGCCGGTGCGGGTGGGCAACGGCGCGCACGACCAGCTCCAGCTCGACACGTACGGGGAGCTCATCAGCGCGGCCTACGAATTTGTGCGGCGGGAGCACGAGCTCGACCCCTGGCACCGCCGCCTCCTCGTCAGCCTGGGCAACGAGGTGTGTGCCCGCTGGACGGAGCCGGACGAGGGCATCTGGGAGGTGCGCTCCGGACGCCACCACCACACGTTTTCGAAGGCCATGTGCTGGGTCGCCCTGGAGCGCCTCCTGGCGCTGCACGAGGAGGGATACGTCACCGTCCCGGTCGACCGCTACCGGACGGAGGCCAAGAACATCCGCGCCGCGGTGGAGACGCAGGGCTACAACGAGGAAAAGGAAAGCTACGTCGCCACGTTTGGCGGGGACCGGCTGGACGCAAGCCTGCTCCTGCTTCCCACCTACGGGTACGAGGAGGCGACGAGCCCACGCATGAAATCGACCTTTGCCCGCATCCACGAGGAACTGGCCCAGAACGGGCTCCTCCACCGGTACCCCCCCGACACCGACGACGGATTTACGTCCGAGGAAGGGGCCTTCGGCCTCTGTAGCTTCTGGGACGAGGAGATGTTCGCCCGGCTGGGGCGGCTCGACGAGGCCCGCGAAAAGCTCGGCGAGACGATCGGGTACGCGAACGACCTTGGGCTCTTTGCCGAGGAGATCGATCCGGAGACCGGGGCGTTCCTGGGCAATTTTCCCCAGGCGTTTACGCACGTCGGGCTCATCAACGCCGCCATCACCATCACGAAGGCCGAGGAGGAGGCCCCTACCGCCCTACACGAACAGCCCGATCCACAATGACGTCCCTGCTCGCCCTCAATGCTGGCTCGGCCCTCCTGTGGGGCCTCTTCGCCACAGGCCTGCTCACGCTGCTGATGTCGGGGAGCCAGGGCCTGGGGTGGTCCCGGATGAGCTTCCCGTACATGATCGGGAGCATGTTCACGTCCCACCGGGGACGAGCGATGGGGATTGGCTTCGGGGCGCACCTCGCGTTCGGAATGGGCTTCGCGGTCCTCTACGCGCTGGTCTTTGAGAGTTGGCAGTGGGCCACGTGGTGGCTCGGGGGGCTGCTCGGCGTCTTCCACGGGCTGTTTCTGCTCGCCGTCCTGATGCCCGCCCTGCCGGACCTCCACCCGCGCATGGCGAGCATCCACCACGGGCCCACGCCCACCCGGCAGTTGGAGCCGCCCGGCTTTCTGGCGCTGAACTACGGCCGCAGTACGCCGGTGCTGACGATCGTGGGGCACATCGTCTACGGCATGCTGCTCGGGCTTTTCTATCCGCTCGGGGGTGGGGGGCTGCTGTAGCGACTGCGCGATGCGGCGCGGGGCGGAGTGTCCCGGATGAACCGTTGCGGGGAAAGAAAGGTAGAGATAGTCCCCTCCCCGGCCCCGTGACTGTTTGCAATCTGCCCTGCATCCGTGCTCCGCCTTGGCCTCTACGTTCTTGCCGGGCTTCTTGCCCTCGCCCTCGTCGGCTACTTCGTAGGGGCGGCCCCCATCGCCGACGCCCGGTACAACACCGTCCAGGCCGAGCCGCCCTACGATCCTTCGGGGCGGGCACAGGCCCTGCACGACACCCTGATGGTTGCGGATCTCCACAACGACCTGCTTCTGTGGGGCCGGGACCCGCTGACGCGCCACGACCGCGGCCACACCGACGTGCCGCGGCTGCGGGAGGGTGGGGTGGGCCTCCAGGTGTTTGCCGCCGTCACGCAGGTGCCACGAGGGCGCAGCTACGCGGGGACGGACGCCGATGCCCTCGACCAGATTCCCTTCCTCGCCGCCGCCCAGCGCTGGCCCGTGCGGACCTGGACGAGCCGCTTCGAGCGGGCCCGGTACCAGGCCCGGAAGCTCCGTCGCGCCGCGGCCCGAGACGGGGCCCTATTTCTGCTCCGTACCCGGGCCGACCTGGACGCCCTGCTGGCACGGCGGCGCGAGGCGCCGTCGGCCATGGGCGCCCTGCTGGCCGTCGAGGGGCTGCACGCGCTGGAGGGGAACGTCGCGAACGTCGACACGCTCGTCGACGACGGCTACCGCATGATGAGCCTGACCCACCTGCACGACAATGCCCTCGGCGGCGCGTCGACCGGGCTCGTCAACGGGGGCCTCACCGACTTCGGGGCCGCAGTGGTCGACCGGCTCGCGGCCCGCGACGTGACGATCGACCTCGCCCACGCCTCCGAGGCGCTCATCGACGACGTGCTGGCGCGGACCGACGGGCCCGTGGTGGTAAGCCACACTGGGGTCCGCGCCACCTGCGACAGCCCGCGCAACCTGAGCGACCGGCACGTCGAGGCCATCGCCGCGCGGGAGGGCGTCATCGGGGTGGGGCTCTGGGAGACGGCGGTCTGCGGGACCGGCCCTGCCGCGGTTGCCACGGCGATGCGGCACGTGGCCGACCGGGTGGGCGTGGAGCACGTGGCGCTCGGCACCGACTTCGACGGCACCGTCTCGGTCCCGTTCGACGCCACGGGCCTCCCGCTCCTCACGGAGGCCCTCCTCGACGAAGGCTTCTCGGCGCAGGACATTGAACAAATCATGGGAGGGAACGCCGTGCGCGTGCTCCGCCAGCGCCTCCCTTCTTCCGAGTAAAAGTGCCTCCAGGATTGTGCTGCTGAGCCTTGTGCCCCTGGGGGCAATGGCGCAGGGCACAGGGGGCGTGACGGGCACTACGAGTGGCGCGACGACGTTTTCGTGCCGGTGGGGCGCCCCGTTCAGTACCGGAGCGGGGGCGACATCGAATACTGGGGGCTGGACGTGACGTCGGAGCTGCGGGCCACCGACGCGCTCACCGTCTTCGGCACCACGTCCATCGTGAGTGACGACGCGTTCGACGGGGGGGCCAGGACATCGCCCTGAACGCTCCTGCCTTCAAGGCAAAGGGGAGCGTGGACTACGGGCTTCCACGGAGCAGTACCGTCGGGGCCACCGTCCACCACATCGGCGCCTTTCCCGTCCGCTTCGGGCCCTGCACGGGCGCGGTGGACGATTACACCCTGCTCGACGTGCGGCTGCGGTCCTCCCTCCCGGCGGTGCCGGAACTGAGCGTGAACGTCACGGCCCAGAACGTGCTCGGCATCGACCACCGCGAGTTCGTGGGGAGCCCCGCGCTGGGGCGCATGGTCGTTGCCCGCCTCACCTGCGAGCTTCCGTCGCCTTGAGGGAACGGAGTCCCGAAACGCCCCCCTTGAGATAAATGTGCGCTCGTGCGCAAGGCCGTGGGGGATAGTTCACCGGCTCTTTGGGCGGCTGAGCAGGCGCATCGTTGCATCCGCAACACCTGATCTGTACCGTACACTACCCCCACATCTCGTTCTCAGCGAGACCCTCGTTGCTCCTTGATCGTTCACCCGTGACCGGCCATGTTTGGCGACTTTGTGCCGCTGTTCCTGATGATTGCGCTGGCCCTGGGGCTGGCCCTGACCCTGTTGGCCGCGGCCGCCTACATTGGGCCGAGCCGGCCCAGTGGAACGAAGACCATGCCTTACGAGAGCGGCATGGACCCGGTGGGCAGCGCCCACGAGCGGTACTCGGTCAAATTTTACCTCGTGGCCATGATCTTCATCGTCTTCGACGTGGAGGTTGTCTTCATGTGGCCGTGGGCCGCCAGCTTCCACAGCTTCGTCGAGAGCGGCGCGGGGCTGGGGGTGATCGCCGTCATCTCGCTGTTCACGCTCATCCTGCTCGTCGGCCTGCTCTACGACGTGAAGAAGGGCGGGTTGGACTTTGAACAGTAGCGCCCGGCGGGGCCGACGAGAACGTGACATCTTCCGTACGTTCACGTGCGGTGGGGCGGGGGGGAAACAGGGGGAGACCCGCGTCATTTAACGCGGTGCATCGGAAGCACACGGTTCTATGATCCCGATTGGGTGCACCGTGTGCTCCGTTTCCGAACTTTTCTGAACCGCCCGACTCTCTACTGTCATGGCTGGATCCTCCGGAACCAACGGGCAGGGCTTCTTCACGACCCGTGTGGACACCTTCCTCAACTGGGCCCGCTCCAACTCGCTCATGCCCATGCCGATGGGGCTGGCCTGCTGTGCCATCGAAATGATGGGCTTCGCGGGGCCGAAGTACGACTCGGCCCGCTTTGGCAGCGAGGCCATGCGCTTCTCGCCGCGCCAGGCCGACCTCATGATTGTGGCCGGCTGGTGCTCCTACAAGATGAGTCACGCCATCCGCCGCGTGTGGGACCAAATGGGCGACCCGAAGTGGTGCATCGCGATGGGCGCCTGCGCCTCCACCGGCGGCATGCACCGCTGCTACGGCGTGGTGCAGGGGGTGGACAACTTCCTGCCGGTCGACGTCTACATCTCCGGCTGCCCGCCCCGTCCGGAGTCGGTGTTGCACGCCCTGATGGACATCCAGGAGAAGATCCGCAACGAGTACTCGGTGGTGCAGGACTACGAGTTTGGGAAGGCGCGGGAGCGCGCCCCGATCATGCCGGAAAACACGAACAGGTTTCCGGGGCAGCTTGAGAAGCCGAAAACCTCGACCCTCACCCTGGAGGCCCCGGACGCCGACGACGCGGAGGAGGGCTCTGCGCCGGAGCCGGTCGCCGCGTAGGCAGGCCGCCGTCCCGCCCGCTGCGTTTCCTCTTGCACAATGGCGTCCGAGCGCCCGCGACGCCCCAACACGACGGAGTGCCGATGAGCAAGCCCGACAACCCCCGCGACGAAAACCCCAAAAACCCGGAGGAGCTTCGGTTCCACTACACCCCGACCGATGAGCCCGGGGCCGAGCAGGAAACGCAGAACGCCCACGCGAAGGACACGACCCGCGTCCCGGCGGTCATCGACGCCCTGCGGGAGGAGTTTGGGGCGGTAGTCCTCGACGTGGAGCGCTACGCGAACGAGGATACCATTTACGTCGAGAAGAGCCGCATTCGAGAGGTCTGCCGCTTCCTCAAAGAGGAGGAGGGCTTCGACTACTTCGTCGACCTCGGCGGCATCGACAACTTCACCGCGGAGGACCGCTACGAGGTCTTTTACAACCTTGTGAGCACCGAGCGGCAAAAACGCCTCCGGTTGAAGGTAAAGGTGGACGAGGGCGACATGCAAGTGCCGAGCGTGACGGAGGTCTACCGGGCGGCCAACTGGAACGAGCGGGAGGCCTACGACATGTTCGGCTTCTCCTTCGTCGACCACCCGGACCCCCGGCGCATGTACATGCCGGAGGACTTCGACTACCACCCGCTGCGCAAGGAATTCCCGCAGCTGGGCATTCCGGGCTCGTTGCCGCTTCCCCCGCAGACCCCGGATGGGGACCTGACGATGGATCCCTTTGCCGCCGCTCACGGCTCCCAGCCGGTCAAGAGCTACGAGGAGCCCGCCACCGACCCCGACTCCGAGTAGGCGCTGGGACGCCTCAACGCGGCCCGTTCGGACGCTCTAACGCACAGACGCATACGCCATGCCCCAGACCCACAAGCCCGACTTCCCCGGGAACGACCTTGGCGACCAGTTTCGGTTCTGGCCGAAGCACAACGAGAAGATCTACGAGCGGCTGGAGAACAAGCACGCCTGGCTCGAGGAGAAGCGCGCCGCCGCACAGGGGGACGGGAAGCCGCCGGCGACGCAACGGTCGGAGGTGGACCCGCTGGAAAACGAGATGATCCTCAACATCGGGCCCCAGCACCCGGCCACGCACGGCGTCCTACGCTGCGTCGTGAAGATGGACGGGGAGACGATCGAGAAGTCCGTCCTCGACATCGGGTACCTGCACCGCGGCATCGAGAAGCTCGCGGAGCACAAGACGTACCAGGAGTTCATGCCGTATACCGACCGCATGGACTACCTGTCGCCCTACTCCAACAACGTGGCGTGGTGCCTGGCCGTGGAGAAGCTGGCCGACATTGAGGTGCCGGAGCGGGCACAGTGGATTCGGATGATCATGAGCGAGCTGGCGCGCATCTCCTCGCACTGCCTCTGGCTCGGGGTGGGGATGATGGACGCAGGGGCGGTGTCCGGGTTCGTCTGGACCTTCCAGGAGCGGGAGGAGATCTACTCGATCATGGACGAGGTGGCGGGGGCGCGCTTCACGGTGAGTCACAGCCGCATCGGCGGGGTGGCCAACGACTTTTCCCCCCGCGCAATCGAGATGATTCGCGACTTCGTCGACACGTTCCCGGACCGGATTGCGGGCTGGGAGGGCCTGCTCAACAAGAATCGCATCTGGGTCGAGCGCAACAAGGGCGTGGGCCGCGTGACGAAGGAGGAGGCGCTGGAGCTCGGCCTGACGGGCCCGAACCTGCGCGGCTCCGGCGTGCCCTACGACGTGCGCCGCTTCGAGCCGTACCTGAAGTACGACGAGGTCGACTTCACCATTCCGGTGCGCGAGGAGGGGGACTGCCTGGCCCGCTACTTCCTGCGCCTCGACGAGATGAAGCAGAGCGTGCGCATCATCGAGCAGTGCCTCGACCGGATGACGGAGGGGCCCATCCGCGCCGACGACGCGAAGGAGGCCTACCCCTCGAAGGAGGAGGTCTATTACTCGATGGAGGGCATGATCCACGACTTCATGTACACCGACGTGGGCACCGTGCCGCCGAAGGGCGCCCACTCCTACCACGCCATCGAGGGCCCCAAGGGCGAGCTCGGGTTCTACCTGACGTCCGACGGCACCGGGCGGCCCTGGCGCGTGCGCATCAACGCCCCGTCGTTTACGAACCTGCAGGCGATGGAGCACATGCTTGAAGGGGAGATGGTGGCCGACACGGTCGTCATCATCGGCTCCCTCGACCCGGTCATGGGGGAGGCCGACAAGTAGCCCACGTCCGATCGGCGAATGCCGAGCGTCGAGGGGCCCGGCATCCCGCATCGCATTCGCTCCCTGGTACTTGCCATTCGAAAACCGACACCCGAACATGTCCAGTTTCGACGTTCAGCAGCCCATTGTCGAGCTTCCGGATCAGGACCCCGACCCGGCATTCTCGGACGACGAGCTCGTGTGGACCGACGAGGAAGAGGCACAGATCGAGGCCTGGAAGGGCCAGTATCCGGAGGACCAGGCCGCCATCATGAAGGTGCTGTGGCTGGCCCAGGAGAAATTCGGCTACCTGGCCCCGGAGGTGATTCAGCTCTGCGCGGACACCCTCGACATGACGTTCACGCAGGCCTACGGCGTTGCGACCTTCTACCACCAATACTTCAAGGAGGAGAAGGGCACCTACGTGCTCGACGTGTGCACGTGCTTCACCTGCCAGGTGTGCGGGGGCTACGACGTGTTGCACTACCTGGAGGAGAAGCTGGGCGTTCACGCCGGCGAGACGACCGACGACGGGATGTTTACGATCCAGGAGGCCGAGTGCCTGGGGGCCTGCGGCTCGGCGCCCATGATGGAGATCACAAACGGCGTCTACGTCCACAACCTGACCCCCGACAAGATCGACGACCTCGTCGAGAGCCTGCGTGCGGGGGAGGTACCCTCGTTCACGTCGATGACGCTGCCCCAGGACGAGGAGGAGCTGGACGGCAACCGCCGCACCGACGTCGAGAACACAGAGACGTACCAGACGCAGCCCCGGGCGGAGCACACGGAGTGAGACGTGATGCGTGAGTCGGGAGGCCTGAACGGAGGGCCCTGCCCTGCTTCGCGGGTCCCGCCCCGTCCCTTCGCACTTTCACCTTCGCAACCTGAGACTGCATATGGAAACGAACGGAACGCCCCAAAGCCCGGCCGGCGACTGGCGCTCGTACGAGCGGATGCTGCTGCCGCCCATTCAGGACCTCCACAAGCTGGGGGTGTACGAGGAGCACGGCGGATACGACCGCCTCCGGCGCGTCCTGGAGGACGACGCGTTCGCGCCGAGCGACGTCACGGACGCGGTGAAGACCTCCGGGCTCACCGGGCGCGGCGGGGCCGGCTTTCCCACCGGGATCAAGTGGACCTTTATGCCGGAGCCGGACGAGCGCCCGCGCTTCATCGGGGTCAACGCGGACGAGAGCGAGCCTGGCACCTTCAAGGACCGTCAGGTGATGGAGTACAACCCGCACCTGATGCTCGAAGGCATCCTCCTCGCCGGGTACGCCCTCCACATCGACACGGCCTACGTGTACATCCGAGGCGAGTATACCGACTGGATCGTGCACCTGAAGGAGCAGCTGGAGAACGCCTACGAAGCGGGCTACGTGGGTGAGAACATCATGGGCTCGGACTTTACGATGGACATCGTCCTCCACAAGGGGGCCGGGGCCTACATCTGCGGAGAGGAGACGAGCCTGATGGAGAGCCTGGAGGGCAAGCGCGGATACCCCCGCTATAAGCCGCCCTTCCCGGCCCAGAGTGGCATCTTCGGCTCCCCCACGACGATCAACAACGCCGAGACGCTGGCGCACGTCCCGCTCATCGTGGAGCAGGGGGGCGAGGCGTACTCGAACATTGGGGCGGGGGACATGCCGGGGCCGGCCCTCTACGGGATGTCCGGGCACGTCAAAAACCCTGGCGTCTACGAATTCCCGACGGGCATGCTGCTGACCGACATGATCTACGACGTGTGCGGCGGCATGGCCCGCGACAAGGACCTGAAGGCCGTCGTGCCCGGCGGGTCCTCGGTGCCGCCGGTGCCCGCCGACCAGATCGACGGCATCTCGATGAACGACGAGAGCCTCGGCGAGGTGGGCTCGCGGACGGGGACGTTCTGTCCGCTCGTGCTCGACGAAGAGACCGACATGGTCTCGTTCCTCCGCCGCGTGGCGCACTTCTACCAGGACGAAACCTGCGGGCAGTGCACGCCCTGCCGCGAGGGCACGAGCTGGCTCGAAAAGATCCTCGCCCGCATCGACGAGGGGGAGGGCCGCATGCGCGACATCGACCTGCTCCTGGAGCTGTGCGACAACATGGACGGGGGGCGCACCATCTGTGCCTTCGCGGACGGCGCCGTGGGGCCGGTGCGGGCCACCGTCAAGCGCTTCCGCGAAGAGTTTGTGGCAAAGTGCCAGGCGTCCGTCCACCCCGTCAGTACCGAGGTGTCCGCCGGCGCCGAGTCGGCCGTGGCGGCGACGGAGTAGGCCGTGGCCACGCGGCGGGGGAGCGCTGCCCTTCGTTTCGCCTTCTGTTGCTCCATGCTCCGATGCGCCGCAATCCTTCTCGGTGGGGCTTTGCTCGCGGCCTGCGGCACGGGCGGAACAGAACCCAACGCCACCGGGGCCGACGAGACCCGAGGCACGCCCGTCGACGCGACGGCGGCGCTCCCGGCATCGGCCGTGGCGGCGGAGGCAGGCATCTACGAGGGGCGTCCGGTGACCGTAGACGGGCGCATCGCCGCCGTTGGGGCCACTGGGTGCGAGGTCACCCTCACACCCGGCAGCCGGCCACTCGTCGTGGCGGCCCCGCACAGCGAGGCCGACGGCTGCGCCTGGGCCGTGCCGGGGGCGGCGCGCGGATTCGTGGTCGCCGCCGGCACGCTGCGTATCGCGGACGACACACTCCGCCTGACCGCGAACGGGGTGCGGGTCACGCCCGTTCGTATCTCGGACGCAGGCCCGTCCGGGCCGAGCCCGTAGCGCCGTGTACCCGGAACCTCCTGACTTGTGCCGCCTGTACCGCGTCCGAGGAAGGCACGGGCGGCAGCGAACCGGCTTCGGCGCTGGCCCCTCCGTCACTGAGGCTGAATTTTTTCTCTCTGAGGCCTACCTTACTACATTCAGAGAACAGGGGGCCTCGGAGCCGGGCCCCGAATACCCCCTGATGCTTTCCGCTCAACCCTGAACGTTGACCGCCTACCGCCATGCCGATCGTCACCGTCGACGGAACGACCTACGAGTACGAGGGGGAGCAGAAGCTCTTGCAGTTCTGCCTGAACCAGGGCATCGAGCTGCCCCACTTCTGTTACCACCCCGCCATGTCCATCCCGGCCAACTGCCGGCAGTGCCTCGTGAAGGTGGGCATGCCGACGGAGGACCGGGAGACCGGCGAGGTGATGCGCAACGACGAGGGGGAGCCCGAAATTCAGTACTTCCCGCAGCTGCAGGCCAGCTGTACGGTCGACCTCCAGGACGGCATGGTCGTGAAGACGCACCGCACCAGCGAGGAGGTGGAGCAGGCGCAGACCGACAACCTGGAGTTTCTGCTGACGAACCACCCGCTCGACTGCCCGATCTGCGACCAGGCCGGCCACTGCCCGCTCCAGATCCAGTCCTACAAGTACGGGCCGGAAGGGTCCCGCTTCGAGTTCCGCAAGGTGCACAAGCCGAAGCGCGTAAAGCTGGGCCCCCGCGTGACGCTCGACGCCGAGCGCTGCATCAACTGCACCCGCTGCACCCGCTTTACCGACGAGGTGTCGGAGAGCAACCAGCTCACGATCGCCAACCGCGGCGTCCAGAACTACCCGATTACCGCCCCGGGCGAGACGTTCGACGATCCCTACTCGATGAACACGATCGACATCTGCCCGGTGGGCGCGCTTACGTCGTCGGACTTCCGCTTCAAGGCGCGCATCTGGGAGATGAGCTCCACGCCGTCGATCACGACGACCAACGCCACGGGCGCCAACTGCCACTACTGGGTGCGCGACAACCAGGTGCTGCGCATCACGCCCCGGCAGAACATGGACGTGAACGAGTACTGGCTGCCCGACGAGGACCGGCTCGTCTACAACCAATTCAACGACAACCGCCCGGAGGGCCCCCACATCCGGCGCGACGACACGCGCACGCAGAGCAACTGGCAGCAGGCCTACGCCCGGGCGGCGTCGCTGCTGGGCAGTGCCGATCCGGAGCGCATCCTCTTCCTCGGCTCGGCCTACGCGACGGTGGAGGACAACTACCTGCTCACCCGGCTCGCGGACGCGGTGGGGGCCGACGCGCCGCGCTACATTCCGCACGTGGAGCCGGGCGCGGGCGACGACTGGCTTATCACCGACGACAAGACGCCCAACGCGGAGGGGTGCGAGCGCCTCGGCATCCGCCCGGTTGACGAGGAGCTGGTCGGCTCCCGCATCGCGAGCGGCGAGTACGACCTGGTGTACATGCTGGAGGACGACCCCGTCGGCGCCGGGCTCTGCACCGCGGAGGCGCTGGCCGACACGGACGTGGTGCTCCACTACTACAACACGACGAACGAGACGCTGCCCCGTGCCACCGCGGCCCTCCCCGCGGCGATGGTGGTCGAGACGGTGGGCACCTACGTCAACCAGGACGGCCACGCCCAGCGCGTGCGCCCGGCGAAGGAGATTCAGGGCGTGAACCGCACGCTCATGATGGAGATGGGCACCAACCGCGAGGACGAGCACGGCACGCCGTTCGACCGCTGGCACAACGACGAGAACCGCATCAACTGCAAGCCCAGCTGGGAGATCCTGCCGGAGGTGGCCCGGCGCTACGGCGCCGAGATGGACTATCCGAAGGGGCCGGAGCAGATCATGGACGAGGTGCAGTCCGAGGTGGACGCCTTCGAGGGCGCCACGTACGACGCGATGGGCCTGAAGGGCGTCCCCCTGGAAGACGTGGCGGCGGGAGAGGCGGTGTAGCCTGCCCTCCGCACTCCGGCTTTCACACTGGGGAGACAACTGTGCCTGCCGTCCGGACCTGGACGGGAGGCACTTCTTTTAGGAACGCGCTGTTAGCACCAGTCGTGTGTGATACCCTGTGTATTGTTTGAACCCACCGTCGCTCGCGCCCATGAAGATTGCTCTGGCCCAGATCAATCCCACCATCGGCGACCTGGAGGGCAATCGCGAAAAAATTCTCGACTACGCCCGGCGGGCGGACGACTGCGGGGCCGACCTCGTCGTCTTCCCCGAGCTCTGCGTGACGGGGTATCCGCCCGAGGACCTGCTCGAAAACCCGTTCTTCAAGCGGGCCGTCCAGCGCACGGTCGACCACCTCGCCCGGGCCCTGCCGGCGGACCTCGGCGTGATCATCGGGGCGCCGGTCCCCAACGGCGACCGGTTCGGCAAGCCGCTCCACAACGCCGCGCTGCTTTTGGAGAACGGGGCCGTGCAGGACCGTGTCTACAAGACCCTGCTCCCGACCTACGACATTTTCGACGAGGACCGGCACTTCGAGCCCGCCGAGGAACGGCGCCTCCTGGAGTGGCGGGGCCTGCGCATCGGGCTCCACGTCTGCGAAGACATGTGGAACGTGCACCAGCCCGAAGGGGTCGACCAGAGCGAGCGGTACGAACGCGATCCGGTCGCGGAACTGGCGGCCCTGGACCCGGACCTCTTCGTAAACATCAGCGCCTCCCCGTTCTCGATCGGGAAGCACGAGGTCCGCGACAAGCTCGTCGAGCACATCTGTCGCCGCCACGAGCGCCCGTTCCTGCTCTGCAACCAGGTGGGCGCCAACACCGAGATCATCCACGACGGCGACAGCCGCGTCCACGCCGCCGACGGCACACAGGTTGCGTGTGCGGCCTCCTTCGAGGAGGACCTGCTCTTCTGGGACACCGAGTCCTCCCCCGAGGCCTGCACGACGGGGCGCGACGCGATCGCCGACCTGCACGACGCCCTCGTCCTCGGCGTCCGCGACTACTACGAGAAGACCGGTATCTTCGACAAGGCCCTCGTCGGCCTGTCGGGGGGCATCGATTCGGCGGTCACCTGTGCCCTGGCCGTCGAGGCGCTGGGGCCGGAGCGCGTGGTGGGGGTGACCATGCCCTCCGAAATCTCGTCGGAAGGGTCCGTGACCGACTCCCAGGCGCTCGCCGACAACCTGGGCATCGAGTTCAAGGAGATCCCGATTAAGCCGGCGGTCGACGCGTTCGACGACATGCTAGCGGATGAATTTGCGGGCACCGAGCCCGGCGTGGCCGAGGAGAACATCCAGTCCCGGGCCCGCGGGGTCACGCTCATGGCGCTGTCGAACAAGTTCGGCCACCTGCTGCTGTCGACGGGCAACAAGAGCGAGGTGGCCATCGGCTACGTGACGCTCTACGGCGACACGAACGGGGGGGTGGCGGTGCTGAGCGACGTGCTCAAGACGCGCGTCTACGAGCTGGCCCGCCACATCAACGTGCGGGCCGGAGAGAACGTGATCCCACAGAATACGATCGAGAAGCCGCCCTCCGCGGAGCTGCGGGCGGGGCAAAAGGACACCGACACGCTGCCGCCCTACGAGACGCTCGACGCCATCCTGGAGCGGTACGTGGAGCAGAAGAAGGAGCTGGGGACCATCGTCGGGGAGACGGGCCTCGACGAGGACCTCGTGCGCGGCGTGCTGCGGCAGGTCGACCAGAACGAGTACAAGCGGCGCCAGGCGCCCCCCGGCCTCCGGGTCACCGAAAAGGCCTTCGGCATCGGCCGCCGCATTCCCATCGTCATGGAATGGGACCGCGAGGCCATGGAGGCACTCGCCGCCGAGGAGCCCGTATCGAACCTGTAGCGCTGGAGGGCCGTCGCGACGCCGAGACGGGTCCCTTGCCCTTTCACACCTCCCCCCTGACTGATGCGTGTCTTTTGGATTGCCGGGGCCGTTGTACTCCTCGACCAGGCCACCAAGGCGACGGTCCTCCAGTTCATGTACCGCGAGCAGTCCATCCCTCTCCTCGGGGACTGGCTGCGGCTGACCTTCACGGAGAACCCGGGCATGGCGTTCGGCATCACGATCGGCCCGCCCGGGACCGTAACCGTCCTCTCCCTCCTGGCCACCATGCTGGTCGGGGCGTACATCTACCAGGTGCGCAACGACTACGCGCCCTACCGCTGGAGCCTGGCCTTCATTCTGGGCGGGGCGCTCGGCAACATCATCGACCGCGTCTTCTACGGCGTGCTGCTGGACTACGGCCCCTACTTCACCGGGCGCGTGGTCGACTTCATTCACGTGAGCCTCTGGCAGGGCTTCATCCCTCGGGTCATTCCGGTCTTCGGGGGGGCGTACATGGAGCTGTTTCCCATCTGGAACGTGGCCGATATGTCGATTGTCGTCGGGGTGGTCGGGGTCATGGTCTTCCACCAGGCCTTCCACGAGCGCCGGATTGCGAAACGCCGGGCCGCACGCGCCGGCGGGCGGACGTGGCGGCGCCCCGCGGCGGTCTTCTCGGACTTGGACCTGGAGGCGCCCCCCCCGGCCCCGTCGGCCCTGACGCAGCCGGACGCCCCCGCATCGCGCGGGGAGGCGGCCTCCGGAAGCGGTGCGGCGTCGGCCTCCGCCCGGTCGTCGGCCGTCTCGGAGCCGCACCCCTAGCCGCTGCGGCGAGCGGGACGGGCGCCCCGTCGTGCAACGCGAGGAACGGTGGCCCGTTATACGCCCCGTGAATTGAGGGCCCGGCCGGGTGCAGCCCACCGGCCCGGCCGCCCCGCGGCCCTTCACTGGACGCCCATCCGATGGCCTTTCGTGCCTCATGCCTGACCTTTCGACGATCCGCAACTTCTGCATCATCGCGCACATCGACCACGGGAAGAGCACCCTGGCCGATCGGCTCCTGGAGCGCACCGGGACCATCACCGAGCGCGAGATGAAGGAGCAGACGCTCGACGACATGGACCTGGAGCGCGAGCGGGGCATCACCATCAAGAGCCACGCCGTGCGGATGGCGCACACGGCCCCGGACGGGCAGGAGTACACGCTCAACCTCATCGACACGCCCGGGCACGTCGACTTCACCTACGAGGTGAGCCGCGCGCTGAAGGCCTGTGAGGGGGCGATCCTGCTGGTCGACGCGGCGCAGGGCATCGAGGCGCAGACCATCTCCAACCTGTGGCTCGCCCTGGAGCAGGACCTGGAGATCATCCCCGTCATCAACAAGATCGACCTGCCGGTGGCCCGGCCCGACGAGGTGGCGCAGGCGCTGGAGGACCTGATCGGCGAGCCCGCCGAGGACATTCTCCAGATCAGCGCCAAGACGGGCGAGGGGGTCGACGAGATGCTCGACCTCATGATCGACCGGGTGCCGCCCCCGTCCGGCGACCCGGACGCGCCGCTGCGCGCCCTCATTTTCGATTCCATTTACGACTCGTACCGCGGCTCTGTCGTCTACGCCCGCGTCTTCGACGGCACGCTGGAGGCGGGGGACACGATGGAGTTCATGTCCAACAAAAAGCAGTACGACGCCGAGGAGATGGGCATCCTGCGGATGGGCCGGCAGAAAGTCGACACGTTTACGGCGGGCGATGTGGGCTACATCATCGGCTCCATCAAGGACATCCAGGACGCGCGCGTCGGCGACACCATCACGACGGCCCACGACCCCGCCGAGGAGCCGATTCCGGGCTTCGAGGAGGTGAAGCCCATGGTCTTCAGCGGCATCTACCCCACCGAGACCGACGACTTCGAGGAGCTGCGCGGCGCGCTCGAGAAGCTGCAGCTCAACGACGCCTCGCTGACGTACCAGGCCGAAAGCTCCTCCGCCCTCGGGTACGGCTTTCGGGTGGGCTTCCTGGGCCTGCTCCACATGGAAATTATTCAGGAGCGCCTGGAGCGCGAGTTTGACCTCGACATCATCACCACGGTGCCCAACGTGGAGTACGAGGTGGAGGTCGAGGAAAAGGGGGAGCCCAAGACCGTGACGGTCGACAAGCCCGAGGACATGCCGCACTACGGCGACATTGAGGCGGTCCACGAGCCCTACGTGAAGGCCGACATCATTACGCCGAGCGACTACATCGGCAACGTCATTGAGCTCTGCGAGAAGCGGCGCGGGGAGTATGGGAGTCAGCGCTGGCTCGACGGGCAGACGGTGAAGCTGGAGTACGAGCTGCCCCTCGCGGAGATTGTCTTCGACTTCTACGACAACCTCAAGAGCGCGAGCCGCGGCTACGCCTCGTTCGACTACGAGCTGCTGGAGTACCGCGAGAGCGACCTCGTGAAGCTAACCATCCTGATCGACGAGAAGCCGGCCGAGCCCCTGTCGACCATCGTGCACCGCGACTCGGCCCACGAGGTGGGGCGCAAGCTCGCCAAGAAGCTCAAGGACGTCATCCCCCGGCAGCTCTACGAGGTGCCCGTGCAGGCGTCGATCGGGAGCCGCATTGTGGCCCGCGAGACGATCAAGGCGCAGCGCAAGGACGTGACGGCCAAGTGCTACGGCGGGGACGTGAGCCGCAAGAAGAAGCTGCTGGAGGAGCAGAAGGAGGGCAAGAAACGCATGAAACAGATGGGGGAGATCGACGTCCCGCAGGAGGCCTTCCTCGCCATTCTCTCGGTGGACGAGGACTAGGCCCGTTTCGGCCCCGAGACGCCCGACGGCTCCCCAGGGGGGACGGAGCGCCACTCTTCTTTTCGCCCCGGCACGACGACCCGAGCATGAGACATCCGCCTGGATGGCATCCGCAGGAGGCCCTTCGGTCCGGCGCCCTGTGCGCCGTCTGCGTGGTGGGATGGGCGCTTTTGACGGTAGGGGGGGTGGGGCCGGCCGCCGCCCAGACGACCGGGGGGGACGCCAGCCTCATCGAGCGCTACCAGAACGAGCGGTACCGCGCCCTGGCGCGCCGCCACCTGCGCCAGAAGGGGACATGGCCCGCGCACCCGCCCGTGCAGCTTCCGACCCCCACCGACTCGCTCCACCTCGTCCGCCCGTCCGCCCCGTCCCCGACGGCCCAGCTCCCATCGTTCCCCCTCGACGACGTGCGTCCGGTGCGGCACCTGGAACGAGAGTGGTTCCGGTCGCGATTTGCGGACGCCGAGTGGGCCTTCCTGGGCGGGACCGCCGACTACACCTTCCTCGACACGACCCGGACCCCGGCCCTGCGGGCACGCCTCCAGGCCGAGTTTGGGGACCCGACGCAGACGCTCGCCGACGCCCCGATCGAGGATTCGCTGGCGGGCCGGCCCCAGTTCGAATACTGGTTCGTGGTCAACGACTCCATTCCGGTACAGGTGATGGACGGGCGAGGGCCCCAGGGGCGCGGCCTCATCGTAGCGGCGGACCGGGCGTATCGGCATCGGCTGCGGGGACTGCGGGACACCCTGCTTGCTCCCCTTCAAGACGCGGGGCCGGCGCCGCACGTGGACTACTACTACGACGAGCGTCGCAGGCGGTGGTACCGCACCGGGTACGACGGCCGATCGTTCTTCCTCACCCCCATCTCGCGCGGCGCCATCGTGCCGGGGCGCCGTCCGCGTCTGGATACGACACGCACCTCAGACGCCTCCGCGTCGTCTCCGCCATCGCCGTAACCGGACGGCGGGCGGGCTGAACCACACTCCACCTCATTCCACCCCCACACCAGTATGTCGACCGACGATTCGAGCCGGGACGCCGACGCGCGCAAGAGCGAGCTTCGACAATGGGGCGAGTCCCTCGTCGTGGCTGTCGTGATCGTCCTCATCGTGCGGTCGCTCCTGTTTGACCTCTTCCGCATTCCGACCCCTTCGATGGAAGAAAACCTCCTCGTGGGGGACTACCTCGTCGTCTCGAAGCTGCACTACGGGCCCCGGACGCCGGTCTCGCTGGGCATCCCGCTGACGTCCATTCACCTCCCGGGCGTCACGTTCCCGTACCACCGCCTGCCCGGGTTTTCCGAGGTGCAACGGGGCGACCCAATCGTGTTCAACTATCCGCCGGACGACGAGCCGATCGACCGCAAGGTGCACTACGTGAAGCGGGTCATCGGCATGCCGGGCGACACCCTGTCGGTACGGGACAAGCTCGTACACATCGACGGGGATCCCCTGCCCCTGGGGCGTGGCATGCAGCAGTACTGGACCGTCACCAAGAGCGACGCGCGCTACCAGATCCCGCGGAGACGCATGGAGGAGATGGGCATCAGCGAGGTGCGACGGACCAACCGCGCGGAGACGGTGCGCGTGCTGGCGACGCCCGAGGGAGCGAAGCAAATGTGCCAGCGCTCGTGGGTACGCTCCATCGAGCCCTACGTTCTGAACAGCGACGAGTACAACGACCTCATGTACCCTTCCGGGCGAGGGTACACGCCGGACAACTACGGGCCCGTTCACATTCCGGCGAAAGGGACCACCGTGAAACTCACGGACCGGAACTGGGCCCTCTACAGGCCGGTCATCGTGCGGTACGAGGGGCACGACGCGCGCCAGATGACGGACTCCACCTTTGCCATCGATGGGGCCCGCACGTCCACCTACACGTTTCAACAGGACTACTTCTTCGCGATGGGCGACAACCGGGACAACTCGCAGGACAGCCGGTTCTGGGGCTTCGTGCCCATGGATCACGTCGTGGGCAAGGCCGTCCTCACGTACTTCTCGTGGGACCACGAGGCATGGCTCCCGCGCTTCGGGCGCATCCTGCGCCCCATTGCGGACGCCGGCGTTTTTCGTGAACAGCCGGTCATGAATGAGCTGTCCGGGGGCCAGACGGCCGGCGTTCCCCTGCCCGACTCGTCGTCAAGGGCCCGCCCGCCGGTGGTCACGGACCGGTTCCCCGCGCGCTGAGAACCGCGGGGACGGGCCTTGATGGGTTTCCCTTGCCCCGAACGTTCCGGTGTGGGGGCCCGCTCACCGAGAGGCACGCTGCTCCCGCAGCCGGTCCCACATTTCCTGCTGATTGGTGCCGGCCGGCACGTCGTAGGGGCTGCTCGGCAACTCCACGCGCTTCAGCACCGGGTACTGGGCCCTGTACTCGAACGGCCGCGGGGAGCCCTCCGGGTCGTCGCCCACCACGAGCACCATGGTGCCGGGCTCTATGAGCCTGCCCCGTCCGGACGACGGGCCCATGTGCCCCTTTGTCGTCTGCCAGGGCTCGGCCCAGTCGTAAATCCATTCGGCGTCGGCGTCGACGAGGCGCACGCAGCCGTGGCTCGTGGGGCCGCCCGTGGGCATCGAGTACTGGTGGATGTGGATGCCGCGGGCCGCGTGAAAGTTGAAGACCCAGCGCATCGTCCACTCCTCCCCGGGCGGACTCATCGTTGAGACCCGCTTTTTCTCCTTCCAGTTGAAGTTAAACCGGCCCGTCGGCGTGGCGGTGGAGTCGGGATTGCCGGTGTTTACGATGCCCCAGCGCGCGAGCCGGCCGTACTCGTACGCGGCGAAGGCCTGCACCGTCTTGTGGATGACGAACAGCTTCTTGATGCGGTGGGCCTCCGGGTAGTAGCGGGGGAAGGGAGAGTAGGCCCGGAAGTCGAGCCCAAACTCAGTGGGGACGACGAGCGTGTCGCCGAGGGGCGTGTTCTCGACGGTCTGTCGGTTGAGCAGCTCGACGAGCTGGGACCGCTTGCGGCCCGTCTCGGAGCTTCCCTCCCCGATGCGCTGGTAGAACCGATCGCGGGCCACCACGCTGTTGCCGCTCGGGTCGTCGAGCACGGCGTACTCGTAGTACACCTCCGGCAGGTCATTGAGATTGTCAGCCTGCCGGGCCAGAATGTTCTCGATGGCGTACTGGTCGAAGTACCCCTGCGCCGCGGCCGGGGAGGACAGGCCCGTCAGGAACAGGAGCACGCCGAGACCGACGAGGAGCAACGTCCGGTGCGCGTGCATGGATCGGAGAAGAGCTGTGCCAGAAAGATGAGAACGTGTACCTGCGCCGGGACGGTCCGTTTCTCCACGGCGGGCCCGGCAACTACGGAAGACACACGCGTTCGCGGAGGGCGTCGATAATCTCGGTCTCGCCCAGTACGATGAGAATGTCCCCGGGGTCGATGCGCTCGGTGGGGGAGGGGTTGAACGTCATGGCACCGGTGTCGGCGTCGATGATGCCGATCACGATGGCGTCGAACTGCTGGCGGAAATTGCTCTCGGCCAGGGTCTGTCCGGCCAAGGGCGCGTTTTTATGAATCTGCACCTCGTCGATCTGACGGCTCAGCGCACTGGTGTGGAGGACGCGCTCCAGAAAATCGTCGGTGTGGGGGCGCAGCACGACCTGTGCCATGCGGTCGGCACCCACCTCGCTCGGGGCAATCACCTTGTCCGCCCCGGCGTTGCGCAGCTTGCTCCGGTTGTCGTGGTCGATGGTGCGGGCCAGGACGAAGAGACTCGGGTTCATCTCCCGGGCCGTAAGGGCCACGAAGACGTTGCTGCTGTCCTCGGGGAGGGTGAGGATCAGGCCCCGCGCCCGCTCGATTCCGGCGGCACGGAGGGTCCCCTCGTCCTCGGCGTCCCCCTGCACGTGCAGGCGCTCGGCCTCAGACAGCGAGGCGCAAATCTCCTCGTCGGTGTCGACCACCACCACCGCCTCCCCTTCCCGAATCAGGTCCTCGGTGAGTCGCTCCCCCACGCGCCCGTATCCGCAGACGACGTAGTGGCCCGAAAGCGCGTCGATTCGTTTCATGATGCGGCGTTCTCGGAGGCGGTCGCTAACGAGAAGAAGCTGGGCGGAGCGGACGGCGACGAAGCTGAGGATCCCGATGCCGGTGGCCCCGAGCCCGAAGGTAAAAAACCGACCGACATCGGACAGGGGGCTCACCTCCTGAAATCCGATGGTCGAGAGGGTGATGAACGTCATGTAGAACCCGTCGGCCACCGACCACCCTTCGAGCAGGACGTAGCCCGCAGTGCCGACGGCAAACAGAAGCACCAGCGCCAGCGCCGCCAGAAAGATCTCGCGGCGGGACGGGTCCATCCGCGCCAGCCACGAAATCAGGGCCTCCCACGGGGTCCGAATGAAGGCCATGAGACGGTCGGGCGTGAGCGTCAAAGGGGCGGGCGAGAGCAGTGGAGAGGGCGCCCCGGGCATTTCGTGTGTCGTACGGCGGATTGTTTGGTGTCCTTCTGCACGCGCCCCGCGATGCTGCGCGCCACGCAACACAAAACCCGTACGACGAGTGTCCGGGGCAGGGCTGGGGCTCGCGCTGCACCGGCGGGACGCTGGCGTTCTATGTAAGCACGCAGAAATACGTTTATTCGAGGGTCATTCTGAGCGAACGACGACCGGAGGGAAAAGCGAGTCGACGAATCTTACTGGGTCCAGCGCGAACGCTGATCTGGGAATATACCGGCCCGAAGGTCGCCTCTACTGATCTTCGAAGAGATTAATTTCATCAGTCGCTTCGCTCGTGTCTCGACCCCGCTTCGCTGCGCTCGGAATGACTTGTTGGGAAGGGTCTTTTGCGTGTCTACTTAGCTCGCGGCCGGCGTGCCCAGCAGCTGGGCGTGCCACGACTCGCGGGCGGGCGCCTCGAACGCCCCCTCGCGGAGGGCCCCCAGCGTGGTGAGGCTCGGGTCGAACACAGGCGTGTCCGCCGTCACGGCGCCGTCGCCGGCACGCTGCTGAAAGGTGCGGCGGGAGACGGCGGCGACGCCCCCGTCGGCGGTGCGGTACAGCACGTGCAGCGAGGGGACCCAGTCGACGTCCAGGGCCGACGCCGCGTCGTCGATCGCGTGGGCCAGGTCGTCGATGCCGCACCCAGAAATGTCGCCCCCTCCAACCGGGGCGGCGGCAACAACCAAAAACCGGTCGTCGAGAATGGTCGCGGCCCCCTCTACGGGCTGTTGGTGAGAGGTCCACCCGTCCATGAACGCCGAAAGCCGGTCGAGCAGGGCCGATTGTGTGGCGTCGTCGAGCGGCGCGGCGGTCGCGTGGATCCAGAGGCGCGCGTCGTCCGGAAGGGCGGAGAGGGCGGGCGGGTCGGCCATGGGGCGCAGAGGGGACGGAGAAAAGAAACGGGCGTGTCGTTCTTGTAAGCTGGGCCCGGTCAGTTGTTTGTGGGGGCACGGGGCCCATAGGGCCGGGGGAACGAGGACGGGCCGCCCCCGTCATGTTTATGTGAAGAAAAGGAAAAATGAAACGCAGATGGAGGGCCGCCCACAAACACCCTCCAAGGGACGATCTATTCGCGCCCTGCGCACAATGCACCGTTCCCCCCATGTCTCGCTATCGTGAGGTCGTCGACTGGATCAACGAGCACCGGACGGTCGCCCTTGATCTCGTCCGCGTCTATCTCGGCATCGGGCTCTTCGTCCGCGGGGTGCTGTTTGCGTACGAGAGCCAGGGCGTGGGGGCCCTCGTGGACCTGTCGGCGTTTTCGTTCGCCTCGGCGGCGCTTGCCCACTACGTGACGTTCGCGCATCTGGTGGGGGGACTTCTGCTGGCCGCGGGACTGCTCACCCGCCTTGCGGCGCTCGTGCAGATTCCCATCCTGGCCGGGGCCGTTTTTCTGGTCCACCTGGAGCAGGGCCTCCTGTCGGCCAACCAGTCCCTTGAGTTTTCGGCCCTCGTATTCGTTTTGCTTCTGATTGTGTTCGTCTTCGGGCCCGGCGAGTGGTCGGCCGACCGGTACGTTTTTGAGCGGGAGCCGGAGCTACAGGACGAAGCCCCGGAGCTCTGGTGGCGCGACGAAGACTTTGAGCGGAAGCCCGATCCGGAGCCCACGGAAAATGGGGGCGGGGTGGCCGTGGCCTCGGCGTCGGCGGCGAGCACGAAGGAGGTCCTCGCCGGGCGCGTGGACGAGGCGCCGTGTGCGTGCGGGCACGACCTGACCCACCCCCGCGTGGCCGTGGAGCCCCAGTACGGATGGAGCGCGGGCTTCTTCTTCATGCTCGGGGTCTCGGCGCCCCTGCGGGAGGTCGTGTTCTACTGTGAGGAGTGCGGCACGGTGATGAAGCGCACGCGGGACCCCGAGGTCCTGCGTCGGTATCGATGGCACACCTCCTGAACCCGAAGGCCAGTCGGGCGTGGGAGGAGACGCAACGCCGCGGGCGCCACCCGCGGTAGACTGGGTGCCTCACCGCAAGCTCGCATCCCCCTTCCCTTCGATGAGCGAAGAACCGTCCAACGGGACCGTGGACCCGGCCCCCAGCGGCTCGGCGGAGGCGCCCGCGGCGCTCGTGCTGGGCGGGGGCGGAGCCCGGGCCGCCTACCAGACCGGGGTCCTTCACTACGTGGGGGAGGCGTTCCCGGACGCGTCGATGCCGCTCATGACGGGCGTGTCGGCGGGGTCCATCAACGCAGCCCACCTCGCGGCCGACCCCGGGCCGTGGAAGGCCCGCACCGCACGGCTCGTGCGCTACTGGGAGGGCTTGACGGCGGACGATGTATTTGCGCCGCGCTCCCCCTGGGCAATTGCGCGGTCGATGCTGTGGGGACGGCCGAGCAAAACACAAACCCTTCTGGACACGGCCCCCCTCCGCGCCTACCTCGACCGGCGCCTGCCGACGGACGACGCGGGGCGGCTCACGGGCGTGGCCGACAACCTGGAGGCGGGGCGCCTCCAGGGCCTCGCCATCTCCACCTCCAACTACGCCACCCTCCAGACAGTGACGTGGGTGCAAGGCTGCTCGATGCACGACTGGGAGCGGCCCAACCGGGTTGGGCGCCGGGCACGCCTCGGCCTCGACCACGTGATGGCCTCCACGGCCCTGCCCATGGTGTTTCCGGCGGTGCGCCTCGACGACGCCTGGTACGGCGACGGGGGGCTTCGCATGCTGGATCCCCTCGCGCCGGCCGTCCACCTGGGGGCGGATCGCCTCTTCGTCGTCTCGACCCGCTACGAGCGGTCCCAGGCCGAGGCCAACCGGTCGGCCCGCACGCCGGCCTACCCGTCGCTCTTCCAGATGATGGGCATTCTTGCCAACGTGCTCATGCTCGACGTGCTGGAGCACGACGCCGCCGTGCTGCGCCGCATCAACCGCCTCGTGCGGAAGCTGCGCCCCGGGACGCACGAGCCGCTGCGGCCCATCGACCTGCTCGTCCTGCGGCCGTCGGTCGACCTCGGGGCCCTGGCGGGCGACTACCAGATGGACCTCGGCGGCGCCATGGGGACGCTGCTGTCTTCGGTCCAGTGGCGCACCGATCCCCCGCCCGACTGGTGGAGCATGCTGCTCTTTCACCCCGACTACCTGGACCGCCTCCTCGAGATTGGCTACAACGACGCGCGGCGCCAGCACGACCGCATCGAGGCCTTCTTCGCGCGGGAGCCGGTCGATCAGTCCACGTCCGTCCGCTCGTAGGTGACGAAGCGGAAGCCGTCCCGGGCGTCCACCGCGGTCGCCTCAAACACGTCCCCGACGAGGTGCTCGAACGGCGGAAAATAGGTGTCGCCCTCGTAGTCGCCCTCGATCAGCGTCAGCTCCAGCCGGTCGGCGTGGGGGAGGAACTGCTCGTAGACGGACTCGCCCCCACCGACGAAGACGGTCTCGTCGTCGGGCAGGGCCGCCAGGGCCGCGTCGACGGACGCGTAGGTGTCGACCTCGGGGTGCGCCCCGTAGTCGTCCTGCGTGGTGAGGACGACCATCTTCCGGTCGGGCAGGGGGCCGCCGAACTGGTGCACGATGGACTCGAACGTGCGGCGGCCCATCAAGAGGGGGTGCCCGGTGGTGAGTTGCTTGAAGCGCTTCAGGTCCTCCGGGATGTGCCAGGGGAGGTCTTTGTCTTTGCCGATGACGCGGTTCTCCTCGGCGACGGCGGCGATGAGGACGAGTTCGGGCATGGAGGCGTTGAACGTTGGTGGGTTGGTGCGTTGAGTGTTAGTAGATTGACGGTTGCCGGCGGGCAGGGACTGGAGCGTCTGTCGCCTGACGGAGGGGAAAGGGGGAAGAGGTGAGTCGCAAGAGGGACGCATGGGAGCGGGGCGAGAGGGGAGGGGCGTGTGAACGTGAGAGCTGGGCTGCGAACGTTGCATCCCTAAACCCCCACACGCAGAATCAGAAGCTTTGCCGCGGCGGGGAAAGCCCGCTGAGGCCCCTCCCCGGCAGCCATTTCTCCCAAACGCATCACGCGTCGAATATGCCAAGCACGACCGAGAATGTCACGGATGTACCGCCCTCTGATACAGAATCGTCGTGGTGGGCCCAGGCGGGGGACGCGGTGGCCGAAGAGTTTGGGGTTGATCCGGACGCGGGACTGTCGGCGGACGAGGCGGCCCGGCGGCGCGACGAGGTCGGCCCCAACGACCCGGCGACAGGGCGGCGGGGCGCACGCGCCGGACCACGGAGGCCGGGCAGCCGCGGGTGGACGAGGAGGCGTTCGACACGAACGTGAAGATGATGGCGACGGTGCACGAGCAGGACGGCGGCCCGTACCGGGTGGCCGTGAAGGGGGCGCCGGAGGCCGTCCTCGACGCCGCCACCCACGAGGCGACGGCCGACGGAAAAGAAGAGCTCGACGACGAGGCCCGCGCCCGCTGGCATGAGCGCAACGAACAGATGGCGAACGAGGGCCTCCGCATCCTCGCCCTCGCCCAGAAGACGGTCGACGATCCCGGCGCGCCGCCGTACGAGGGCCTCACGCTCCTGGCCCTGGTGGGCCTCTACGACCCGCCGCGCGACGACGTGCAGCCGGCCATCGAGATGTGCCGCGGGGCGGGCATCGAGGTCGTCATGATTACCGGCGACCAGCCCGTCACGGCGCGGAGCATTGGGCGGGCGGTGGGGCTGGTGGACCGCGACGACGCGCCGGTGGTGCACGGGGCCGACATGAAGCCGCCCGACGCGCTGAGTGACGAGGAGCGACACGAGCGCCTCCACACGCGGCTCTTCGCCCGGGCCACCCCGCGACAGAAGCTGGACCTCATCGAGCTGCACCAGCGGGCGGGCCGCATCGTGGACATGACCGGTGACGGCGTGAACGACGCCCCGGCCCTCAAGAAGGCCGACGTCGGCATCGCGATGGGGCAGCGCGGCACCCAGGTGGCGCGCGAGGCGGCGGACATGGTGCTGCAGGACGACGCCTTCTCCACCATCGTGGCGGCTGTGCGACAGGGGCGCGTCATCTTCCGCAACATCCGGCAGTTCGTCTACTACCTGATGTCGTGCAACGTGGGGGAAGTGGCCGTGGTGGGTCTGGCCACCGCCGTAGGCACGCAGCTCCCCATCCTGCCGCTCCAGATCCTCTTCCTCAACCTGGTGACGGACGTCTTCCCCGCCCTGGCGCTGGGCGTGGGGGAGGGCGACGAAGGCACGATGCGCCGCCCGCCCCGCGACCCCTCGGAGCCGGTGCTGAGCCGGCGCCACTGGATCGGCATCGGCGGGTACGGGCTCGTCTTTTCCGGGGCCGTGCTGGGGGCGCTCTTCTGGGCGACGCAGGGGCTGGGGCTAGAGGGCGAGGCGGCCATTACGGTCTCGTTCCTCACCCTGGCGTTTGGGCAGCTCTGGCACGTCTTCAACATGCGGCAGCCGGAGTCCGGCGTGCTGGTGAACGAGGTGACCCGCAACCGCTACGTCTGGGCCGCGGTGGGCTTCTGTGAGCTGCTCCTCTTCGGGGCCGTCTACCTCCCCGGCGTCGCGGGCGTGCTGGAGATCCAGCCGCCGGGGGCGGACGCCTGGACGATCATCGCGCTCATGAGCCTCGTGCCGCTGGCAGTGGGGCAGGGGGTGTTGGGGGTGCGGGGGTACCTCAGAGTGTCGAGCGAGAAAAGGACTGCGGTGGACTCGTTACGGTAAGAAGAACCGGTTTTTCATTCTAAGAGGTAGAAAAACGATAAGCGCTTACCGCACAGCTAACGCGCGGTTTAGTTCAGAGGGGACTTGAGGGTCGTTCAGGCGATTCTCGGGCATTCCGTGCAGCGCCTGTCGGAACGGTGCGCTCACCTTGCGCCATAAACGCTTGACGCTGCAGCGGATGAGATTTTCGGATAGGACAACATTTTATATAGCAAGGAAAACTAAGACTGGAGGTATTAGACAAAAAAGTACTGGCTTCCAGTATATTCTCAAATTCCATTTTATTATATAAAAATTTTTTTCTATGCATCCTAAGTCGAAATGGTCGTTATTTGCTCTAAAGTAATCGAAATCATCTCTCTCGTGGTTTTGCGCGTACTTGTCTAACACATTGTTATATCTTTTTATTAAATTTTCTATTTCCTCATATTTAACATTTCCTTTATCCAAAACTATATCTAGCTTTCGTAGTAATTTTGCTAATTCTCTTCCACACATTACAAATCGCTCCGACTTTACCATATAGCTTTTCCCAGACTCAAAAACACTTAAGACTAGTATACCTATCGAAGATGTAATAGAGGCTATATACAGGTATCTACTCGTCTCGCCAGTTATGTTGAGCAATAATGGTAGTATAGATATTATCAATACATACAAAGATATTACGCTTATCGCCCCGAGTGACCACCAGTGCATCCTTCGACATCTCCGGTGTGCATTCATTCTTGCTTCACGAGTATACCAAATTTGTCTCCTGAGACGCTCAGCGCTTTGTATTGCTGACTCGCACTCGGACATGTCAATTTTTGGATTTAAAAAGAGGCGAGGGAGCCCAGATGTCCACGACGATGCTCCCCAGCCCAACAGGGGTACTGGAGATCTACGGGCCTCTCGGCCTAAGATTACATGCACTCCAAGCTAACCCAAGAGCCGGCAGCTTGGAGTTTCCCCGTGGAGGGTAATTAACTACCAGCACGGGTAGGCCCCCTCGCCTAACTCAGTGTACCGGCGTCGGATTCAAGAGTTGAAATAACCTGGTCCTTTTCCCTTCTGAACAGTTTTTCTATTTCGTCAGTCGAGTACTGTTCAGACGGATCAACTAAACCGCGCTCCAGAAGATAGTGATACTTCTTCTTTGGGTTGTTGAGAGCATCATAGTTGCGAATGTATCCACCCCGGGGATTACTTTGAGCTTCCCAGTAGGCCCTGGCAATACGTTGGAGCGAAGAGGGTACTTCTTGGAAGCAGGGGGATCGACCAAAAAAGTCTCGAACTATAGCGTCAATACGATGAAGAAGCTCTTCATCATTTATCTCTACATAGTAGAATATCCACCCATATCGTCTATCTTCCGATATCACTCCAGTCAACCTATTGTTAAGCGACTCTACGAATATTCTTTTCAAATCAGAGTCTTCGACGTTATCTCTTTTTCTTTTCTCTTCTTCGAAGTTTTCTCGTATATAAGTGAATTTTGCGGCTAAGGAATCGATAAATTCATCGACACTCTTCTTTCTAACTGTGACGTTTTCTCCCTTAAAGTAATATCCTAGATATTGGAAACCGCTATCAGTCTTTATCGGATGGCTTTTGTCGCTATTTAGGCTAAGCCCCCCTCTATTATTAAGCTCATTACCCAACATAGTCACTACGCTACTCAAGCTGTCAGCTTTCCAGAATATTATAATGTCGTCAACGTATCTCTCGTAAAATGCAAATTTTTGCCTCATATTATGATCGAGTCCCTCTAGGCATATCTCTGCCAGTATGTTCGAAATAGACAAACCTTGGGGGATACCTTTTCCTTTCTTGTATTTGTCTTTATCTGTATATCTATAATTCTTAGGCACTGTGGGTGTTTTTATTGCTCTTAATAATAAATTTATTATTCTTTCTGAGTCTATTCTAGATCTTAGTTTATGTTCCAAATATTCGTATTCAATATCCCCGTAAAATGACTCGATATCCGCTCGATATATTTTTTTGTCGTTACTCTTATCTGATAGATAAAATTCTTTCAATCTTCGTATTACCTGATTAGGAAGACTTCTGTTCACGCAATCGTCGAATATATCGTGTAGTATATCTTTCAAAATTAATAAAACAATTCTATCTCTTACTGTCGGTATAGATATCACACGTGGTTTTTTATTGCGTCCTCTCGATTTCAGAACCTCCCTGTACGGTGTGAATGTATAAGTTCCGTCCCTACACTTGCGTCTTATTATTTGAAATTGTTCAGCTTTCTGCTCTTCAAATCGACTTGGACTCACGCCATCCATACCAGCTCCCCCTCTCCCGGCGATTTCCTCTTCGTATACCGCTCTCAGATTGTCGAGGCTGAAACGGGTATCGAATACTTCGTCTTCCATCCCTTGGAAAATCAGTTTATCGATATTTTACCAACTGGGTATCCCATCTTCGACCCCTCCGCTCAGAACGCCAGATTCACCATATTCGTGAAAAGCAACCTGCCTTGAGCGGCTGCAATCGGCAGCGGTGTCGAAGGTATGGGGTATCCTTTTTGTGCAGTTCTGCACATCTCAATGCTGAATGTCGGAATGGCATTGAATCCCCCACAGAACGCCGGTTAAAGGCGCTCAAGCGCGACTCAGTGGGTGCCAACTAGGACATTTAGAGTAACGACAATGCCGACACGAGGATATTCTAACTCCGTTATGTCTGCTGTCTTTCTATCAGTCCTTCATGCCGACTGATGTTTGCCCTCTCGCATCACTGCCGCCACTCAGAGACCTCGTGTCATGTTCCTAGCGAGATGAGCGACGATTCGCGATTCCGCACTGCAACGACGCGGCAATCCGCAGCGAGAAGCGTCGGGGCCGCCCCGCGTCGGGCGTACCTTCTCCTCAAAATGCCAGATCTCATCCAGTGCCCCGTTCGGGGGACGGGAGTGAAGCGAGGAGACGAGCGGACAGCAGTTCGCAGTGGGAATCGGTGGTTGTAACATATTGTCAGCATCTGGCGTTATATGCCGACGTTACGCCACAAAGTTTGATGGTCTCCCTTCGTAGGGGATCAAGACCAAAATCTGTAGCGGAGCCCGCCGCCGAAATTGTCTCCGACGGATCTCATGCCCGACACGAACACGGATCGGCTTCTTTCGCTGGCCGACAAGCGGGGAATTCTCCGCACTCGTGAGGTGGAAGACGAGGGCATTCCCCGGCAGTCCCTCTCCCGCTTCGTCGACCGCGGCGACCTCGTGCGGATCGGTCGCGGTCTCTACCGGCGCCCCGACCATGAGGTGACCGCGCATCACTCCCTGGCCGTCGCCGCCAAGCGGGTGCCAAAGGGCACCGTGTGTCTCCTCTCGGCCCTCCAGTTCCACGGCCTGACGACCCAGAACCCGCTCGACGTGTGGCTCGCCATCGGCCACAAGGACCGAGAGCCGTCGGTCGACGCCGTGTCACTTCGCATCGTCCGCATGTCCGGCGAGGCCCGCACCAAAGGCGTTGAGACCCACGAGATTGAGGGCGTGTCCGTCCCCATCTACGAGCCCGCAAAGACTGTTGCGGATTGCTTCAAGTACCGCAGCTGCATGGGGCTCGACGTGGCGCTGGAGGCCCTTCGCGACTTTCACGATCAGGGCGGATCGATCGACGTCCTCTGGCACTACGCTGACCTCTGCCGCGTGCAAACAGTCATTCGTTCCTACATGGAGGCCGTCACCTCATGAGCCGCACCAGCGTCGTCGATTCGGTTCGAGACCGCCTGCTCAGCCGGAAGTGGAAGAATTGCTTTCTTCAGAGGTCGCGCTCTGCGATGAGGCAACTGCCCGTTTGCAACCAGAGACGTTCATTTTTCGCTAGATCGAAAAACGAACCAAAAAGATCACGGCTGTGAAGAAAATGCCTGACGCTGCTCCGGCTGCGCTGAAATTCTTCAAACTCCCTCGCACTCTAAAAGCACTCGGTCGCGTTGCTCCCAGCACTTCGCTCGGTCAGGCAGTGAAGAATTTCCGAGCGCTCCGCCTTCGCAGTTGTCCGGGCGGCATTTTCTTCAAGGCCGGAGGAGTAGGGTGCTACCTGGCTGGCGGAAGTTTCGAATTCCATTGTCGCTGAGGGAAATGGAATTCAATCAAGGGGATTGATTCAGCAGTGCACGCGACGATTCGCCACACAGCGCTGAGCCGAGGCGGCGATCCGCAGCGAGCAAGGGACCACAGCGGAGCGTTTACGGTAAAAAGAACCCGATTTTTACCGTAATAGATTCGGTAACGGAAAGTAGTTACCGTAAGAGGGTCTGCGAGAGTAGATTCAGCCTCGTTCTTTCCGCCCGGTGCCCATGACTGAGTCTCGGCCCCCGACCGACACCGTATCTCTCGACGAGTACGAGTCGGGGCGGTACGTCTTGCAGGGGAGCTACGAGGCGTTTATTCCGTCGTCCGTCAATCACGGCTGGGCGTGGGACGATCCGCGCATCAACACGCTGCTGGAAGAGGCCACGCGGGCGCTCGGCGAGCTGAATGCCTTCTCGCGCATCGTCCCCGACGTCGATCTCTTCATCCGGCTCCATGTGGTCAAGGAGGCCACCGACTCCAGCCGCATCGAGGGGACACGCACCGAGGTGGAGGAGGCGATCCGTCCGGAAGAGGAGGTCGATCCGGACCGGCGGGACGACTGGCGGGAGGTTCAGAACTACGTACAGGCCCTGCGGGAGGCCATCGACGCGCTGGATACGCTTCCCCTCTCCACCCGTCTTCTCAAGCAGACGCACCGGACGCTGATGCAGGGCGTGCGCGGCCAGAACCGGCAGCCGGGCGCGTACCGGCGGAGCCAGAACTGGATCGGGGCCAGCCTGGACGACGCAGTCTACGTCCCCCCTCCACACCACGAGATCGATCGGCTGATGAGCGATCTGGAGATGTTCTGGCACAACGAGTCGGTTCAGGTGCCCCGCCTGATCCGCATCGCGATCAGCCACTACCAGTTCGAGACGATTCACCCGTTTCTGGACGGCAACGGCCGGATTGGGCGACTGCTCATCCCCCTGTACCTCATCCGCCACGGGCTGCTCAACAAGCCGTCGCTCTACCTGTCAAGCTACATCGAGCGACACAGGGCCGCCTACTACGACGCGCTGATGACCGTCCGCGCCTCGGATGATCTGGGGCACTGGATCCGCTTCTTCCTCGTGGCGGTCCGCGAGACGGCGCGGCAGGGGTGCGACACGTTCGAGGACCTCCTCTCCCTCCGCGAGCGAGTGGAGGAGCAGATCACGACGCTGGGCCGCAAAGCCGCGAACGCGCGGACCCTGCTCACGCGGCTGTACCAGGAGCCCTACGTCCGATCGGCCAAAAACGTCGCTGAGCACCTGGACGTGACCCCCAAGACCGCCCGGAGCCTCCTCCAGGACCTTGAAGACCTCGGCATCCTGGAGGAGACGACCGGCAAGCAGCGCAACCGCCGCTACGTCTTCGCCGAGTACGTCGCTCTTTTTCAGCGATAGGACAGTCCCTTGGCCTAGCCGGCGGCACGAGTAACGATTCGCCCCGCAGCGCTGCGAAGAGACAGCAATCTGCAGCGAGGAGCGTCGCGTCTGCCACACACCGGGCGTGTGTCTGATGGCTGAGAGTACTGAGTCGGACGCGTTCCGGGAAAGAAATTCGACGGCTGGCGTATGCGTTCCCCCGGATGTCCATTCACGACCTGTTCATAGTACCATGGCTGAAAACACAGAAGGCCTTGCCGAGCGCGGGAATGAGATTTTTGAGCGGCTCGTGCGTCCGCAGGTCGACGCTGAAGAGGACGCCCAGAAGTACGTCGCGATCGACACCGAGTCCGAAGACTTCGAGGTGGACCGTGATGCGCTTTCCGCAGTCGACCGTTTGGAAGAGCGTCATTCGGACGTCCGGGGACGGATCTGGCTTCGACGGGTAGGAAGCCGGGCTGCCCATCATTTCGGGGGGCGTTTTCTAAGCGACGCATTTGACTAACCCCCCCAATGGTGTGAGGGTTAGCTCAGAGTAGCTGCTTCTTGCCCTCTCCCTGCGAGAAGTGTCCATTTTGGCTTGACTCAAAATGGACGAAAAGGTCAAGGCTGTGAACAAATCGGCTGAGGCCTTTCGGCCTCCACTGAAATTCGGCAAACTCCCGCTCTTCCCTTCCGTCAGAGCGCTCGGGCATGCCGAATTTCAGACGTTTCGTCCTCAGGGCCTCCGAGACACCGATTTCTTCGAGGCCGCTTGGCTTCGATTCTATGGCGGGGGGCGAATGCCATCAGACGAAAGCGGCTTAATTCTACAATGTTGACTGATCCCCTGTTGTCTCTTCATCCAGAGAGTGGGAATCACCCTGCTGTCGGAGCAAACGGAATGAGCGACCGCTCGCACATCTTCGTTGCCGAACGGGACTGATCCGCAACGGCAGCAGCGATCACGCCCCCAGCGGGGCCAGCGACGATACGTCCCCCAGCGCCGCTTCGAGGCGCCGTCCCGCCGCGAGCAGGTCAGCGTCCGTTCCCCGCCGGGCGTGCACCTGCAGGCCGATGGGGCGCCCGTCCGACGACCGGCCGGCGGGCAGCGTGAGGATGGGATGGCCCGTCACGGCGGTCGGGCAGTTGTAGGGGGCGATGGGAAGGGCGTAGGGGACCGAGACGCCCTCGATGTCGAGGTCGGCCCCGGTGCGGCGGTGCGTGAAGGCCGGGGTGGCGGCCACAGGCGTGATCCACAGGTCCCAGTCCCGGAAGAACATGTCGAGCGTGTCGGCGAGCGTGTCCCTGCGGGTGAGCGCGTCGAAGTAGCCGCGGGGATGCAGGGCGGCGCCCGTCGCCATCCGCCCGGCGAGGAAGCCGTACTGCGATCGGACGTACCCCTGCCACACCAGCTGCCGGAGCGGCGCCGTGCGCAGGGGGGCGGGCAGGCCCGCCGTCAGCTCGAAGCCCTGGATGCGGGCCCAGGTGTCGAACGCGTCCTCGATGTCGAACGGAGCGGGCCGGCGCTTTACCTCGCACCCGGCGGCGCGCCAGGCCGCGACGGCGTCGCGGAGCACGCGCTGCGTGTCGGTGTCGACGGGCACGCCGCCCAGCTCGGGCGTTACGGCGACGCGCAGGGCCTCGGCGGGGGGCGTGGGGGCGTCGACCGCGTCCGCCGAGCCCGAGAGCGCGGCCCACCCCAGCTGCAGGTCCTCCACGGTGCGGGCCATCGGCCCGGCCACGGCGATGTGGCGCACGGTGGCCGGGCGGTCGGGCGGCCGGATGCCGCGCAGCGGGCCGGTCTCGGTGGGGCGCAGGCCGGCCACGCCGCAGAAGTGGGACGGCACGCGGATGGACCCGGCCACGTCGGCGCCCAGCTCCAGGGGCGACAGGCCCGCCGCGAGGGCCGCCGCGGAGCCGCCCGAGCTGCCACCGGGCGTACAGTCGAGCGCCCATGGGTTGTTGGCACGGCCAAAATTTGGATGGTCGCACTGCCAGTCGTAGGCCGCCAGGGGCAGGTTCGTCTTGCCCATCAGGACGCCCCCGGCCTCTTTCAGGCGCACCACCTGCGGGGCGTCCCCGGCGGGCACAAAGTCGGCGTAGTGGGGCAGCGCGTAGGTCGTGCGCAGGCCGGCGGTCGAGAACTGGTCCTTGACGGTGAACGGGACGCCGTGGAGGGGGCCCCACACCTCGTCCCGGGCCAGGGCCGCGTCGGCGGCCTCCGCCCGGGCGCGGGCCCGCTCCGCGTTCAGCGTCACCACGGCGTTGACGGCCGGATTTTGGCGCTCGATGCGGTCCAGGTGCGCCTTCAGTACCTCGACGGCAGAGACCTCGCGGGCACGAATGCGACGGGCCAACTCGGCGGCGGAGCAGGACGTGAGGTCGGGCACGTTGCGGGACACGAGGAGGCAAAAACCGACGAACCCCTGCTCGTACGGGGGGACGGGCCGCGAGATTCCGTTCGGCCTCCGAACTGCCGGCGCGGCCCAAAAATAAGGACCCGAAGCCCCCGGTCAACCGTCGACCGGGGCACTTCGGGGCCCCACCGCTCGAAAAGTCTGTATGGATGCGTGCAGCCGTCTTCGATGAACGTTGGGCCGCCGGCCGCCCGGGGACACCGCAGAAGCTGGATTCATAAGCATACACGCCATTTTCGGCCAGCGCAAGGAGGCTTCGACGAATGGGGACTGCGGTCGATGAGCGGAAGAATGGCCCGACGAACGATGAGCCCCGGGCGCAGTCGCGGCTCGTCTTTTGACCTTCCCTCGTGGTCGAGGGCGGGACGACGGATGGCCCCGGCCGTGACGCCTACCCAGCGAAGCCCCGCCCCGCTCATTGAAGGGACCCATCTCCCCGCCGGTGCCGGCATGCCGACCCCGTCACGTGGTGCCGACGCCCCTCCGGACCTGACGGCCCACTCGACCCGTTTGTGAACCCTTCCGTTTGAGCCGACACCCTCCCGACGATCTTCCCCCGACGATGTCTCGGAGACACGCCTACTGGATTTGTCAGTTCGGCGGGTGGACCGGATACTCGGTGATGCGCCTCACCCTGTACTCGTTCTTCCAGACCATTACCTGGAAGTGGGGCGTGTCGTACGTCGTGTTCATTGCGGCAGGGGTGCTGTACACCCATCTTTACCGGCACCTCGCGAAGCGCCGCGGGTGGACGCAGATGTCGCTGGGCCAGTTGGCGCCCCGCGTCGTGGGGGCGACCCTCACGGTCGCCCTCCTGTTGCACCTCACGACGGACGGCGTGGGGCGCTACGTGCTGGAGCTGGACTTCTACGAGGAGGTCCAATCGGAAATCGGGATGCTGTTGGCCTCCGTGGTGAACATGTGGATTCTGCTGATGCTGTGGTCGCTCATCTACTTCGGCGTCCACTACTTCTGGAGCTACCGGCAGGCCGAGGTGGACAAGTGGAAGCTGGAGGCCCAGGCCGAGACGGCCCGGCTCAAGGCCCTGAAGCTGCAGCTGAACCCCCACTTCTTCTTCAACAGCCTCAACAGCGTCCGGGCCCTCATCGCCGAAGATCCGGACGGGGCACAGCGCATGGTGACGCGTCTGGCCCGCCTGCTCCGGAGCACCCTTCAGGCCGACGACATGAAAACCGTACCGCTGGAGGAGGAGCTGTCGACCGTGCGCACGTACCTGAAGCTCGAGAAGGTGCGCTTCGAGGACCGGCTCCGTCACCGAATTGAGGTGGACGACGAGGCACGATCCCACCCGGTCCCGTTCATGCTGGTGCAGACGCTCGTGGAGAACGGGATCAAGCACGGGGTGGCGTGCTGCCAGGAGGGCGGCGTCATCACGGTCCGGGGCAGGGTGGTGGACGGGGCCCTTCACATCCGCGTGACCAATCCCGGGACCCTCGATACGGAAGAGGGCGGAACTGGGCTGGAGAATGCCCGCGAGCGCCTGCGGCTGCTCTTCGGGACGGAGGCGTCGCTGACCGTAGAAAATGCGGACGCCGAGACCGTCTCCGCGACCGCGGTGCTTCCGGTCCGGACCGTCCCCGAATCGCCCGTGGTGCAGAGGGAGGTCCCCCTTGCGGCCCGCGACTGACCAGAGAACGAAGCCCGGCTCCGACCTGCTGCACAACCGCACAACCCCGTAGCAACCGGCATGGCGTCTTCCCCTGTGCTCCGTACCCTCATCGTGGACGACGAGCGCCTGGCGCGCCGAGAGCTTCGGCGCCTGCTGGGGCCCCACGAGGCCGTGACGGTGGCCGGCGAGGCCGCCAACGCCGACGCGGCGGAGGCCGCCGTTCAGGAGGAGAATCCCGACCTGCTGCTGCTCGACGTGCAGATGCCGGGCGACAGCGGGTTCGACCTGCTGACGCGGCTCGACGCGGTGCCGCATGTTGTGTTCGTGACCGCCTACGACGAGTATGCCATCCGCGCCTTCAAGGTCAACGCGCTGGACTACCTCGTGAAGCCGGTGGAGCCGGAGCGCCTGGCGCAGGCGATCGAGACGGTGCAGGCGCGGGCCGCGGGGCCGCAGGCCGTGGGGGCGGAGGGCGAGGCGCCCCAAGCCCCCCTCACGGCCGAAGACCAGGTGTTCGTGAAGGACGGGGAGCGGTGCTGGTTTGTGCAGCTGGCGGACGTGCGCCTGTTTGAGGCGGCGGGGAACTACACGCGGCTCTACTTCGACGGGGAGGAGCCGCTCACCCATCGCTCCCTCAGCTACCTCGAGGATCGGCTCGACCCCGACCGCTTTTTCCGGGCCAGCCGCCAGCACATCCTCAACCTGCGGTGGGTCGCCGACGTGACGCCGTGGGCGACGGACAAGCTGAAGGCCACGCTCGAGGACGGGATGGAGGTGGAGCTCTCCCGCCGCCGCTCGAAGCAGTTCCGCGAGCAACTGAGTCTCTAACTCCTCTGGTGCAGTCCGCCCCGACGTGGTGTGCCGAGGAAAAGCATCCGGCCTTGTTCGACATGAGAGTCGGGGAACGGAAGAAAGGAAGCACGGGAGATGCCGGCCGATTGAACGTCGGCGCCGCACCGACTGGAGAACCGTCTCCACCCGTGCCTCATCCCCTGTGCCCCATTCCTTGTGGAGGCAGGCCTCTCATTTGTCCCTTGTCTCGTTCTCCGACCCGCCTCCCTCTCCTCTCACCCGCGCCCCCATTCTCCCTTTCGCCCTTCCACATAAGCACGCGATGACGCCCCGCACCGTCCTCTGTTGCGCTGCGCTTCTGGCCGTCACGACGCTCTCCGCACAGGCCCAGAGCTTCAGCACGGTGACCGGCCGCAATCACCCCGAGATCGACTGGCGTGTGGCGACGACGGAGCACTTCGAGATCGTCCACCCCGCCCGCCTCGGCGACATCGCCGCCGAGGCCGCGCCGATCGCGGAGGCGACCTACGACACGCTCTCGGCCACCCTGGACGTGGCGTTCGACGATCGGATCCGTGTCTATCTGGGCGACCAGGACGGCATCGTCAATGGCTTTGCGGTCCCGTTCGGCACCGGCTATACCGACATCTGGGTCCATGCCAACGACTGGGCCGCCTCTTTCTCTGGGACGTCCACGTGGCTCCGTCTCGTGCTCGCCCACGAGCTGACGCACCTCTTTCACTACGAGGCGGCACGGTCGGGCCTGGGCGTCTGGGCGCTCGCGCTCGGCGGCTCGTTCCCGCGCGTCTGGACGGAGGGCCTCGCGCAGTACCAGGCCGAGACGTGGAACGCCCAGCGGGGCGAGCGCTGGCTCCGCGCCGCCGTCCTCGACGACGCCCTCGCCTACGACGACGGCCGGTCGCTCCGGAACGGGCGCCTCCTCTACGCCTCCGGCCACAGCCAGGTGCGCTACTTCGCCCAGCAGCACGGCGACTCGACGCTCACGGACCTGCTCCATCACAAGACGGACGTGCTGTTCGGGCTCGCCGAGGTGCACGACTTTGAGGCGGCGTTTCGGGCGGCCGCCGGGCAGTCCTACGAGACGTTCTACGAGCAGTGGCGGCGCGACGTGAACGTCTACTACAACACGCTCGCCGGCCAGCTCGAAACGCTCGACTCGCTCCAGACCGACACGCTCGCGGTGCCGGGGCGGTACGTGGACGGCCTGGCATACAGCCCCGACACGTCGCGCATCGCCGCGCTCACCCAGCATTCGCCGGCCCGGCCGGTGCGCCGCCTGCATGTGATCGACCCGTCGACCGGGGCCGTGACGAGGGGGGCGGAAGGCGCGATCGAGCCGCCCGTGGCGTGGCATCCCAGCGGCGAGCGGATCGCGTTTAGCCGGCGGACGCGGGCCGCGCACGGCTCGCTCGTGGACGACGTGTTCGTGGTCGATGCGGACGGGACCGACGAGCGCCGCCTCACACACGGCCGCCGCACCTCGGCCCCCACGTTTGGGCCGGGCGGGGACCGCCTCGCGTTCGTGGCCACCGAGGGCGGCACGGCCAATGTCTACCTGCGGGCCCTGAAGACGGGCGGGACGACGCGGGTGACGGACTACGAGGGCGACGTGCAGATCACGGCGCTCCGGTGGCACCCCACGCAGGACACCCTGGCCTTCGCCCGCGTTTCCGAGGCCGAGCGTGAACTGGTCCTCTACGACCTGGACACGGGGGCGTCGACCGCCCTCACCGATCCCGGCGTGGACGACCGGCGGCCCGTGTGGAGCCCCGACGGCTCGCAGCTGGCCTACACCTCCCTTCGCGACGGCGTCCCCAACGCCTTCGTCTACGACCCGTCCACCCACACGCACCGCCGCGCCACCCACCTCGTCCGCGGCGCCACGGTGCACGACTGGGTGCCCGCCGACTCGGCCTTCGGGGCCGAGTCGAGCCGTGCCGCTCCGGAGGGGGCGCTCGTGACCTCTACGGCCCTCTCGAAGGCGCGCGACGGGGCCTTCCGCATCCCCGCCCCCCGCACGGCGCGGTCCCCCGAGCCCGCGGTGCCGGGGCAGTACGACGACTGGACGACGACCCGGCCGCCCCGCACCATCCCGCAGCAATTGGCCCCCGATCCCTCGCTCATTGAGTCTCAGGGCGACTACGACGCCCTCTCCAACCTCACGCACCGGGCGTCAGGGGCGCTGCCGTACTACACGTCCACCGACAATTTTGGCATTGCGGGGGTGACATCCTGGACCGAGCCGCTGGGCACACACACGTTCAACGCGGCCGGCAGCGTCTCCGTCACCGACCCGGACGAGAAGAGCGAGGTCGTGGCGACGTACCTGAACCGGCAGCTACGCCCCACGATTGGCCTCAGCCTGTTTAGCGCCTCCTCGTCGGCCCGCATCTACGGAAACGACCTGCTCGTGGAGGACCGAACGGGGGGCGCCCTCACGGTGCGGTGGCCGCTCGACTGGCGCGTGGCGCCCTACGTCTCGACCTCGTTTTCCACCCGACTGCGCTACGCCGACCTTGACCCGCTCGACCCGGACGATTTTGCGGCCCTCGGGCCCCTCTCGCCCCCTCAGGCCGGGCAGCAAGCGAGCCTGCGTCTCCAGTTTCTGCGCCGCAAGAAACCGCCGTCCCGGCACCCCCTCGTGCACCCGCTGGACGGGTGGGGCCTTCGGCTCCGGGCCACCGGCGCGGCCGAGGTGCTGGGCGGCGACCGCTCGTTCCTGCGCGGGGACGTGGCGGGATACGCCGTGTATCCGAGCATCGGAGACCACCGGGTTTTCCTCTACGGGCGGCTGCAGGCCCAGACTGGGGCGTCGTTCCCGCAAGACTACATTGGCTTCTCGCGCTACGACGCGATCGACCTGCCCCTGCCCGGTGCTGTGCCGGTCTCGTTGGGCGACGCCGAGCGGGTGCGCGGCTACCGGCGGTACGTGCTGGGCACCCGGGTGGCCTTCGGGCGCGCCGAGTACCGCGTGCCCGTTGCCTCCAGTCTGCAAACCAACGTGCTCGGGGTCGTTGGCCTCGGGTACACGACGCTCTCGGCGTTTGTGGATGGGGGCATGGTGTGGCGGGACGCCGACCTCCGGGGCGGGACGCGGCAGCTCGGGACGGGCGTGGAGGTCAAAAACGCCCTGCGCCTGTTCGGCGTGCGCGTCGGGCACGCCCTGGGGGTGGCGCAGCCGGCCGCGCAGGTGGGGACGCGCGACGACGTGCAGCTCTACTACCGCGTGCAGACGGCGCTGCCGTTCTGACCCCGAGTGGTCTCAACGAATTTTCTCCCTACATGCCGTCGCGGACCGGTAACACTTTTGAGCGTAGCCGGTAGAGATGGTTAACAATTTCGTTACCTCGCAGCTGCCGCTCAACGTTTCGGTTCGATACCTTCCGTATGAGTACTGCCCGCCCACGTCCGTTCGTCGTCCTTCTCGTGGTACTGGGGCTCGTGGGGATGGGAAATGTAGGAGAGGCGCAAACGGACGCCGCGTCGGGGGCGGGCGGAAAGGTGCAGGCGGGCGAGGAGGGATTTCGGGTCGTGTCCGGCGACGGCGCATTTGCACTTCGCCTCCGGGGCGACCTCTACGCCGACGCGCGCTTCTTCCCGAGCACGACGGAGCCGGCGGGGGGCGACCGCTTCTTTCTCCGGCGTGCCCGGCCCCGCCTTCAGGGGCGCGTCTACGACCGGTTTGCGTTCAGCCTCCGGAGCGACTTCGGAATTGGCGGCCCCGAGATCGACGACGCGTTCGTCGAGGCCCGGGTTGCCCCGGCCCTTCGGCTGCGCATGGGGCGGTTCAACGTGCCGGTGGGGCTGGAAGTCCTATCGTCGTCGACGGGCCTGATGCACGTCGAGCGGGGATTTCCGGCGGGGCTCGTCCCGGAGCGCGATGTGGGCGTCATGCTTGCGGGCGATGTGGGAGCGGGGCGGCTGCACTACGCGCTCGGGCTCTTCAACGGGGCGCCCGGAGCGTCGGAGCCAGGAGGGGACGTGGACGACGCGAAAGAGGCCGCGGGACGGGTCTTCGTGGTGCCGCTTGCGGGCACGAACGGGATGTGGAAGGGGCTCGGCGTGGGCGTGGCGGGGACGGTGGGGACGGTGACCGGGACGGCGGCCACGCCGGCGCTCACGGGACTGCGCACGACGGGTCGGCAGTCGTTTTTCGGGTATCGAGACGAGGCGCGGGCGGACGGCCGGCGGTGGCGGCTGGCGCCACAGGCCCGGTTGTACGCGGGGCCGGTGGCGCTGCTGGGGACGTACACGGTGACGACGGAGACGGCACGGCGTGGGCCGCTGACGGAGACGCTCTCACACCGCGCGTGGCAGGCCAGTGCCGCCGTGGTGCTGACGGGAGAGGACGCCCGAGAGGGCGAGGTGGTCCCCGACGATCCCTTCGGCGCCGAGCGGGGGACGGGCGCGATCGAATTGGGAGGACGCGTCCACGGGGTCACGTTCGACGACGAGGCGTTTCCGGCCTTCGCGGCGCCCGCGGCGGCGTCGGGGGCAACGGCCTGGGGGCTCACCCTGAGCTGGTACCCCAACGCCATGGTGCGTGTTATGCTCGGGCTGGAGCGCACTGGGTTTGAGGCCGTCGGGGCGGGGCCCACCCGTGACCCCGAGACGCTGCTCCTCACGCGGATGCAGATCTCGTTCTGAGGCAGGCCGCATGTTCTACACGGCGATTGGGGCCGTCAGGGCGGGGTGGTGCGCGTAGTCCTCGATCGACACGTCGTTGGCGGTGTACTCGAAGATCGAGTCGCGCTGGTGGAGGCGGAGTGTGGGCCGGTCGTAGGGCGTGCGAGATAACTGCTCCTCGACCTGCTCCACGTGGTTTTGGTAGATGTGGCAGTCGCCGCCGTTGAAGATGAGCTCGTGCGGCGTGAGGCCCGCCTGCTGGGCCAGCATGTGCGTGAGCAGGGCATAACTGGCGATGTTGAACGGAAGGCCGAGGAAGCTGTCGACGCTGCGCTGCTGCCACATGAGCGACAGGCGCCCGTCGCCCGGCTCCCCCTCCACGAAGCACTGGAACGCGTAGTGGCACGGCGGAAGCGCGGCGTCCTCAATCTGAGCAGGATGCCAGGCGCTCACGACGTGGCGGCGCGAGTGGGGCGTCTCGCGGAGGCCACGGACGAGCCGCTCGATCTGATCCACCCGTCCCTCCGGCCCTGCAAAGTCGCGCCACTGTGTGCCGTAGACGGGCCCGAGGTCGCCCCACCGCTTGGCGAAGGCGTCGTCTGTGGCGATCCGTTCCTCGAAGGCCTCCTGGCTGATCTCGTCGCCGGTCTCGTCCCGGTACCGCTGCAGGGGCCAGTCCGTCCAGATCGACACGCCGGCCTGCACCAGGGACTGGATGTTGGTCTCCCCGCGCAGAAACCAGAGCAGTTCCTCCGTGACGCCCCGCATCCACACCCGCTTCGTGGTGAGCAGCGGGAAGCCCTCGGTCAGGTCGAACCGAAGCTGTCGCCCAAACACGCGAATGGTGCCCGTGCCGGTGCGGTCCTCGTGCCGCGTGCCGTGGTCGAGGACGTCCTGGAGGTAGTCGAGGTATTGGCGCATCTGGGCGTGGGGGGAGAGAGGAGCAAGGGGCAGCGAGAAGATGGGTCGAGAACCCCAACGCGTCGGCGGGGTGCAGGTTGTGGGGCGCAGAGGGGGCGTGTCTCCGTGTTCAGAATGCCTGGCACCGATTCGGGGCGATCTGGGGTGTGCCCGTGCTTGACGAGGATCGAGGGGCAACAGAGCACGCCCGAACCGTGCCGTGCGTCCCGCTCCTGCGCCCCACCCTTCTATTCTCCACACCCCCATGCCCCCACCCGGGAACGTGCCGCCGAGCCCCCTCGTTGGGCGCAGCCACTCGGTATTCTACGGACGCTGCCGCCTCCGACATGGCCAATCTCGACTCCGACATCCCCGAAAACAAGCACCTCAAGCAGGCGATCAACCACCTCGAGAAGGTGCTCGAATACGCGCCGATGGTCGCCGAGGGCCGGGACGCGACCGTGCACCTCACGCCGGAAGATTGGCAGGTGGTGGCCGACGCGCTGTTCAACATGAGCGCCCCGGACGACACCTTTCCGGACGCGATCACGGACTACGGGCTCACCAACGAGAACCAGACGATTACCCTTACGACCGACGACTACGACATCGAGATTGAGGTCGTGGCGAGTTGATGGGCGCGGCATCCGCTCGGGGACCCGTCACTGATTCTGTGGGAGCGGCGTTCTCTCTTGAAAAGACCGATGCGTACTGCGTGATGCGTACTGCGTAAGATTGACTCCCGCATCAAGCACGAAATACGCAATACGAAATACGCAATACGAAATACGCAATACGAAATACGCAATACGAAATACGCAATACGAAATACGCAATACGAAATACGCAATACGCTCAATTCGCCGCGGCGTGCAGGGGGAACGGGGGGACCGAGACGCGGAACTGCTCCCCGTCGGCCCGCTGCACGAGGTAGTTGCCCTCCACCGTCCCGTTAAACGACTCGATCGTGCAGGACCCGTCGTGGACGTGGGTCTCGCCGGGCGCAATCACCGGATGGGGCCGGAGCGCGCCGTCGCCGGTCAGATCCTGCCGGCTGCCGTTGCCCGCCTCAATGATCCACCGACGCCGGAGCAGTTGGACCTCGTTCGGACTGGTGTTTTCGATTTGGATGGCATACCCGAACGCAAACTCGCGCTCCAGAAGGTCGGACGGCTCGTCCAGGTAGATGGGCCGTACGGTGACCGTGATGCCGCGCGTGGTGGAGGCGTAACTAATCATGGCGTTGGGGACAACATCCAGTGGATCCGAGCCAATACGGAAAAACGAAGGCGTCTCCGAAAAATGCACGGCCACATTGTTACCGGCCGGCAAAGAATTACGCAATGGAGGGGCCCCGGATTTCATAGAACCGCTTTCGCGGGCCCGGTCGGTTGACGACCATCGCGCCAGCCCCTTGTTTTGAACCAATCTGGTGCAAATCGGGTGCCAACCCAGGTTCTCCTGCTCTTCGTTCACGCTCTCTCGCCGCAATGGCCTTCGCCTCCGACGAAAGCGCCTCGCCCTGGTCGAGTACGCGACTGGCGGCCCTGAACGCGCAGTTTGAGCCGCACGGCCCGAAGGCCATCCTCAACTGGGCCACGCACACCTTCGGCGACGACCTGGCGCAGGGGACGGGATTCGGCCCGTCGGGGATCGTCATCATGCACATGCTGGCCGACCTCCGGCCCGGCACGACGGTCTTCTACCTCGATACCGACCTGCTCTTCCCGGAGACCTACGAGCTGTGCGACGACCTGGACGAGCGGCTCGACGTGGACGTGACGCGGGTCCACGGGGGGCTGTCGCTCGACGAGCAGGCCGAGCAGGAGGGGGAAGAGCTGTGGAACCGAAACCCGAACCGCTGCTGCTTCCTCCGCAAGGTGAAGCCGCTCCGGAATTTTTTGGACGACCGCCGGGCCTGGATCACCGGCGTCCGGCGTGACCAGTCCGAGCGCCGCGCCGACACGGACATCCTGTCCTGGGAAGGCCAGTACGGGGTGTTCAAGATCAACCCGCTGGCGAACTGGACGCAGAAGGAGGTCTGGAAGTACCTCTTCGAGCACGACCTCCCCTACAATCCGAAGCACGACCAGGGCTACCCCAGCCTCGGCTGCGTCCCGTGCACCGAGCCGGTGGACCAGGCCGACGGCTATTCCCGGGAGGGGCGCTGGGGCGACCGGGACAAAACGGAGTGTGGGCTCCACACGTCACCGGGCGACGAAGACGGGGCACACGCTGCGGAGTCGTGACCGGCAGAGGCGATCCCGACCGGCGCGCCCTGGCGGCGTGAACCCCAGTTGAAAGCAGCGGGGGGACGACCCCGCACGCGGCCCCGCCCTCGAACCTTCGGGTGGGGGCCAGCGTTGAACGTGCCGCCAATTTAGAACGGATCTAAACGATACGAATGAGCGCGCCCGCCGACACGACGGACACGAAAGAAATCCCCGAAGCTACGGTCCTTTTCGCCGGGGACTCCGGGGACGGAATGCAGATTACCGGGTCGCAGTTTACCCTCGCCTCCGCCTACGCCCAGAACGACCTGGCGACGCTGCCGGACTACCCCGCCGAGATTCGGGCCCCGGCCGGCACCACCTTTGGCGTGAGCGCCTTCCAGCTTCACTTCGGCGCCGAAGAGGTGCGCACGCCGGGCGAGAAGGTGGACCTGCTCGTCGCCATGAACGCGGCGGCGCTCAAGGTGCACCTCCACCGCGTGCGGCCGGGCGGCACCATCATCGTCAACGTCAACGCCTTCGAGGAGAAGGACCTGACGAAGGCCGACCTCGACCAGAATCCGCTCACGGACGGCACGCTGGACGACTACCAGGTGCAGGAGGTGCCGCTGACCGAGATCACCCGCGAGGCCCTGTCCGACACGGACCTGTCGCTGCAGAAGGTCGACCGGTCGAAAAACATGTTTGCCCTCGGGCTGGCCCTCTGGATGTACTCCCGGCCCGTGGAGCCGGCACAGGAGTGGATTCGGGAGAAGTTTGGCGACACGCCGGCGATTCGAGACGCCAACCTGACGGTTCTCGAGAAGGGATTCCACTACGGGGAGACCGTCGACGCCATCGGGACGCGGTACGAGGTGAACGAGGCGGCGATGGCGCCCGGCACCTACCGCGCCGTGCGGGGGGCGGAGGCGCTCGCCCTGGGGCTGGTGGCCGCGAGCGTGAAGAGCGACCTGCGTCTCTTCTACGGCTCCTACCCCATTACGCCGGCGTCCGACATTCTGCACGAGCTGAGCGAACACAAAAACTTCGGCGTCATCACCTTCCAGGCCGAGGACGAGATCGCGGCCGCCACCTCGGCGCTCGGCGCCAGCTTCGGGGGCGACCTCGGCGTGTGTGCCACCTCCGGCCCCGGCGTGGCCCTGAAGACGGAGACGATCGGCCTCGGGGTGATGACGGAGCTGCCCCTCGTTGTGATCGACATGCAGCGCGGCGGCCCCTCCACCGGCCTGCCCACGAAGCCGGAGCAGGGCGACCTCCTGCAGGCCGTCTACGGCCGCAACGGCGAGGCCCCGCTCCCGGTGCTCGCCGCCACCTCGCCGGGCGACTGCTTCCACACCGCCTACGAGGCGTGCCGCATCGCGGCCAAGTACCGCACGCCCGTCCTCGTGCTGGCCGACGGCTACCTCGGGAACGGGTCGGAGGCGTGGCGCATCCCGGACACCGACACGCTCCCGGCGTTCGACGTCGACTTTGAGACGGAGGCGACCGAGCGCACGATGCACAAGGACCAGGACGGGAACGACCAGTTTCTGCCGTACGCGCGCGACCCGGAGACGCTGGCCCGTGCGTGGGCCCGGCCCGGCACGCCCGACCTGGAGCATCGCCTCGGGGGGCTGGAGAAAGCGCACAAGACGGGCAATGTGTCCTACGACGCCGAGAACCACCAGAAGATGGTGGAGATCCGGGCGCAGAAGGTGCAGAACGTGACCCAGGACATTCCGCCAACGCAGGTGTACGGCCATTCCGACGGCGATCTGCTCGTGCTCGGCTGGGGCTCTACGAAGGGCGCGATTGAAGAGGCCACCGAACGGGCCGTCGACCGGGGGCGTCGCGTCGGCAGCGTCGTGCTCCGCCACGTGTGGCCCCTGCCGGCGGACCTCGCCGATGTGCTCGGGCGCTTCGACCACGTGCTCGTGCCCGAGCTCAACAACGGCCAGCTCATCCGCGTCCTGCGCGACCAGTACCCGAGTTGGGACTTCACGCCCCTCAACAAGATTCAGGGCCGCCCCTTCCGGGCGGAGGAGATTGTGGAGGAGATTGGCTCTCTTCTTGGGAGACCGGCCCCTGCATGACTGTCTGCCAGACTGAGATTCGTTTGCCCTCTTCCTTTCGCCGTACTGCGTGTTTCGTATTGCGTATCGGTCCGAGGCGGAGATGCGAAATACGCAATACGAAATACGTCGCTCCAGGAAAGCATCCCCACTGACGGACCCGCTACGAACCGATGAGCACCGACACGCCCGACCCCAGCCCAAACGGCCAGACGCCCGACGGCACCAAGAAGCCGGACCTCCCGCCCGGCCTTGCCGATGACAGCGACGATCAGGACCAGGGCGCGTCCGACCAGGAGACATCACCCGGCACGAAGAAACCGGATCTTCCTCCGGGGCTCGGGGGCGAGAACGGCGAATCGGACGCCCCGGGCACGAAAAAACCGGCCGGGCCGCCGGGGGCAAAAAAACCCGCGGGCCCGCCCTCGCCCGGCAGTGATGGCGATGGGGACGACGGCCCCACGCTCCCGCCCGGCTACGGGGGCGATGGGGCGGGCGAGGCGCTCTCCCGCGAGGACTTCCAGTCCGACCAGGAGGTGCGCTGGTGCCCCGGCTGCGGCGACTACGCCATCTTGTCCACCGTGCAGCGCCTGCTGCCGGACCTGGGGGTGGAGAAGGAGAACGTCGTGTTCATCAGTGGCATCGGGTGTGCGGGGCGCTTCCCGTACTACATGGACACCTACGGCATGCACGGCATCCACGGCCGGGCGCCGGCCATCGCCACGGGCCTCAAGACGAGCAACCCGGAGCTGGACGTGTGGGTGGTGACGGGGGACGGGGACGCGCTCTCCATCGGGGGCAACCACCTGATCCACGTCCTGCGCCGCAACCTCGACACGCAGATCCTGCTCTTCAACAACGAGATCTACGGCCTCACGAAGGGCCAGTACAGCCCGACCTCCGACGCGGGCACCGTCTCGAAGAGCACGCCCTACGGCTCCGTAGACCGTCCCTTCAACCCCGTCTCCGTCGCGCTGGGGGCCGACGCCTCGTTCGTGGCGCGCACGATGGACCGCGACCCGCAGCACATGAAGGCCATGATGCGCGCGGCCCACGACCACGACGGCACCGGCTTCCTGGAGATCTACCAGAACTGCAACATCTTCAACGACGGGGCCTTCTTTGAATTCACCGAGCGGGAGACGAAAGACGAACGCGCGCTCTTCCTGGAGCACGGCGAACCGATGACGTTCGCCAACGGCACGAGGGGCATTCGGCTCGACACCCTCCAGCCCGAGGTGATTGATCTGGAGGCCGACGGCTGGTCGGTCGACGACTGCCTCGTGCACGACGAGACCTCCAAGGAGCTGGCCACCATCCTCGGGCGCATGTCGTGGCAGGACGACGACGGCGACCCGATTCCCCGCCTCGACGAGACCGGCACACAGCTGCCCCGCCCGTTCGGCGTGGTCCACCGCACCGAGCGGCCCACGTACGCGGAGCGCGTCCACCAGCAGATCGACACCGTCACCGCGGAGCAGGGGGAGGGCGACCTCGACGCGCTGCTCCGCTCCGGCGAAACGTGGACGATCGAGTAGGCCCTTCGCGCCGCGCTTCGGGGGGGCTCTTCGACCTGCGACGCGGCACCTGTCCCCCCACGTTGTCCCCGACCGGACGACCCCGCTCGACAAACCGCCCGCCGTTTTCTATACTTGAAGCGGGTTCACCCAGCTTTCTCCAACTGCACGTCGAGCTATGATCTGGACGCACCTCAGCAAGTTTCGCGACCTGGGCCTGCTTCTGCTCCGGGGGACGATCGGGTTGTACATGGCCATCGGGCACGGGTGGGGCAAAATCCTCGGGGGGCCCGAACAGTGGGCCGGACTGGGCGGCACCATGGAGCTTTTCGGCCTCGGCTTCGCCCCAACCTTCTGGGGGTTCATGGCCGCCTTTGCGGAGTTTGCGGGCGCCCTGCTCGTCGTCCTCGGCCTGTTCACCCGCCCGGCCGCCCTCCTGCTCGTGATCAACATGGGGGTCGCCGCCACCGCGCACATGACCGGCATGATCGACGGCAGTCCGGAGAGCGCGCTCGTCTACGGCTTCGTCTTCCTGAGCCTCGTCTTCGTGGGCCCCGGCAAATACAGCGTCGACGAGATCGCGGGATAGCGCCCGTACGGCCCTGGCGGGCGGCGAGACACAGCCCGCAACGGCCCCTCGCATCTACGAACGTTCAGGCAGCAGTGGATATGGATTCGTCCCGGTGGACCTCCGTCGATCTCGCCCTGCTCGTGCTCCGCGTCGGCATCGGCGTCTCGTTCGTGTTCGTGTACGGGTGGGACAAAATGGCCGGCGGCCCGGGGACGTGGGCCGACCTTGGACGCACCATGGAACTCTTTGGGATCACCGTCTGGCCCACGTTCTGGGGCTTCATGGCGGCGGCCACGGAGTTCGTGGGCGGCCTCTGCCTCCTGCTCGGCCTGCTCTTCCGGCCCGTCCTCGGGCTCCTGCTCGTGGTGATGACGGTCGCCTTTTCCAGCCACCTCGCGGCCGGCGAGGGGCCCTGGCACGCCACCGAGATGGCGACGGTGTTCGTCGCGCTCCTGCTGACGGGCCCCGGCCGGTACAGCGTCGACGCGTATTTTCGGTCGTCGACCGGACCGGGGGAGGCCGAGCGTGCCTGAGTCGTCGTCCGTTCTCGTCGTGGGGGCGGGGCTCGGAGGCCTCGTGGCGGCCACGGACCTGCACGCGGCGGGCGTGTCGGTCCGCGTCTGGGAGGCGCGTGACCGCGTGGGGGGACGGTGCCGAAGCCCGGCCGTCGGCCCCGACGGGGGGCGCCTCGACCTGGGGGCCGCCTGGCACTGGGCGGAGCACCGACGGGTGCGCGCGCTGGCGGAGCGCCTCGGCCTTGAGCGGGTGCGCCAGCACGAGCCGGGCGTGGCGGTCCAGGAATGGGCCCGGGACGAGCCCGTGGAGCACTTCGAGTGGCCCGAGGCGCCGCCGCCCTCCTGGCGCCTCGTAGAGGGGACCCAGGCCCTGCACGAGCGCCTCGCCGCCACGCTTCCGGACGCTGCGCTCCGACGTCGCCACCGCCTCCGGTCCCTACGGCGCACGGGGGCGACGGTGCAGGCCACCGCCCGGACGCCCGACGGCCCGCAGACCACGTCGGTCGATGCGGTCGTGCTCGCGGTCCCGCCCCGGCTGGCCGGGCACACCCTTCAGTTTGAGCCCGCCCTCCCGGACGCGCTGGCCTCGGCCCTCCGCGGCACCACCACCTGGATGAGCCCCTCGGCCAAGGCGGCCGTGACCTACGACCGTCCGTTTTGGCGCGAGCAGGGCCTCGCCGGGCGTGTGCGGAGCGCGGCCGGTCCGGTGCACGACTGGCACGACGCCACGCCCCCCGACGGCCCCGCCGCGCTCGTCGGCTTCATGCATCCCCCGGGCCCCGGCTCGCCCACGCCGAGCGATTCGGGGGAGCAGGAGGAGGCCCTCGTTCGTCAGCTCGTGCACTGCTTCGGCGAGGCGGCCGGGGCGCCCACCGGCCTCGCAACGGCCGACTGGCGCCACGACACGGCCACCACGCCGCCCGCAGGGCCCACGCCGGGGCCGCACACGCCGCCGGACCCGGCCCCCATCCTCCAACGCCCGCACTGGGAGGGGCGGCTGCACGTCGCCGCGGCGGAGACGGCTACCGAGCACCCGGGCTACCTCGACGGCGCCATCGAGGCGGGCCGCCGGGCCGCACGGGCGCTGGCGTAGCGTGCCGGAGGGGGCGCGAAGACATTGAGGTCGACCACGCGGCCCGGGCATCGTCGCCGCCTGCCTGGATTCGGTCCCCGCGGGCCGGAGCTTTTGTGTCGGCCGTGCGTTATCTCTTTGTCAGGAATAAAATGCCGTCACAGCTGAACTGGCGCAGAAGCACGCACGATCGCGTTCCTCTCACAAATTTCCCGACGCCGCCATGTCCAAATCCATTCTGATGATTGTTGGCGACTTTGCCGAGGACTACGAGACGATGGTCCCCTTCCAGATGCTCGACCTGGCGGGCCACGAGGTGCACGCCGTGTGCCCGGAGAAGGAGGCCGGCGACACGATAAAGACCGCGATCCACGACTTTGAGGGCGACCAGACCTACACCGAAAAGCCGGGCCACAACTTTGCCCTGAACGCAACCTTCGACGAGGTCGACGCGGCCGACTACGATGCGCTCTGCCTGCCGGGTGGGCGCGCGCCGGAGTACCTGCGCCTGAACGACCGTGTTATCGAGATGACGCGGCACTTCTTTGCGGAGGACAAGCCCGTCGCGGCCATCTGTCACGCCGCGCAGACGCTCGCCGCCGCCGATGTGCTCGACGGCCGCCGCTGCTCCGCGTACCCGGCCTGCGCCCCGGAGGTGGAGGCGGCCGGGGGCACCTACGCCGACGTGGAGATGAATGAGGCGGTGACCGACGGGACTCTCGTCACGGCCCCCGCCTGGCCCGCCCACGCGGCCTGGATCCGGCAGTTCCTGGACGTGCTCGGCACCCGCATCGAGCACGCCGAGCCGGTCACGGCCTAGTGCCGTGGCGTCAGGCCGTGGTTGCTTCGACGAGCATGGAGCGTCGGTCTCCCGGGGACCGGCGCTCTTTTCGATGACGGCGGGGCCCGAGGCGTCCCGGGCAGGGGAACGGACCGAAGGCAAACGGACCGGCCGCACCGCTGGGGGCGCCGGTCGGCCTCCGTTCACCCGCGAACCAGGTCGTCGAGCAGGGAGGGAGGCGACCGGTCCTCGACGAAGGCCCGGCCCTCCTCTTCGCCGTCCTCCCGAATTGTCGTGAGGTCCGGGTCGTTCGTGACGCTTCCGTCGAAGACGATGCCCGCCGCGATGTCGGCGAGGCGCTGCCCGAGGTCGCCGTCCCGGGGGAGGCCCTGCCGGCAGCCCCGCTCCAGCGTGCGGATCGTGTGGTTGCCCACCGGCACGTCCATCGCGCGGCTCACCCCCGCCGTGAAGCCGACGACGTAGGCGGCGGGCTCGGCCTTCAGGAGGTTGGGGGCGTAGTCGCCGGGCAGGTCGCCCACCTGCAGGCGCAGGCCGTCGGCGACGGTTTCGATGACCTTCGCGGAGCGATCGTCGGGCATGGAGCACGAGCCGGTTGATTCAAGATGCAAGCAGTCGGTCTACGAATCGGGCCCCTGGGCGTTCGGGCCCGACGCCGTCGGGCGGACCGATGGGCGGCCCCGCCCGAGCGTTCTCTGGCTTTTTGTTTGGTTCTATACTTCAAACGCCTTTTCGAAAATTATTGAGGTATAAAAGGGACGGGACGAGACGGGAGGCCTTTGTCCCTGTGATTCTTGATAAGGTTGTATGAAAGAGGGGGAGAACACAGGAAACCGTCCCCGTTTCCTAAACATGTTCCCTTCGAGAAGCTAATTAAGTAGAGTCTTGGGAACAGGCGAGAAATGTCGCGTCGGCCTGTCCCCCCGAGGCAGTGCCCGTCCCACCACGCTCACACCCAGCGAACAAGCTACGTACGCCATGGCTGTTATTGAGGCAGAGGGACTCTGGAAAATTTTTGGGGGGGACCCCGAGCGCGCCCGCACCCTTGCGAAGGAGGGCATGTCGAAGGCCGAGGTGAAGGCGGAAACCGGCTCCGTGATCGCGGTCGACGACGCCAACTTTGAGGTCCAGGAGCAGGAGATCTTCGTGGTGATGGGCCTTTCGGGCAGCGGCAAGTCGACCCTGCTCCGGTGCGTCAATCGCCTGATCGAGCCGACGTTTGGGAAGGTGCACGTCCACGACGACGAGGTGACGGCCTTCGATGAGGATCGCCTCCGCAAGCTGCGCCGGACCAAGATGTCAATGGTCTTCCAGAACTTCGGGCTTTTTCCCCACCGGACGGTCATCGGGAACGTGGAGTACGGCCTCGAGGTCGCGGGCATGGACAAAGAGAAGCGGCGTGAGAAGGCCCGCCAGTCGCTGGAGCTCGTGGGGCTGGACGGGTACGAGGACAGCCAGACCAGCCAGTTGAGTGGGGGCATGCAGCAGCGGGTGGGGCTGGCCCGTGCCCTCGTCAACGACCCCGAAATTTTGCTGATGGACGAGGCGTTCAGTGCCCTGGATCCCCTCATCCGGGCCGACATGCAGAACGAGCTGCTGGAGCTGCAGGAGCAGTGGGACCCGGCCTGCACAATTCTCTTCATCACCCACGACCTCGACGAGGCGCTGAAGATGGGCGACCGCATCGCCATCATGAAGGACGGCCGGATTGCCCAGATTGGCACCCCCACCGAAATCCTCACCGAGCCGGCCGACGAGTACGTTCGGTCCTTCGTCGAAAACGTGGACCGCACGAAGATCGTCCCCGCCCGCACCGTAATGCGGTCCCTCGGCGACGACGAGACGGTGGCCGCCGACGGGCCGTCCGTTTCGCCCCACACGCCGATTGCCGAGCTGCTCCCGGCACTGGTCGATGCCGACGGGCCCCTGGCCGTTCGCGACTCGGGCGGCACCCTTCAGGGCGTCGTCAGTCAGGACGCCGTGATGGAGGAGGTCGTGCAGAATGCCGACGGGGCGCGGCGGCGGGACGCCCGCGCCGGCCGGACCGACGAAGACCCCGAAGCAGCGGTGGCCTGATCCCCGACGACGGTCTGTCCCCTCCCTACGCTCATTGCCCTGAACGACCACACTCGAGTGCACAATGCAATTGGACCTCGGCGGCGCCTTTGCGTCCCTCATCAATTGGATTCAGAACAACTTCGGTCCGCTTCTCGACGGGATTGAGCTCGTGATCGGAGCGACCATCCAGGGGGCGAAGGACGTACTGCTCTTCCTCCCAAGCTGGGCGATGATCGTGCTCTTTACCGCCCTCGCGTGGTGGGTGGCGTCCCGCGGCGTGGCCGTCTTTACGGTCGTCGGGCTGACCCTCCTGGAGGACGTCGAGATTGCCCTGTTCGGGATGGAGATTGCCTTCGGCATGGGGCTGTGGGAGTTTGCGATGCAGACCCTCGCCCTTATCGCCACGGCGACGCTAATCTCGCTCCTCGTGGGCATTCCCGTGGGCATCTGGGCGGCGAAAAACGACGTGGTGGACGCGATCGTCCGGCCGGTGCTCGACTTCATGCAGACAATGCCGGCGTTCGTGTACCTGATTCCGGCCGTTGTGCTCTTCGGGCTGGGGGCAGTGCCGGGCGTGATCGCCACCTTTATCTTCGCCACGCCCCCGTGCGTGCGCCTGACCAACCTCGGCATCCGCCAGGTGTCGGAGGAGGCCGTGGAGGCGGCGGAGTCCTTCGGGTCCACCCCGAGCCAGATGCTCTTCAAGGTGGAGCTGCCGATGGCCCTGCCCACCATCCTGGCGGGCGTGAACCAGACGGTGCTCCTGGCCCTGTCGATGGTCGTAATCGCCGCGCTCATTGGGGCGGGCGGGCTCGGGGACCCGGTCGTGGAAGGCATCCAGCAGCTGCGCATCGGGGTCGGGTTTGAGGGGGGACTGGCCATCGTCATTCTGGCGATTTTTCTGGACCGCATCACGCAGGCCGTGGGGGAGAAGGCCGGCGCCTCGACCCAGCCCACGACCGGGTGACCCGCGCGTGCTGCTGAAAGGGGGAGGCTCGTGCAACACGGCCCGGACGAGGGCGTCAGAACTGGCCGTCGTCCGGGCACGCTTCTTCGCTTTGCCGTACCACTTGGACACTCATCATCACAAGCAAAAACCCTAACGCTATGAATCTTTCTTCGACATCACTCCGCTCGTTCATCGCCGTGGTCGCGGCCGTTGGTCTCCTCGGGACCGGGCTTGCCGGCTGCGGCGGGGGCGGCGGGGACAGCCAGGACGTATCGCGCAAGATGAACATGGTCACGGTGAACTGGATCGAGGGGATGGCTTTCACCTACGTCCAGGAGCAGATCATGGAAAACCAGTACGACATGGAGGTTGACGTCCGGGAGGTGGGCGGCGGCGGCATCGCCTTCTCGTCGGTGGCCGAGGGGGACCGCGACTACTTCAACGAGGCGTGGCTCCCCACGACCCACCAGGACCCGTGGAGCAAGGCGCAGGGAAATGCCGCCAAGCTGGGGTACACCTACAAGGGCACCTCGGTGGGCCTGACCGTGCCGGCGTACATGGACATCTCCAGCGTCTCAGAGCTGGAAAACTACCGCGACGAGCTCGGTGGCGAGATCAACGGCATCGAGTCCGGCGCGGCGGTCAACGACCAGACGCGCACGATTCTTGAGAACAACGGCCTCGACGGGTTCTCGGTCGTGGCGTCCAGCGGCCCGGCGACGTGGCAGGCCCTGGAGAACGCGGTCAACAACGAGCAGCCCATCGTCGTTACGGGCTGGTACCCGCACTGGAAGTGGGGCTCGTTTGACCTGAAGTACCTCGAAGGGGCGCAGACCGGTCAGTCGCCCGTCTTCGGAAACCCCGAGGATGTCTTCAAGATCGTGGACAACGAGTTCACGGAGGAGTTTCCGAAGGAGGTCGTGTGCTTCCTGAAGGTCTCGGAGGTGACCGACGAAGAGATTGAGAGCCTCATGGGCGACTTCCGCAACCGCGGCGACATGAGCAAGCGGGAGGCCGCCAACCAGTGGATTGAAGACCATCAGGAGGACGTCAACGCCTGGACCAAGCAGGCCGAGGAGTGCGCTGCGTCCGACGGCGCGGTGGAGACGCTCCCGGACGACGCCACGTTCTCGCGCGAGCAGAGCACGTAGGCGTCTGGCTCTGGTTTTGACGACGCAGCACCCCCGATTGCCGTCCGGCGGTCGGGGGTGTTTTATGGACGGACATGGCGCCGGCGGGCCCGCGCACGCCCTGTGCGGGCGGCCGGGGCACCTTGCCTTTCACGCTACCTCTCTGATTAATGCGTCCTTCCGATGAAACGACTCATCACTGCGGCACGCGCCCTGTGCCGCTCGTACTGCGCGGCGGCCGTTGCCGCGTCGCTCCTTGCGCTGGGCACAATGGGCTGTGGGGGGGATGCCTCCGACAGCGCCGGTGGTGGCGCGTCGGCATCGTCGCCCCCCCTGAAGATGGTGACGGTGAACTGGATTGAGGGCCTCGCCATGAGCTACATGCAGGCCCAGGTGCTGGAGGACAGCCTAAACGTGCCGGTGGACCTGAAGGAGGCCCAGGGCGGCGGCATCGCCTTTTCGTCGGTGGCGGAGGGGGATCGGGACTTTTTCAACGAGGCCTGGCTCCCCACCACGCACCAAAACTCGTGGGGCGACCTCCAGGGCCAACTCCAGAAGCTCGGCTACACGTACCGGGGCACCTCGGGCGGGCTCGTGGTGCCGGCGTACATGGACCTCCGCTCGGCGGCCAACATCGGCGAGTACCGCGAGGCGCTCGGCGAAAAGATCTACGGCATTGAGGCCGGCTCCCCCACCAACGACAACATCCGCCAGGTGCTGGACCAGCACGGCATCGAGGGCTTCTCGGTGGTGGCGGCCAGCGGCCCGGCCACGTGGCAGCGCCTCCGAAGCGCCATTCAGGACCGCCAGCCGATCATCGTGGCGGGGTGGAAGCCGCACTGGAAGTGGAGCGCGTTTGACCTTCGGTACCTCCAGGAGGGGAAGACGAACCAGTCGCCCGCCTACGGGCCGCCGGAGGACATCTTCACGGTCGTCGACAACCAGTTCATCGACGAGTTTCCGAAAGAGGCCGTCTGCTTCCTGCAAAAGTTTGAGGTGACCGACCAGCAGATCGGCAGCCTCATGAACACGTTTCGCACCCGCGGCGACATGAGCAAGAGCGGGGCCGCCGAGCAGTGGGTGCGGAACCACCCGGAGCACGTCACCCAATGGCTCGACCAGGCCGAGGCGTGTGCCGCCTCGGACGAGGCCGTGACGCCCCTTCCGGACGACGCGACCCACTCCCGCGATCAGGAGGCGTAGGGCCGTGCGGCCGGCCGCGGCTCCCGGGCGCCGCCCTGATAACATTATCGCAATCTCTTCCCCTGATCTACACGATATGACCGGATCACCTCCGGTCTCGTTTGTAGCACTACGCTACCCTTTGTGACCCTTTCTCATAACGCACGACGTTCCCATATGAACCGGTACTGCACTGCAGTCCTCGCGCTTTTTCTCACCGCTGGATTGATGCTCCCCGGCTCGGCCCTCGCCGACGACCCGGAGCCCGCCGATGACAGCACCAACGCCACCTCCCTGGTCGCCAACGCTTGGGAGAGCGACACCGACGCGGCGGCGCCCCAGCAGGACGAGCCGACGCTCGACGTGAGCTTTAACGGTTCGCTTCGCTTCAACGCCCTTTTCCGGTCGTATGGCGCCGGCCAGAACGGAAACTTTGAGGACCAGGCCGACAATGTACTCGGAAATGGTGGATTCACGTTCGATACCTTCCGGATTGGGGCCAGTGGGTCCTACGGAAGCCTCATTTTCGACGCCGAGTGGGCATTCTACCCGGAGTCTTTTGGGGGCAACTACATTCACCATGGCTGGGTCGGGTACGAATTCAGTGACGCCCGCCAGATCCAGGTCGGCGTGAGCCAGGTGCCGTTCGGCATCCAGCCGTACGCCTCCAGCAGTTGGTTCTTCAACAACACGTACTACGTCGGTCTAGAGGACGACTACGAGGCCGGCATCAAGGCGATGTACCAGGCCAATGGCTGGGACATCCAGGGGGCCTATTACATGAACTCCGAGCAGACCGATTTCTTCGGCGCTAGCAATGCGGGGCGGTACTCCTACGACGTAGTCCCGAGCACGAGCGCCGGATACATCGACACCCGCGGCGTGACCGAACAGCACCAGTTCAACGCGAAGGTGGCCTACTCCTTTGACCACGGTGGGCTCGGCTTCACGAAGGTCGGTGTGTCCGGGCAGCGGGGCCAGCTCCTGAATGAGGGAACCGGCGAAACCGACTGGCATGCCGCGTACGCCGCGCATCTCCAGGGCCGCTACGGCGGCTTCGAGGCGAAGTTGGAGTTTGCCCAGCAGGAGTTGAACCCTCCAAGCGTGACCGATGACCGCTTCGTCGTGATGGGGGCTTACGGGTCTCCCAACCGGGTGGCGAGTGAGCACAACGTGTACTCGTCCAGTCTGGCGTACCACATTCCGGTGAATGCCGGCCCGATCTCGGAGATCAAGCCGTACTACGACTTCAGTCAGGTGACGAAGGACGTGGACGCGTGGAATGACAACGTCAACCACGACATCGGCTTTCTCACGTCGGCCGGTCCGCTGTTCGTCTACACGGACCTGATTATTAGCAAGGGCCACCCGTTTAACCAGCCGTTTGACGGAACCTTCTCCGGGGTCATGGCGGAGAACAACGACAACGAATGGCGAACGGCCTTCAACGTGAACATCGGGATCTACTTCTAACCGATCCCCGCCGACGGTTCGGCGACACTGAGGTCTCCGTACGGGGACGCAGGCGGCACCGGACGCCCGGTGGCCTGCGTCCCTTTTGTATTGGGGCCGTATTGTATTGGGACCGTATTTTCTTGGGGCCGGACGCATCTACGGAAGGGCCCCGACCGGCCCGGCTGGATGCGCGGCGGCGTCGTGGTTATCCTCTAAAGGTACGCCCGCCACCCTCCCTCCTCGCCCCGCGTGTGCCGCCCGTATGGCCCTCCGCCTGATCGACCTCTACCACCCGGACACGGACGACGCCCTCGACGTGCCCGACGCCCCCCACGACGTGCTCGGGCACTGGACCTACGCGATCGACGATGGGCAGCGCGTGGACCGCCTGCTCATGGAGGTGGAGGACACCGAGCCGTTCCTGGATTGGGTGGAGGGCACGGCGATCACCGAGTATCGGGTGGTGATCCAGGCCGTGGAGGCGACGCTGCCGCGGCCCGAGGTGGACGCGGACGAAGGGGAGACGCGGGCAGGCGGTGAGGCCGCCGAGGAGGAGGACGAAGAGAGCGCCGCGCGGGTGGGGCGGGCCGAGCTCTACGAGTACGCCCGCGACGCGACGGACGTCTCCAGCTACTACTACGCGCTCATCGCCCTTTCGGTGATCGTCGCGGCCGGGGGCATGCTGCGGAACCAGACCGCCGTGGTGATCGGGGCCATGGTGATCGCGCCCCTCGTCGGCCCCAACCTGGCCCTCGCGCTCGGCACCACCCTCGGGGACCTGGACCTGCTCAGGCAGTCCGCCTGGGCAAACGTGACGGGGCTGGCCTTGGCCCTCGGCGGGGCCTTGGGCCTCGGGGGCGTCATGGCGGTCGACCCGGCTACGGGCGAGCTGGCGGGGCGCACGGTCATCGGGATCGCCGACATCGCGCTGGCCGGCGCGGCGGGGGCGGCCGGGGCGCTGGCGGTCACTCGGGGCGGGGCCACGGGCCTTGTGGGGGTGATGGTGGCGGTGGCGCTGCTGCCCCCCGCCGTGGCCACGGGCCTCCTGCTTGGGGCGGGGCATCCCGACCCGGCCCTCCGGGCGGCCCTGCTCACGGTGACCAATGTCGTCGCCCTCAATCTGGCGGCGGTGTGCACGTTTTTGCTGCTCGGTGTGCGGCCCCGCGACTGGCGCGACGTGGCGCAGGCCCGCACCTCCACCCGCATCGCCCTCGTGCTCTGGGGCAGTGCCCTGGCCGTGCTTGCGCTCCTCCTCTGGCAGTTTGCCTAATTCGGGAGCCCGGCTTGCCCTCGGACTACACACGGCCCGCTACGGCGCCTCCGCGACACTCGGGGCGTCGGGCGGGGGCTCCTCCACCGAGGCGAGCGGCGGCTCCGGGAGGCCCCAGTGCACGAGGCCGGCCATGCCGATCATCGCGAGCGCGCCGCCGACGGCATTGCTGAAGAAGCCGTAGGGGCCGTACGTGATGCTGGCCACGAAGCTGCCGAACCCGAACCCGGCCTGGCCCACGCTCATGGCGAGGCCCATGAGGAGACCCCGCTGGCGGTCCGGCACGAGCGCCGTGATAAGCGACTGCAGCGGCCCCACGCGGATCCCGATCAGGCCCATGGCCAGGAAAAAGAGCACGGCCGCGATGAGGAAGCCCGTGATGTAGAGCGGGGCAAACGCCATGAGGAGGCCCAGCGCCAGGGACGCCCACACCACGATCGGCTTGCGCCCGATCCGGTCCGAGAGGCGCCCCCCGAGCGGGGACGCGAGAATGTTGGCGGTGCCCCCGATGGCGAAGAGGAGGGCAATCTCGTAGCTCGACACGCCCACCGTGGATTCGAGCCAGCTGGGGAGGAACGACGTGAAGAGCCCGAAGCCGGAGAACATGAGGAGGTACGACGCGACGGCGTTGACGGCGTCGGAGCCCCGAAGCACCGCCCGGTACTTCTCCACGAGGCGGGCCGGCGTGAGCCGCTGGTCGTCGAGGTCGGCGTCCGGCTGCGGGACGTACAGCCAGATCAGGACGGCCGAGACGGCCATGGGCACCGCAAACATGAGGAAGGGCCACCGGTAGCCGAAGCCGGTTGCGAGCACCTTGCCGATCGGGATGCCGGCCACCTGCCCGAAGGCGGTGCCGCTCATCACCCACCCGTTGGCCCAGCCGCGCTGCTCGTACGGAAAGTAGTCCCCCACGTAGGCCACCGAGCCGCTGGTGAGCATGCCGCCCCCGATGCCCGCCAGCAGGCGCATCGAGAACAGCAGGACGTAGCTCTCCGCCACCGTGTGGAGGGTGAGCGTGACGGCCATCAGGATGGTCCCGTACAGCAGAATGAGCCGGCGCCCAATGCGGTCGGACGCCGGGCCCGTAATGAGGGCCGACACCCCCAGCGAGAGCGCGTAGGCCGTGAGCAGCATGCCCTGCCAGAACGCGTTCACCCCAAGCGTCGCCGCGATCTCCGGGAGAATGGGCACCATGATGATCAACTGGCTGCTGGCCGAGAACATCATCAGCCAGAGCGCAAAGAGGATCAGGTACGGGTTCGAGGTTTTCGTGTCGGGCACGAACGGAGGGGGGCGATGAGGGGGCAGACGGAGCGAGAATTCAAGCCTCTAAAATCAGGAGGACGCGGCCCACATGCAGGATGCACGCCCAAATATTTGACGAAGTTTGTCGCCGGCCCGGGGGCCAGGGGGACGGAAGGGGATGCATTCACGGGCCGGTTGGCGTTCCGTGCGGCCGGCAGCGCGTCGGGGCAGACGCCGAGACGCAGTCGAGTGAAGACATCGGGAAACCGGCCCAGGTAATACAACGGTGATCTGTGCGTAATGGCGGCGTTACACACGCTTCGTATTGTACAATGCGTCGTCTGGTTCGCCTGGCACGCCGCGAACGTCGGCGCCTGCGCCGATGCCCCCCCCACAATTCTACTTCTTTCGATGTCCGAGTCTTGGATGCGACGCCTGGTCGCTGCGGCCCTGATCGTGCTGATGGGAATCGGTCCCCACGCCGCCGTGGCGCAGGACGCGGCATCGGCTGGAGTCGTCACAGGGGTGGTCGTGGAGAAGCAGCGTGGAGCGCCCCTTCCGGGAGCGAACGTAACGATCGAGGGGACCACGACGGGCACGTCGACGGACCTCGATGGGCGGTACCGCATCGACGACCTCGAGCCGGGGACCTATAATCTCGTCGTCTCTTTCGTCGGCTTTCAGCAGAAGACGGTGACGGGGGTAGAGGTGACGTCCGGAGAGACGACCACCCTCGATGTTGCGCTTGCCGGGGAGACCGAACAGCTCGATGAAGTCGTGGTCCAGGCCCAGGCGGCCCGGGACTCCGAGGCGGGCCTGCTCAAGAAGCGAGCGAGGGCGGCGACCGTCGTGGATGCCATCAGCGCCGAGACGATCGGGAAATCAGCGAGTTCGACCGCGGCGAGCGCCATCAAAAAGGTGACGGGGGCGTCGGTGACGGACGGGACGTTCGTGAACGTGCGCGGCCTGGGGGGGCGCTACGTCAACGCACAACTCAACGGCGCGGAGCTGCCCAGTGCGAGCCCGAACACCAATTCGGTGCCGCTCGACCTCTTTCCCGCCGGCCTGCTCGACAACATCGTCACGAGCAAGACCTTCACCCCCGATAAACCAGGGAACTATACGGGCGGAAACGTCAACCTGAGCACCAAGTCGTTTCCAGACGAGCGCACCCTGTCGTTCTCGACGTCGGTCACCTACAACAGCGAGGTGCAGTTCGACACTGTTCTCCGCCCGGACGGGGGATTGGACGAGATCCCGGCCATGGTTCCGTCGTTGCCGGAGGGGGAGCTCACGGCCGAGAACCAGCCCATCCCGCCCTACTTCGGGGCCAATCAGCAGGAACAGCAGTTTCTCGATGAGGTCACGCGAGCCTTCAGCAAAGGAAAGGTGACCCCCCAACGGCGCTCGGGCCCCATCAACCAGGGGTATTCCGCCTCCTACGGCGATCAGTTCCAGGTCTTCGGCGATACGCCACTCGGCCTCGTGACGGGCGTCACGTACAGCCGAAGCACCAGCGCGTCCCGGGACCGGCGTTCGGCGGCGGCGGGCGCCGGGGGAGGGGCCGGCGTTTCTACCGAATTTCGCCTCACGGGAGAAAGTGGCTCCACGGAAGAGGTGCTCGGCGGGATTGCGAATTTTACCCTGAACCCACACCCCAACCATCAACTCTCGTTCAACACCCTGTACAACCGCTCGGAGCAAAAATCGGCGGTTTTCCTGTCCGGGCGGATTCCTCGTGACGACGACTCTCGTACTTTCAACCGCCGCCGCATTGAGCCCATCGACCGGACGGTGTGGAATCTACAGGCCAAGGGGGAGCACATGCTCGGGAGTGACGGCAGCAACACTCCTCGTCTCACGTGGAGCTCGTCGTACTCGCAGACCACGCAGGATGAATCGGACGTCCGCTTCTTCACGGACGACTTTCTCCCCGAGCGCAACGTGCACCGCATCGCGCTCTCGGTCTACGAAGCACCCACCCGGTACTTCCGGAATCTCAAAGAGTCCACCTGGAGCAACGACCTGTCTGTGTCGGTGCCGTTTGGGCCCGGCAGTGTAGAGGTCGGAGGAAGCTACCTGCGCAAGGAGCGAGTCCTTGAGGAACGACGGTTTGTCTACGGAAACTTGGATTCCCCCAACTACGAGGGCGCTCCCGATACCTACTTCGGCGAGTGCATCGGCCTCATCGGTACGGATGGTTGCGATACCGGCCCCTACCAGAACGCCGACCGGCCGGATCTCGGGGTTGTCATTCAGGAGCGCACGGCGAACCAGAATAACCTCGCTGGCAACCGCACGGCCGGCGGCGGATTCGCGATGGTCGACACGGACGTGCCCGGCGTCGCGGACCTGCGGTTCATCGGCGGCCTCCGCGTCGAATACACCGACCAGTTCGTGGAGACGCGGGACGGACAGACCGGACGGATCGAAACGACCGACCTCCTCCCGTCTGCCAATCTCGTCTATGCGCTCCGCGAAAACATGAACGTGCGGGCCGCCTATGGGCGCACGATTGCCCGGCCTACGTTCCGCGAGTTTTCGCCGTCTACGTACTACGACTTCCAGCGACAGGAAATTTTTGACGGAAGCCCCAACCTCGAGCGGACGCTCGTGCACAATCTTGATCTCCGCTGGGAGTGGTTCACGGGGCCCGGCGAGCTGTTCGCAGTGAGCGGATATTTCAAGTCGTTTGACGCCCCCATCGAGCGGGTGGTCGTGGAGCAGGCGATCAATCGGGAGGTGACCTACCAGAACCAGCAGAGTGCCCAGGTCTACGGCGTCGAGATCGAGGCCCGGAAGCGCCTCGGCTTCCTGGCCGACCCGCTTCGGCACCTGGAGGTCGGCGGCAACCTCACGCTCACTGAGTCCTCGGTCACGGACGCGTCGGGGCAGGATCTGGGCCGGCCCCTGGAGGGACAGTCACCCTACCTGATCAATGCCGACGTGTCGTACGACAACCCAGAGCTGGGGACCACGGTCTCGGTCTTTTACAACTACTTCGACGACCGGCTCGATACGATTGAGCGGGAGAACCAGCCGGACCAATATGAGCGGGGGCGCCACACGATCGACGTGGTGGCCTCGCAGGCCCTTCCGTTTGGGGTCGAGATGAAGGGGTCCGTCAAAAACCTGCTCAACGAGGAGACCGAGATCTACCAGGACTTTTCGGGCAACGCGTTTACGACGGTCCGGTACAGGACCGGTCGTACAATCTCGGTTGGATTCACCTACAACCTGTAGCAGCGAATCTGGCGAAGGCAATCCACTTGCAGGCCTTGCGAATCTGGGTGCGAGAGCGCACCCCCTTGAGAAGAGGCGAGCCCTCAGCGGCTCGCCTTTCGGTGTTTTTGAGCCCCCCATTACGGGAATGTTATGCCGCCGGGCATCGGGGCGGCGTCGGCTCGGAGACGGAATTGCGTTGAACGCTCATTCACTCAACAACGATAGCATGACTCAGGCGAACCCGAGCAGCACACACATGCGCACCTACGTCCAGTTGGGAGTGGCGGCCCTTCTCCTGCCCGCCCTGGTCTTCCTCACCGGCTGCGACAGCAGCGGAGGCGGAATGGAAGATCCAGAAACGAACGATCCGTCCTCCGCGGCCAACCTGGCCAATTACGACACCACGGAGACGGCCATTGTCTTCAACGAGGAGGGGAATGACCTCGGCGTGGTGCCGAGCAATCAGGACGTTATCGACAACAACGCGAACGTCCGCTCCAACTACGTGAAGTGGACGAGTGACAACACGTATCATCTCGACGGGCGGACCTTCGTCAACCCGGGGGACACGCTCGAAATCGAACCGGGGACCGTCGTGAAGGGCATCCCGAACCAGGACCCGACGAACGCGAGCGTGCTCGTGGTCGCGAACGGCGGAACGATCATCGCCGACGGCAACCCCGGCAGCGACGATCCCAGCCAGGCGGACCCGATTATCTTCACGACCCGAGAGGACGACGTGAGCGCCCCGAACGATCTCTCGGCGGGCCTCGACGGCGCCTGGGGCGGCGTGATTATCCTGGGCAACGGCCCGAAGAACTTTCCGGGCTCGCGCAACGTGGAGGGCATTCCGAGCGACGTGAGCCGCGCCTCCTTCGGGAGCAGCAGTCCGGACCCGCAGCACGACGCGGGCACCTTCCGTTTCGCCTCGATCCGGTACGGCGGGATCTCCATCGGCCAGGGCAACGAGATTAACGGCCTTACGATGGGGGCGCTGGGTGCCGGCACCACGATCGAGTACGTCGAGGTCTTCAACAACCAGGACGATGGCTTCGAGTGGTTTGGCGGCAACGTCAACGGTCGGTACCTCCTGTCCTCCCGCAACGGGGACGACTCCTTCGACATCGACCAGGGCTACAGCGGGAACCTTCAGTTCCTCCTCGCCATCCAGACGCCGAACCGCGGCGACCGCACCGGAGAGCACGACAGTGGCGACGACGGATACGGGGGCAACAGTGGCGCGACTGGAGAAGGCGACACGCCGATCTCCGACCCGCAAATTTACAACGCCACGTACATTGGCTCGGGGCCGAATGGCTCGGGCGACGTCGGGTTGAAGCTCCGGGACAATTTCGGCGGCAACTACTTCAACTCGATTTTCTACGACTTCCCGCTTCAACTCATCGAGGTCGAGAATAAAACAGACGACCAGGGGAACGACATCGGCCCCGACGCTCGGGACCGCTGGGAGTCGAGCCAAGAGCCGGGCCGGCTGACGGTCGAGAGCAGCATCGCCTGGAAGTTTCAGTCGGTGTCGGACGCCAGCGCTCCCTTCGAAGACCTCGTCGAGAACGGCGGATCGTGGGGGGCGACGGTGGCCGACGACCTCGAAAACAACTACGACGTGACGTACGAGGACCCGGGCCTCTCGCGCTCGCTGGGCGGCACCTTCCAGACGGTGGGCGTGGTCCCGACCGGTGACGTCAGCGGGGGACAGTCTCCGCAGGGCAGCTACTTCGAGTCGGTGACCTACAAGGGCGCCTTCGACCCAGGGGGCAGCAACTGGGCGAAGGGCTGGACCTTCTCCGACGAGGTTGGAATGTTCGAGTAGTGCGTCGCTGAGGATGACGTACTGCGTGCCTGTCCGCCGGGCATCCCCGATTGACGGGGGTGCCCGGCGTTTTTGTGTTGGGGCCCCAGGGCGGGGCCGGAAGGCCACTCGCCGATTGGGAACGGAGCACCCGCATCTCGTGTGCGTGTGGTAGTCCAGTCGGAATGTCCCACCCACCATGCACCGGCGACGCAATGGCGCTGCGCTGTCTTTTTGTCGTCCAGGGCGAGGGCCGCGGCCACCTCACGCAGGCGATGGCCCTGCGGCGCCTGCTCCGGGACGCCGGGCATCGGGTCGCCGGGGTCGTCGTGGGCAAGAGCGACGACCAGGCGGTGCCGGCCTTCTTCCGGGCGGCGTTCGAGGCCCCCGTCACGGACGTCGAGAGCCCGGGCTTCGTGTCGGACGACGCGGACCGCTCGGTGCGGCCGTGGGCCACGCTGCGCCGGGCGCTCGGGCGCACGCCGACCTACTGGCGCAGCCTGTCGGCCCTCGACGCCGCCATCAGGCGCCACGACCCGGACGTGGTGGTAAATTTCTTTGAGCCCCTGATGGGCCTCCACGCTGTGACGCATTCGCCGTCCGTGCCGGTCGTGGCGGTGGCCCACCAGTATATGTTTTTGCACCCCGCCTACCAATTTCCGCCGGGGCGCAGGGACAAACGGTGGGCGGCCCGCGCGTTTGCCCGCCTCACGGCCTGCGGCGCCTCGCGGCGCCTCGCGCTCTCGCTCTACCCGGCCCCCGATCGGTCCCAGGACGACCTGGCGGTGCTGCCGCCGCTCCTGCGGCCGGGCGTGTTTCGGCAGCCCCGAGACCGAACCGAGCCCTTCGTTCTCGTCTACATCCTGAACAGCGGGTACGCCGACGAGGTGATCCGGTGGCACGAGCAGAACCCGACGGTGCCGCTCCACTGCTTCTGGGACCGGCCGGACGCGGCCCCTGTGGAGGCCTACGACGAGACGCTGACCTTCCACCAGCTCGACGACGAGAAATTCCTCCGCCTCATGGCCCGGTGCCGCGGCTTCGTGTCCACCGCCGGCTTTGAGTCGATCGCGGAGGCGATGTACCTGGGGACGCCGGTTCAGGTGGTGCCGGTGGAGGGGCACTACGAGCAACGCTGCAATGCCGTCGACGCGGTGCGGGCCGGCGCGGGGGTGCGCAGCACGCAATTCGACATTGGGCACCTCCGGGCTGCGCTGGCCCGCGGATCGACCCCCGAGGCGCGCTTCCAGGCGTGGGTGCGGCAGGGGCGCCACCGGTTCGTGCGGGAGCTTGAGGCGGCCGCCCGCCGCCCTGTCACCGGGTCGTTGGGGCCGCGGGTGGCGGAGCGAATTCTCGAGGCGGCCTGATGCAGGGCCCGTCCGTCCGTTGAACGTTCGCAACGAGGCATTGCCATGGGGGTCCGACGCGTATTGCAGGGGCTGGCGTGGAGCGGGGCCGGGCTGCTGGTCGCCGCGTTCCTAATCGGGTACGCGGCGCCGTACCTCCCGCCGGCCCGCTTCTGGTGGACGGACCTGTTTGCCGTGCTGCTTCCCGCCCTCGCCGCGGCGGTCGGCCTGCTGGGCATTGGACTGGTGGGCCAGGGGGCCTACTCGGGACGGTGGGGGCGCCTGGGGGGCGGGGGGCACTGCTCCTGCTCGTCGCACTGCGGTTTGGACCGGTGCCAACGGGGGAGGCGTCGGGGCACGACGCGGACGCGCTGCGGGTGATGACGTTCAACCTGCCCCCTGCATTCGCCCGCGGGCCGGACCGCGAGCGTACGCTGGCTGAGCTCGTCCAGCGGGAGGCCCCCGCCGTGCTGAGCGTCCAGGAGACGTGGATGAAAACACGGTCGGCGTCGGACGACGGGGGGCTGTTTGTGTCCTGGCCGCTCCGGGTGCTCCTGGAAGACTCGGTCGGGTACGCCCTGCCACGGGCCCGCCCCCCCGAGACCACGATCTACCGGCCGGTGCTGGGGCAGGTGCGATTGGACTCGATGCGTGTGCACCCGCTGCCCCCGTCCGGGGCGTCCGACCCGCGTTCCCGCTATACGCGTACGTTCTTCACCTGGCAGGGGCGCCCCGCCGTGCTCTACAACGTCCACCTCCACACGGTGGGCACCCGCCCCTGGGACCTGCCGGGCACGGCCGCGTCGCTTGCGCGCTGGCGCACCGTCCTGCGGACGTACCGGGCGGGGGCGCTGCACCGCGCCGACCAGGCCCGCCGCATCCACCGGCACATCGAGCAGGAAACGCGCCCGGTGCTCCTAACGGGCGACTTCAACAGCACCCCGCACCAGTGGGCCTACCGCCACCTACTGCAGGGCCTTCGGGCGGCGGGCGGGGGCGCCACCTTTCCGGCCGGGTGGCCCCTCGTGCAGATCGACCACGTCCTGGTCGGGCCGGCGTGGCGCGTCGGGTCGGCCACCGTTCCGGGGCTGGACACCACGGACTTTGTGTCGGACCACCGTCCCGTCGTCGCCCGGGTCCGGTGGCGGGACGGCTACGAGGAGTAGGAGGAGCGGAGGGGCGATCTGCTGCCGGGGGCCATCTCCTCCTGCACGCTGGCGTGGCGGATGTCGACGCCCTCGATGAGAAAGACGACGCCCTTCGCGATGTTGGTCGAGTGGTCCGAGATCCGCTCGATGGCCTTGCTGGCGGTGATCAGGTGGGCGGCCACCTCGGCGTGCTCCGGGTTCTTCTGGATGTAGTCCACCAGCCCCCGAAAGTTTTCGTGGTGGAGGCGGTCCACCTCGTCGTCCAGATCGGGAATGCTGCGCGCCAGCTCTGCGTCCTGGTCCAGGAAGGCCTGCTTCGCCTCGTCGAGCATGCGGCGGGCCGCCTGGCTCATCTCGCGGATTTTGACCGCGTCCAGGACGCCGGGGGCCTCGGTCACGTGCTCCGCGTTGCCGGCCAGGTTGCGGCAGTGGTCCCCAATCCGCTCCAGGTCGGTGTTGATCTTTTCGACCGTGAGCAGGGTGCGGAGGTCGGTGGCGACGGGCTGGTGGCGGGCCAGGATGCGCTGGCAGTACTCGTCGACCTCCAGCTCCAGGGCGTCGACCTCACGGTCACGGTCCATGATGCGCTCGGCCTGGTCCACGTCGTGGGCGAGCAGGGCGTCGACGGCGTCGGTAAACTGTTCGGCCACGATGGTGGCCATGTCGAGCAGGCGGCTGCGGAGCTCCGTAAGTTCGCGGGCGAGGCGGTTCGGCATGAGGGTCCCGGTCGGGTCGTCGGAGGATATTTGAGCACTGTCATACGACCGGGGCAGAGGAATGTGCCGTCGGGGCGTAGAAGCCCGGGCCCCGTCGTTCCCGACGGCGGCCCGAGTGGCAGGCGGCCCCGCCTGGCGGGCCGCTATCCCGCCGCGCGGGAATGGGCAGGGGGGCGATCGGTCGTGTCGGGGGCGGGCGGGGTGCCCTGCCGCCAGAGGGCGCGCAGGACCGACAGGTACGTGTCGGCGACGGCGGGCCACCCGAACGTGCCCTCGGTGTAGTGGAGGGCCCGCTGTGCGGCGGCGTCCAGGGCCTCGGGGTCGTTGCGGTACGCCGCGATGGCGTCCACGAACGCGTCGGGGGACTGGGGGGCGACGAGGTGGCCGTTCACGCCGTCGGCAATCACATCCTGGATGCCCTCAAGGCGGGCGGCGACGGCGGGGGTGCCGCACTGCCCGGCTTCGAGAAGCACGATCCCGAAGCCCTCCATGTCGTCCTCGACGGGCACGTTGGGCATCAAAAACAGGTCGGCCCCGCGGTAGAGAGCGCCCAGGGTGTCGTTCGGAACCCGGCCCAGGAGGCGGACGCGAGGAGCCAGGTCGTGCCGCGCGACGGCGGCCTCGATCGTGTCGAGCTCAGGGCCGTCGCCGGCGACCCAGTAGTGCACGTCGGCGGGGAGGCGGGGCATCACCGTGTCGACGAACCAGGCCGTGCCCTTGCGCTCGACCTGTCGGCCCACGCTGCAGAGCAGGAGCCCGTCGGGTGGGGGGGAGGGGGGCGACGCCTCCACACTCGCGCCCAGGGCCCGGCGGGCCGTTGCCCGATCGGCGGGCGCCTCGAAGCGATCCGTGTCGGTTCCGTTGGGCACCACGCGGAGTTGATCGGCCGAGGCGCCGCGGTCGAGGCAGGCCTGGCGGGTGGCCCGGCTGACCGGGAGCACCGCGTCGAGGGCGCCGAACACCGTCGGGACGAACCACTGGTAGGGCGGGAACGGGGTCGTCACGTCCAGCCCGTGCACGATGGCGGCCGTCCGCACGCCATGGCGGCGGAGCAGGCCCCGCAGGGGCACTGCGAGGCTGGCCGTCACCATCGAGGAGAACAGGACGACGTCGACGGCGCTCTGCCGGGCGGCCCGGGCAATCTGCCAGCCGGCGCGGGCGAGAAACAGGGGCGTCTTCAGGTGCACCGTGCGCCAGGCGCTGCGCAGCAGCAGGGCGTCGTAGTCGAGGGCGTTCGCGTCGGCCCGGGCCTCCAGGGTCTCGTGGAGCTTGAGGGCGACGCGCTGCATGCCGCCCACGTTGGCCAGGGGGCGGCCTTCGGGCGGAAGCGAATGGGAGACGAAGAGAAGGCGCACGGGGGCGGCCGACCGGTGGTGGGAAGACGTTACGCAGTTGCGCCCGTCGGGGCCGGATCTGGCGGAGAAGAAGACGGGTGGTGCGGGAGCACCTCGTCGTAGTACCGGCTCATGCGGTGCAGGACGGCGGGCCAGGTGAAGTCCTGGGCGCGCCTGCGGGCGGCGGTGCCCATCCGGTCGCGACGCCGCTCGTCGACGACGAGGGTGCGCACCGCCTCGGCAAACGCCTCGACGTGACCGGGGGAGCAGAGCCGGCCCGTGGTGCCGTCGTCCACAAGGTCGCGGCTGCCGGCCGCGTCGGCACAGACCGTCGGGAGGCCCGATGCCATCGCCTCCAGGGTCACGTTGCCGAACGTTTCGGTGTCGCTCGGAAACAGAAAGACGTCGGACGAGGCGTAGGCCCGGGCCAGCTCGGGGCCGTCGAGGAAGCCGGGAAAGGTGGCGTTCGGCAGGCGGGTTTCCAGCTCCTCCCGCGCCGGGCCGTCGCCCACAACCACACTGTGGTGGGGGACGCCCTGGCGCTCCAGCCGATCGATGACGTCGGCGTACACGTCGAGCCCCTTCTCCCACACGAGCCGACTGACGAACGCGACCACCACCTCGTCGGGGCCGATGCCGTGGGCCCGGCGCCACGCGGCAGAGCGGCGGCTCGGGGCGAAGCGGTCGGTGTCCACCCCGCGGGGCCAGAGCCGAAGGTCGCTGTCGATGCCGTGTCTCCGAAGCGCGTCCGCCATGGCGTGGGTGGGGACGTAGACCTGCCGGCACTGGTTGTAGAACGAGCGCAGGTAGCCCCAGACGGGCGCCTCCAGCAGGCCGAGGTGGTAGTACTTGAGGTAGGAGCTGAAGTGGGTGTGGTAGGACGTTACGACGGGCGTGTCGGTGGCCTGGGCGCGCTGGAGGGCGTTGTGGCCCAGGAGGTCGGGCGTGGCGATGTGGTACAGCGTCGGGGCGAAGTCGTCCAGCGCCTGCCGAACGGAGGGGGTAAGGCCCAGGGACAGCCGGTATTCCGAGCGGCCGGGCACCGGCAGGGAGGGCACGGACGTGAGCGTGCCGGCGTGGTCCTCGATGGCCGGGTCCTCCACCGTGGGGGCGAAGACGCGCACCTCAGCGCCCTGTTGCTCCAGGTGCTCGACGAGGCGGTTGAGCGTGAGTGACACCCCGTCGGCGATGTGGGTGTAGGCCCCGGCAAAGAGCGCGATGCGCCGGGACGAGCGGCGGGAGGGACGGTCGGCGCGTGAAGGTTGCGAGTCGGCGGCCGGGCTCATACAGGTGGGGCAGAGGCAAAGGGGGGCTACGCGAAGCGGCGCCAGGGACGTAAACGCAACGCCCGTACGGCACTTGTAGTTGGGAAAGGATCTTCGAAATTACACGGCCGCCCTCAACCAGAAGAAAGTAACGCAGGCCGTCCTCCGGACGCCCAACACGAGGGACCGGCACCAAAAAGGCCCCAGGGAGCAGCCGTCCCTGGGGCCTCTGGCGTTTTGGGATGTCGCCGCCGGGGAGACGCGGACTGCTTTTCCCGCGGCCGCCACGCACTACTCGGCGGCGGTGGCCGCGTCGATCAGGTGAAGCACGTGGTCGGTGTGGGCGCGGGTCTCGGCGTTGACGCCGCGCTTGCGATCAATCATGCGCTCGATCTCCTGCAGGCTCTGGAGGGCCGCGCTCTGGGCCACGTTGTCGTACCGGGCGTCGCCTTCCTCGCCCACCACGGTCGCCAGGGACTCCACGTACGAGACCTGCAGGTTCTGGCGGAACGTGTTCACGTTGCCCTGCGCGTCGGCCGCAAAGACGGCGTCGGTGAGGTCGCGCATGTACGCGGCCAGCGTGTACTCGTTGCCGTAGAGGCGCGTGTCGGTCATGCGCTCCAGCACGTTCGGGTGCAAGAGGTGGGCCAGCACATTTTCCTGAATGCCGAGCACGCGGGCGTGGACCTTCGGGTCCTCCGACGCGCCGAAGAAGTTAAACCCGCGTCGCTGCGGCTGCAGGTGGCGGTAGAGCTCGTTCGGAATGATCTCGAAGGCGTCCGGTGCGAACAGGTGCTCGTTCAGGAGGTCGAGGGCCCGCTGTTGCTTCTCGAGGGGCACCGGGCGGTACGGCTCCGTGGCGCCCTCCTGCCCGATCAGCGCGCGGTCGACGTGAACGCCGCCCACGTAGCGGGAGGCGACGGCGGCCATCTGCGCGTGCTGGCCGGTCACGCTCAGGAAGGCATTCCGCAGCTCCTGGTACGACTGTCCGGGGTCCTCGTACTTCTCCAGAAGATCCCCCATCAGGTCCTCCACAAGCTGCATGCGCCCCTCGGCGTAGTCGAGCGCTTCGTTCGACATGTCGCCAATCATCACCTCGGGGTCGATGGCCTTGCCGGGGGCGCGCATGTCGTCCGCGTCGTTCCCGAAGGCGAGCGCCGGCTCCGTGGAGCGCGACAGGATGGCGTCGAGCTCCGTCTCGGAGGCGTCCGGCGTATAGCCGTACTCGACGGCCCACTCGTCGTAGGGACCGGGGCGGGTCGTGTAGTACTGCCCCTGATCGGCGTCCGGCGGGGCCACGTTCACGGCCGGGTAGTCCATGACCGAGCCGACGAGCCCCTCCTCCCGGGTGACCGAGGCGTCGTGCACCTCGTCGGTCGGGTGGAGCTGGGACGCCTTCATGTTGTGCTGCAGGCCCAGGGTGTGCCCCACCTCGTGCAGGGCGAGATAGTGGAGGGCCTCCTCCATGAGCTGCGTCATCTCGCCGTTGAGGTCCGAGGGGCCGCTCTGTTCGGGGCTCGGGGCCGCGGCGGTGGGGGCCAGGGCGGCCTTGCCGAAGAGGGTATTCATGTGCAGGAAGCCGGGCAGCGTGCAGGCGTGCTTGGGCAGGGTCTTCGGCCGCTCGCTGGCGGCCTGGAGCGGCAGCCCGGTCTCCTCGAAGAGCTTGTTCTGGTTGACCTGGTTGGTCAAGAACGCGTACTCCAGCATCACGTCCGCGCCCATGATCTGGCCCGTACGCGGGTTCACGAAGCTGGGGCCGTATCCGCTAAAGGGCGGGTTGGGGGAGGAGGTCCAGCGTAGCACGTTGTAGCGGATGTCGCCCGCGTCCCAGGAGGCGGTGTCTGGCTGCACCTTGACCTCGATCGCGTTCTTGAAGCCGGCTTCGCGGAAGGCGGTGTTCCACTCCAGCACCGCGTCGCGGATGATCGGCCGGATGCGCTCGGGGGTCGTATTCTCGATCCACCACGTGATCGGCTCCACCGGCTCGGAGAGCTCGGCGTCGGGGGTTTCCTTCTTCAGGTGCCAGCGGTTGATGAGGTCGTGGTAGGGCGTGGCGCTGGTGGAGGTCAGGTTGTCTTTCTGCTGGGTGAAGTACCCGACGCGCGGGTCGGCGAACCGGGGCTCGAAGTCGTTCTCCGGCACCTCAATGAGGCTGTGGCGCAGGGTGATCGTCACGTTGCGCGCGTCGGTCACGGCGTCGGAGCCCGGGTTGATGGGGCGCGGGTTTTCGAAGACGTAGTCGACGACCACGTCGGTATTTTTCGGATAGTTGTGGACCCCCTCCACCTTCGACTTCTTTTGGCTCTGGCGGCCCAGCTTAAAGTCGGTAGGGGACCCTCCAGGGGTTGGAGACGGCTTGACCTGCGTGAGCGACTCGGTGAGAAACAGATCGTCGGCACTGATGAGGAGGCGGCCGGTGGAGTCGTTCTCGGCCACAATCTTCTCGACGTGGAGGACCGACGGGCTGACGTTGGCGTCCGAGGCGCGGCTGAGCGTGCTCTCGTCGTTGAAGTGGAAGTTGGTGTTCACCTCCACGAACTCGATCTGGTCGTAGTGGCGCCGGACCTTGAAGACGGTGTTGTCGCGGTAGGCCCCGCGGAAGGTGCCGGCCTCCAGCACCCCGTCGACGATGTGGGTAAAGTAGATGTACTCCTGGCCGATCTGATCAGCGTCGAGCGCCATCTGGAGCGAGCCGTCGGTCGTGTCGCGGTAGACGGTAAAGAGGCCGCCGAGCGAGTCGCTCTTGGCGATGGCCTTTTCAAAGTCGCTTTTTTCCTCGTCGGCGTTCTCGGCCTGCTGTGTCGCCGTCTGCGCCGCGGCGGACGAGTCCGTCATCTGCGCCGAGCTGCTACAGCCGGCGATGAGGAGGAGCGTGAGGGGGAGGGTCCAGAGGAAGGTACGGGGACGCATGTCGAGTCGAAGGAGCTGAGTTTGGGGGAGGCTATGGAAAGGGGCGGAAAGACGACCGGTATCGCCCGCAGAGGGCGGGGCGTTTCCCACGAGCCGTACGGGGAAATTGTGGGCCTCAATTTTGGTTCCCGCCCCAACGGGTGCTAAGTAGACAAGGCGAAGGCAAAGATGTAACGCCTACGCCATGCGTCGCGGCGAGTGGGAAGGGGTGGGTGGCGAAGCATCCTGACCCTGTGGTGTGTCCCTACGGGAGGGGGATACAGATGAAGGGCTAACACGAGATTCGAAGACGGCGTCGCGCCTCCGGTTGTTACAGGGGGCGGGAAGAGGAGTCTACACGAGAACCGTCAAGACCCAACGGACGAGGTAGGACAGCGTAACGGCATATGCAAAGCTTACGAGGGGTCCGATGATGATGTACTCAGCGTGTCTCCGCTGCTGCTTCCCAGTGACGTCTCCGAATCGAAACAGCGGCTTTGCGGTCACGAGAATCCCGATAGCACTTGGGGCCCCGGCCAATACGAACACGTAGATCAAAAGGCGCTCGGCCATACCGACTGATTTGTCCGCCACGAACGAGTCCCGGCTCTTCGTCGAGTTGATCGGCATACGGCGCCACGATTTGAGCGACCGCAGGACTCCCTCCTCACACCACGAGCACAGCGCCGATAAGGACGAGGGGGATAGGTATCCAGAGAGTGCTCGTTGCCCTTGGGGATCGTTGGAAGAGGGCAAGGGGGGAGAGGTCAGGTGTCGTCTGCGATCACGTCAATGAGTTGACGGAAGGTGGAGGCTGTGCGCTCTACTTGCGACCAGTTGGCCCGCTGGAGATGCCGATTGACCGACTGACGAGTGATCGGCTCAGGTGACCACCCATCGGCGACGGCTTGTTGCGTGACGGATCTTTCGGTTCCGACGCCTCGAAGCATACCGGCCACGGCCCGGGCCTGCGCCTCCGTCCACTCGTGTAGAAGGAGATCCATCAGCTCAAACAGACTCTTCACCGCAAGGGAGCTGGTGATTGACTCCGACTTCGGAAGGACACACACGGCCCAGCAATCGTCGTCGAGCGTGTCCAATGCCCGTCCGGACTGTCGGAAGGCGGCCCCATCACTTTCGCTTAGGTTTTCGTCGGACACAAAGTCGACTGTATCCACCGCGACCGCAAATCGGGAGCGCAGGCCCCTCGCACAGAGGCAGGTCCAGAAATGAAGGACGCGCGGAAGCGCCTGCGACGGATCCGCGATGTAGCACTGCCATCCATCGCCCCCCCACAATCGCCAGATCATACGGAAATGCGTCTGGGCCTGCCTCTCTCGCCGCCACATAGGCCGTGCGGACCCGCTCCGGCAGATGACGCCGCTCGCCCGCCGATAAGTCTGACGATGCGATAATGTCCCCCGTAGCAACCGCGTGTAGGTCGGACATGACTGCGTTATTGTAAGCCGAAAACATCTTCTATCCATAGAAGAAGCCTATAATGGCTTACAAGCACAATCGATCTCTAGGTGGAAGCAGTCTCCCTGATATCTTTCAATGCAAAATGCCCGATGCAAAACGCTCACCGCAGCACGTCCCGCAGAAACCGACCGGTGTGGCTTTCCTCGCACGCCGCCACCTCCTCCGGCGTCCCCGCCACCACGACCTCACCCCCGTCGTCGCCGCCCTCCGGGCCGAGGTCGATCACGTGGTCGGCGTACTTCACCACGTCGAGGTTGTGCTCGATGATAAGAACCGAGTGGCCGCTCTCGACCAACTGTTCGAAGGCGCTGAGCAGCTTCCGGATGTCGTCGAAGTGGAGCCCGGTCGTCGGCTCGTCGAAGATGTAGAGCGTGCGGTCCGAGGCGCGGCCGCTGAGGTGGCTGGCGAGCTTGATGCGCTGGGCCTCTCCGCCGCTCAGCGTCGTCGACGGCTGGCCGAGCGTAAGGTAGCCGAGCCCAATGTCCTGTAGGACCTCCAGCTTGTTGATGATTGCCCGCTCGCCCTCGAAGAAGTCGGCGGCCTCGTCGACGGTCATGTCCAGCACGTCGGCTATGTTCTTGCCGTCGTACGTGACGTTGAGCACCTCTTTCTTGTAGCGCTGGCCGTTGCAGGCCTCGCACTCCAGGTAGAGGTCGGCGAGAAACTGCATCTCCACCTTCACCACGCCCTGCCCCTCGCACTCCTCGCAGCGCCCGCCCTTCGTGTTGAAGCTGAAGGTGCCCCGGTCGTAGCCGTGCACCTGCGACTGCCGCGTCTGGGCGAAGAGCTTGCGGATGCCGTCGAAGGCGTTCGTGTAGGTGGCGGGGTTGGAACGGGGCGAGCGCCCGATGGACGACTGGTCGACCATCTCTACGGCGTCGACGTTCTCGTGGCCGCGGATTGTGTCGTGGGCGCCCACCTTGCCGTCCCCGCTGCCGCCCTTGCGGCGGTGCAGGCCCTCGAAGAGCGTCTGGTTCGTGAGGGTCGACTTGCCGGAGCCCGAGACGCCCGTGACGCACACGATCTGGCCGAGCGGGATCTCCACGTCGACGTGTTTGAGGTTGTGCTGCCGGGCGTTCTCGATCACGAGCGTGTCGTCCGGGTCGACCGGGCGGCGCGCGTCGGGGACCGGCACCTCCTTCCGGCCGCTCAGGTACTGGCCGGTGAGCGAGCCCTCGGCCTCCAAAATCTCGTCGTAGGGGCCCTGAAAGACGACCTCGCCCCCGAAGGCCCCGGAGGCGGGCCCGAGGTCCACGAGCTGGTCCGCCGCCTCCATGGTGACCGGGTCGTGCTCCACCACCAGCACCGTATTGCCGAGGTCGCGCAGGCGCTGCAGGATGTCGATGAGGCGCTCGTTGTCGCGGGGATGGAGGCCCACCGTCGGCTCGTCGAGCACGTAGAGGGAGCCCACGAGCGAGGACCCGAGCGAGGTGGACAGGTTGATGCGCTGCGTCTCCCCGCCGCTGAGGGTTTGGGCGAGGCGGTCGAGCGTGAGGTAGTCGAGCCCCACGTCCACGAGGTAGCGGCTCCGTTCGCGCAGCTCCTCCATCACCCGCCCGGCCACCTCCTGCTCGTAGTCGGTCAGCTCCAGGGCCTCAAAGTAGTCCCGGGCGGCCCGCGTCGTCATCGCGCAGATCTCGCCGATGTGCTTCTGCTCCACGGCGTCGCCGCCCACCTTCACGTACAGGGCGTCGTCGCACAGGCGGTGGCCGCCGCAGTCCGGGCACTCCGAGTAGCCGCGGAAGCGGGCGCGGAAGATGCGGTAGTGACGCTTGTACGAGTTCTCCTCCAGAAACGCGAAGAAGCCGTGCAGGCCGATGTAGTTGTCCGTGCCCTCCCACACGAGGTCCCGCTCCCAGTCCGCCAGCTCGTGGTAGGGGCAGTCGATGTCGAGCCCCACGTCGGCCGCCACGGCAATCAGGTCCTTGAAGTGCGTGCCCCACTTGTCGCCCCGGAACGGCGCGAGGGCGCCGTCCCGGATCGAGAGCTGCTTGTTCGGGACAATCAGGTCCTCGTCGAGCCCCGGCACGCGCCCGAAGCCCTGGCAGGTGGGGCAGGCGCCGACCGGGCTGTTGAAGCTAAAGAGCTGCGGTGTCGGCTCCTCAAAGCGCATCCCGTCGCGCTCGAAGTGCGCGCTGAACTCAAACAGAGGAATGGGGCCCTGATGCTGCGAGGCGTCCGGGTGGGCGGTCTCGTCGTAGCCGCCGCGGGGGGCGGGAATGACGGTGCAGTAGCCGTCCCCCTCGTCGAAGGCCTGCTCCACGGACTCGGCGATGCGGGAGCGGGTGTCCGCGTCGCCCGTCCTCACCTTGAGGCGGTCGATGAGGACGCGCAGCCGAGCGCGGCCGTAGTGGTTGACGCTGCTGGGGGCCTCCTGGTTGAGGTCGAGAAGCTCGGGGGCCTGTCCCTTTTCTGCCTGCCGCTCGGTGGGCAGCCGCAGGATGCGGTAGAAGCCCCGCTCGCGGAGGCTCGTGAGCTGGTCGCGCAGGGCCATGTCCGCGTGCTCCGGGATGGGGGCGCAGAGGTAGAACCGCTCCCCGTCGTCCAGCGCGTCGTCGACCCGGTCCGCCACGTCGTGCGGCGTGTCCGTGCTCACCGGCTCGCCGCTCACCGGCGAGTAGGTGGTGCCGATGCGGGCGAAGAGGAGGCGGAGGTGGTCGTAGATCTCCGTCTGCGTGGCGACGGTCGAGCGCGGGTTCTTGCCCGAGGTCTTCTGCTCGATGGCGATGGCCGGGGCGAGGCCCGTAATCAGATCCGCCTCCGGCTTGTCCATCCGCTCCAGGAACTGGCGGGCGTAGGCGCTCAGGCTTTCCACGTAGCGGCGCTGGCCCTCCGCGTAGATCGTGTCGAAGCAGAGGCTCGACTTGCCGGAGCCGGACGGGCCGGTGAAGACGATGAGCTCGTTGCGCGGCAGGTCGAGGTCGATGTCCTTCAGGTTGTGCTGCCGGGCCCCGCGGATCACGATGTGGTCCTGCGCCGACTCGCGGGCGGTGACCGACGCGTTGGCGATGACGGGGTCCTGCGTGGGAAGGCGTTCGGTGGTGGGCATTGCGGGTGGGGCGTATGGGTGTGTCGGGGAGGCCTGTAGGGCGAGATGCGGTCCGGTAGCGCGGTGCCTGAGGAGATTAGGGAACGATTGAACGTAGTGGCAACGGGACTTGTATGCCACGCGGAAGCGATTGATGCCTGCTCGTCCGTTCAGAAATGATATCCGCGTAACCCATGTGCCCTTCACGTTACGGGCGGGAACGGCGAGAGGGGGGGAGCGTGCAGAACTTCTCACAACAAGTGCGTTCCTCACGGCCCCTCATGTCCAGCCCCCCTGTCATTCCGATGCGTACCCTCGTCGGCCTCCTCGCGCTCGTTCTTTGCGCCTGTACCCCCGGGAACGGGTCGGAGGCGCCCGAAGCCCGTTCGTCGTCTCCAGACAAGGAGGTCGTCCTCGAGCGCGTCGAGTCGGAGGAGGAGACGTTTCAGGTCGTAGAAATGGTTGAGGACCTGGAGCACGCCTGGGCGGTCGACTGGCTCCCCGACGGGCGGATGCTCGTCACCGAGCGGCCCGGCCGCATGCTTCTCGTCGACGGCGACGGCCGCACCCAACTCACCAACGTCCCGGAGGTATGGGCCCAAAACCAGGGCGGGCTGCTCGACGTGCGCGTCGCGCCGAACTACGAGGACAGCGGCTGGATCTACGTTACGCACTCCGTGAAAGACGGGGACACGGGCGGCACGGTGCTCTCGCGGGCGAAGCTTGACGGCACGTCGCTCACCGACGTGGAGGAGCTCTACCGGCAGACCCCCTTCCTGGAACCGGACTACCACTTCGGGTCCCGCATCGCATTCCTCGACGACGGCACCCTGGTCGTCTCGATGGGCGAGCGGGGGCAGCGGCGCGAGCGCACCGTCGACATCCCCACGCCCACCACGTCGGTCGGCACGACGGTCCGCCTCAACATGGACGGGTCGGTGCCCGCCGACAATCCGTTCGTGGGGACCGACGAGGGCCTCGACGAGGTCTACGCCTACGGCCACCGCAACCAGCAGGGCATGGCCATCCACCCCGAGACGGGCGCGATCTGGCAGCACGAGCACGGGCCGCACGGCGGGGATGAGCTCAACCTCGTAGAGGGCGGCAACAACTACGGGTGGCCGGCCGTCTCGTACGGCGACGCCTACACCGACCAGTCGCCCATCGGCGGCACCACGGCGCCGGGCATCACCGACCCGGTCGAGTACTGGGACCCGTCGCCCGCCCTCTCCGGCATGGCGTTCTACACCGGCGACCAGTTCCCGAACTGGGAGGGCGACCTCTTCATGGGGGCGCTCGCCCACCAGAAGGCGATGCGCGTGGAGCTCGACGGCGAGGACGTGTCGGACCAGGAGGAACTGCTGCGCGCCGAGCTGGGCCGCATCCGGGACGTGGCGACGGGGCCGGACGGATACCTGTACCTCCTCACCGACGCGCCGGAGGGCGGGCTCTACCGGCTGGAGCCGGCGGAGTAGCGAGCGACCGTCCGGGCCGGCGCGACGGCTCCGTTCGGGCCGCGGGAGGGGCGTCCGTGCTCATCGGGTCCGAGAACCGGGGCGCAGCGCCCGCAGCAGCACGCCGCCGACAAGGACGCAACCGACCCCGATGGGAGCCCGGAGGAGAAGCGGCATCCAGGTGGTTGACGGGCCGACCACCACGGCCCCGGCGGTGGCGGCGGAGAGGGATAGCATGCAGGCGGCGCCCGCTACGGCCCAGAGCGTGGCCCACACGTAGCCCCACGGACGGCCCCGCCAGAGCCACGCCCCGGCCAGGAGCGCCACCGGCACCACCATCGTCAGGTCGAGGGCGGCGATCAGGTCCGTGTGCAGCCCGATCGCATCGAGGGTCGCCGGCACCCGTCCAGTGGCGACGTACCGCAGCGAAAGCGCCGCGTAGCCCCCGCCCAGCGCAACGGCCACGAGCATCATAAACCCGCTGATCCACGGGGTGGGAAGGCCCGGCTGCACCCGCCGGTGCAGGGCGGGTGCGTCGATCGACAGGAGGCCGAACACCAGCGCCACGCCGGAAAGCGCAACCAGGGCGGCGTAGACGAGGAAGAGGCTGTTGACCGCGGCCCCGAAGAGGTATAACGCGGAGTTGTACAGCGAGTAGGCGAGCAGGCCCATCCACACGAGGAGCGCCCGCCGGGACCCGCCCCAGGTGCCCAGCAGGGCGACCCCCAGCAGCGGCGTCGCCACGACGAGGGTCACGAGGTCGCTCCCGTACCAGCGTGCCGCGACCAGTGCGTTGTCCCGGTACAGGTCGTGGGCAAACAGGCCGGCCCCCGACGACAGGGCCATCAGGAGGACAACGGCCACGGAGAGGCGCCCGGCAATTCGGCGGGAGGCGGAGTTCATGGTCGCTACAGAGGAGTGGAACGGAACGGCTTGCTTCTCTCACTGCCGCGCGGCCCGCAGCCTGTCGTTGCGGATCGGAAACCGGCCGTCGAAGGTGATCGGGCGCGGGTCGGCATCCAGGAGTGTGGACGCGCCTACGGAGTCCTGTGCGCTGACGTGGAGGTGCGGCTCCCAGCTGTTGCCGCTGTTGCCCACCCGCCCGAGGCGGGTGTCGGGGGAGACGGAATCGCCCGGTTCCACCCGCACGCTTCCCTGCTTCAGGTGGGCGAGGAGCACGTACGCGTCCGGCGCGCAGCGGAGCAGTACGTGGTTTCCGGCCTTGCGGGCCGTATCGCGGGCCGGCGGGGAACGGTCGGGAAGTGAGCCCGCCGTCGCCTCGACGGCCCCGTCGCACGGGGCGTACACCGGCGCCCCGAAGACGGCGTAGCGCGCGAGAGCCGTCGGGTAGAGGCCGCTCGCGCGGTTGCCCGACGGGTGGAGCTGGACGAGATCGAGGCCCCACCGTTGCCCGCGCCACGCCTGCAGATTGGGGGCGTCCACCTTGAGGTGCGGGTTTGTGATGGACCGGCTGCCGCCACTCGCCACGTAGACGGGCCCGTCACGCAATGGAACGGTCAGGTTCACCGGTGGGGCGGGGATTTCGCGTGCCTGGTTTCGCTGGCGCAGCCCCACGATGCTGAGGAGGAGCAGAACTGCCGCGAGCCCCGGCCCGGCCCACTGCCACCCTCTCGGCCGCGTCCAGAATACCTGGTGCCGCATGCGCCAGCCCCCGCAGCCGGCCCCCACGGCGAAGAGCCCGAGGAGCCCGTACCGGCCGTGGGTAGAGAGCACGTACCAGCTCCCGAGATGATACGTGAGCCCCACGTACCCGCCCACTGCTGCGGCCTTCAGGCCCCACAGGAGGCGACACGGGCTGCGGCGCGTGAGCCAGACGAGCGCGGCCCCGGGCAGAACGAAAAGGGTGAGGAGGGCAGAGGCAATCAGAAATGTCATATCGGAACGGGAGCTCCCATGGACGGCGCATCCGGGCTGGTTTGGGCCCTGTGCCCGACGTCGATTCCAGCGTCGGGCGTCTCCCCGCACAAGTATCGTAACGAGCCCCACGAACATACGAGAGGTATGCGGACGCAGAACCCTTTCGCTACATACCAAATTAAAGACATACATTTGCCTTCCCAAGTCTTCCCGGCCCCATGGAGCCCCTGGACCCCGACGCCATCGTCTCGCTCGACCCCGAGCAGTCGTTTTGGGAACGCTTCTACATGGTTGCGCCCCTGATCGTGGTGGGCACCCAGAACGAGGACGAGTCCTACAACCTGGCCCCGAAGCACATGGCCGCGCCCATGGGGTGGGACGACTACTTCGGGTTCGTCTGCACGCCGCGCCACAAGACGTACCGCAACGCTGTGCGCACCGGCGTGTTTACGGTCAGTTACCCGAAGCCGTCGCAGGTGGTGTTGGCGAGCCTGTCGGCCTCGCCCCGAGTGGGCGCGCCGGAGGGGCCGCGGCGCAAGCCGGCCCTCAACCAGTTGCCCATGCGGGCGGCGGCGGCGGTGGACGGGGTGTTTCTCGACGATGCGTATCTGCTGCTGGAGTGCACGATGGAGCGGCACGTGGACGACCTGGGGGAGAACAGCCTGCTCATCGGGGCGGTGGAGGCGGTGCACGTGGAGAAAGACGCGCTCCGCGTCTCCGGAAAGGAGGACGACGCCGTCATCCGCGACAATCCCCTTCTCGCGTACCTGCCCCCCGACCGGTACGCGGCCATCGACGAGACCAACGCCTTCCCCTTTCCCGCGGGCTTCGAGAAGTAGGCCCCGGCAGGCGCGTCCCCCGTTCTTCTGTGCTGACTGGAATTGCGCTATGGACTCCGCCGTAGACGCCGATCGGGCCCGCGTCTTTCACGACTACCTCGCCCGCCACCGTGGGCAGATGCTCGCGGTGCTGGAGGCCCTGGTGCGGGCCGAGTCGCCGACGGACGTGCCCGCGGCCCAGGCGGAGGCGCAGGGCATGTTGGCCCGTCTTCTGCGGACGCTGGGCTTTCGGGTGCGGTCCCTGCCCGCGGCCGAGGAGGAGCGCGGCCACCTCTACGCCCGCCCGAAAGACCGACCGCGGGGCCGGCCCGTCCAGCTCCTCGTGGGCCACAGCGACACCGTGTGGGCCCGCGGCACCCTCGACGAGATGCCGTTCGAGGTGGAGGGCAACGAGGTGCGCGGGCCGGGCGTCTTCGACATGAAGGGCGGGCTGACGCAGATGCTGTTCGCCCTCGCGGCCCTGCGGGCGGCGTCCGTCGAGCCGGCGGTCGTGCCGGTCGTGTTCATCAACTCCGACGAGGAGCAGGGCAGCCCCACGTCGCAGCGTCACCTGCGCCGGCTCGCCCGCTGTGCGTGCCGGGCGTTCGTGCTGGAGCCGGCCCTCGGGCTCGACGGCAAGATCAAGACGGCCCGGAAGGGGGCCGGGCGATTTACGGTCCGGATCCAGGGGAGGAGCGCCCACGCGGGCCTCGATCCGGAAGGGGGATCGAGCGCCATCCTGGAGCTCTCGCACACCGTGCAGGCCCTCCACGCCCTCAACGACCCGGAGGCCGGCGTGTCCGTGAACGTGGGCACCATCGGGGGCGGCACGCACGCCAACGTGGTGGCCGACGCCGGGTCCGCCGAGGTGGACGTGCGCGTCGCGACCCGTGAGCAGGCCGACGAGCTGGAGGCGGCCATCCGGGGCCTGGAGACGACCACGCCCGGCACGTCGCTCACCATTGAGGGCGGCATCGGGCGCCCGCCGATGGAGCCGAGTCCCGACGCTCGCCGGCTGTGGAAGCGGGCGCGCCGGGCCGCTACGCTCCTCGACCTCGACCTGGAGGAGGGCCGTTCCGGCGGCGTTTCCGACGGCAACATCATCAGCCAGTACGCCCCCACGCTCGACGGCCTGGGGGCGGTCGGGGACGGCGCCCACGCCCGCCACGAGTTCTGCTACGTGGACCGGATGGTGGAGCGCAGTGCCCTCCTGGCCCTGCTGCTCGCCCAGCCGCCCCTGCCGACGACGCCGGACGATGCGGCCCCCACGACCGAGACGCTCGACGCGCCCGCCTCCACGCAGATGTCCTGACCTCGGACGGCCCGCGCTGTTCTCGCCTCCCCGACTCGCCCCCAATCCCATGATGTCCCCCATCTTCGACCGGTGTATCTTTGGCTCCCTCGCCCGCATCACGGACCTCAGCGCCCGGCCCTTCGAAATCGAGCCCCGCGTCCCGTCAGAGTGGGACACCGGGGATTACGTCGTGGGCATCGTCACCGACACGTCGGGCTATCGGGCAGTCGAGCTGCCCAGCGGCCGGGACATGGAGGTGGCCGAGGGCGACGCCGTCGTGGGCGCCTTCGGGACGCGACACGCGACGTTGGAGATGACGGGCTCGTGGCGCGAGATTGGCAACGATCAGCTCATGCACGCCCTCACCCGAGCCGGGCTCTTCGGGCACGTCGAGTCGCGGTCGACCCTGGTGCAGCCGCCCCTCGAACTCCGGTATCACGGACACGTCTGCCGGGACGCCACCAAGGTGACGATGGGCGGGGCCGTCGCCCCCGTCGACGAGCAGCCCTACACCACGCCCACCATCCTCTTCGCCGGCACGTCGATGTCCGCCGGCAAGACCACCGCCGCCCGCATCGTGACCCGCCGGCTGAACCGGATGGGGCTGGACGTGCTCGGGGCCAAGGTGAGCGGGGCCGGGCGCTACCGCGACGTGCTCTCCATTCAGGACGCCGGGGCCGACTGGGGGCTCGACTTCGTGGACGCGGGGCTGCCGTCCACGGTCATCCCGGAAGAGGAGTACCGAACCGCCGTGCGCCAACTGCTGGCCCGCATGGCCCAGCCGCCGGCCGACGTGGCCGTGGTGGAGATCGGGGCGTCGCCCCTGGAGCCGTACAACGGGGCCATCGCCGTCGAAGAGATGCAGGAGGCCCTGGCCATGACGGTCCTCTGCGCGTCGGACCCCTACGCCGTCCTCGGCCTGGAGACCGCCTTCGACATGCTGGCGCCCGACCTGGTGACGGGCATCGCCACCAATACGGCCGGCGGCATTGACCTGCTCACCCAGCTTACCGACCTGCCGGCCTTCAACATCCGCGACAACGACACCCACGACCGCCTCGACGCCCTGCTGCGCGACCGGCTCGGCCTCGCCGAAGAGGTGCGCACGGGCTGACGGCCGAGGCCTTTCGGCTCCAGAGACGAACGCGGGGCGCAAGTCGTCGAACGCCGCCAACGGACACGCAGGAGGCGCCCCGTGGACGGCCACAAGAAAGCGCGACGGTCCCAATCCATTGCACCGGTGGCTAACGAACATCCGCCTGCGCCGCGGCGTTGAGTCTTGTCGTTGCCGTTTCACTTCCGCATCCCCGACGACCCCCATGGCGCAGTTCGACACGCCCGACCAGCTCTCGCTCCCCGACCTCGAAGAGGACGTCCTCGACTGGTGGCAGGACCAGAACATCTTTGAGCGCAGCATCGAAGAGCGGGACGGGCAGCCGGCGTTCACGTTCTACGAAGGGCCGCCCACGGCCAACGGCACCCCCGGCATCCACCACGTGCTGGCCCGGGCCATCAAGGACATCTTCTGCCGCTACAAGACGATGCAGGGCTACCAGGTGGACCGCAAGGCCGGCTGGGACACCCACGGCCTGCCCGTCGAGATTGAGGTGGAGGAGGAGCTGGACCTGGAGACGCGGGCGGAGGTCGAGGCGTACGGCATCGAGAAGTACAACGCGGCCTGCCGCGAGAGCGTCCTGGAGTACAAGGACCTCTGGGACGACCTGACCCAGCGGATGGGGTACTGGGTCGACCTGGACGACCCGTACGTCACGTTCGAGACCGACTACATCGAAACCGTCTGGTGGCTCCTGAAGCAGATCGAGGAGGAGGACCTGCTCTACAAGGGGCACAAGATTCAGTGGTACAGCCCCGGCTCCCACACCGTGCTGTCGTCGCACGAGGTGAGCCTCGGCTACGAGGAGACGCAAGACCCGAGCGTCTACATCCGCTTTCCGGTGGCCGGGGAAGAAAACACCTACTTTCTGGCGTGGACCACGACGCCGTGGACGCTCATCTCCAACACGGCGCTCGCCGTGGGGCCGGAGCTCACCTACGTCAAAATCCACCACGAGGACCCGCACCAGGGCGCGGAGACGTTGATCCTGGCCGAGGCCCTGCTCGACGACGTCATCGGCGAGGACTACACGGTCGAAGAGGCGATCTCCGGCGAGGAGCTGGTCGGGCAGCGCTACGAGCCGCCCTACGACTACTTTACCGACCGGGCCGAGCCGGGCGAAGACGCGTGGTACGTCCTCGGGGCCGACGTCGTTTCGACGGAGGAGGGCACCGGCGTGGTGCACATGGCGCCGGCCTTCGGGGAGGAGGACCACGCGGTGGCGCAGGACGAGGGGCTGCCGCTCTTCAACCCGATCGACAAGGACGGCGAGTTTACCGACGCGGCGCCCCTCGTGGCGGGCACGTGGTTCAAGAACGCGGACAAGACGATCACCGACGACCTGAAGGCCCGCGGCCGCCTCTACAAGCATGAGACCTACCTCCACAACTACCCGCACGACTGGCGCAAGGGCACGCCCTTGATGAGCTACCCGGTCGAGAGCTGGTTCATCGAGACCACGAAGCTCAAGGACCGGATGGTGGAGCTCAACGACACGATCAACTGGCAGCCCGAGGCCATCGGCGAGGGGCGGTTCGGCGAGTGGCTGGAGAACAACGTCGACTGGGCGCTCAGCCGGCGCCGCTACTGGGGCACGCCGCTGCCGGTGTGGGAGAGCGACAAGGAGGGCTCCGACCACTACGAGGTCATCGGCTCCGTCGAGGAGCTGCGCGAGAAGGCCGGCGACCAGCTGCCCGAGGACGACGAGGAGATCGACCTGCACCGCCCGTTCGTCGACGAGCTGACGTGGGAGGGGCCCGACGGCGGCACCATGCGCCGCGTGCCGGACCTGATCGACGTCTGGTTCGACTCCGGCGCCATGCCCTACGCGCAGTGGCACTACCCCTTCGAGAACGAGGAGGACTTCGAGGCCAACTTCCCGGCCGACTTCATCGCCGAGGGCGTCGACCAGACGCGCGGCTGGTTCTACTCGCTGCACGCCATCGCGACGGTCGTCTTCGACGAGGTCGCCTACGAAAACGTCGTGGTCAACGGCCTGGTGCTCGACGAGGACGGCAACAAGATGTCGAAGTCGGTGGGCAACACCGTCGAGCCGTTCGAGGTCATCGACGACTACGGGGCCGACGTGGTACGCTGGTTCATGATGAGCAACGCGCCCCCGTGGGAGAGCATCCGTTTCAGCGAGCGCGGCCTGCGGGACCTGCGGCGCACGTTCTTCGGCACCCTCGAAAACGTCTACAGCTTCTTCGCCACCTACGCCAACATCGACGGCTTCCAGTATCAGCGCGAGCGCATGCCGGTCGCGGAGCGCCCGGAGCTCGACCAGTGGATCATCAGTCGCCTGCACACGACGACACAAACGGTCGAGGACGCGCTGGAGGACTACGACCCGACCACCGCGGCCCGAGCGGTCGAAGACTTTGTCGAAGAGCTTTCGAACTGGCACCTGCGCCGCTCCCGCTCTCGGTTCTGGGCGTCGAAGAAAGGCGAACAGAACGGCCCGGCGGGGCAGGGCGGCACCGTCTCCGCGGCGAAGAAGGAGGCCGCCTACCAGACGATCTACGAATGCCTGGCGGCCACGGCGAAGCTGATGAGCCCCATCGCGCCCTTCTTCGGCGAGTGGCTCTACGGCGCCCTCACCGACGTGACCGGCGGCGAGGCCGACTCGGTGCACCTGGCCTCGTTCCCCGACGTGGCTGAGGACGAGCGCGACGAGGCCCTGGAGCGCCGCATGGGGCTGGCGCGCTCCATCGCGTCCAGCACGCTCTCGCTCCGCAACCAGGCCGAGATCAACGTGCGCCAGCCGCTGCCGCGCCTCCTGGTGGTGACCGGCACCGGCGTGTCGGAGGCGGAGGTGGAGCAGGTGAAAGACGTGATCCTCGACGAGGTGAACGTCAAGGACATCGAGTACGTGGAGCACAGCAGCGAGGTCGTGCGCCGCTCCGCGAAGCCCGACTTCAGCCGCCTCGGCCCGCGCCTCGGCGACCTGGTGAAGGCCGTGAACCAGAAGGTGCGCCAACTCGACGACGAGACGATCGACGAGTACGTGGAGACCGGAGCGCTCACGCTGACGGTCGACGGGGAGACGGTCGAGCTCGGCCCCGAGGACCTCCTCATTCAGAGCGAGGGCATCGAGGGGTGGCTCGTGGAGCAGGAGGGAGACGTGACCGTGGCCCTCGACACCGACATCACGCCGGCGCTCCGGGCCGAAGGGCTCGCCCGCGAGGGCGTCAAGCGGATTCAAGACCTTCGCAAAGCGGCGGGCTTCGAGGTCACGGACCGCATCGCGGTGGCCTACGACGGCTCGGCCCAGATTGCCGACGCCGTGGCCGCGTACGCGGACTGGATCCGGAACGAGACCCTGGCCCTGGAGTTGCAGCCGTCCAATGAGCCGACCGGGGAGGCGGTCGAGACCTTCGAGGTCGGCGACGAGCGGCTCACGATCGGGGTCCGTCGCGTTGAGGCCGACGAAGCACTGAATGCCTGAGCCCTCCCCGGGCCGGACGCAGGCCCGTGGAGCGCACGCCACGCATCACTTCCACTGATAGGCCCACTCTGAACGCCATGGCGAACGACGATGCACAGCCCGAGGGGGATGCGCCCGACGCCCCGCTTCACGCACAGTCGGACACGACCGAGGACGGGGAGGCGCGCACGACGCCCTTTTCCGACGACGAGCTGGAGCACTTCCGCGAGCTGATTCTCCAGCGCCGGCAGGAGGCGAAGTCCGAGATCGAGCAGATGCGCAAGCAGGTCGAACAGGCCAAAGAGCAGTCCGACGACAACACCGCCTACGGCATCCACATGGCCGACGCCGGGACCGACGCGATGGAGCGGGAGAAGCTCCACCTCATGATCGCCCGCCAGCAGAAGTACGTCGGGTACCTCGACCGCGCCCTCGAGCGGATCGACAACAAGACCTACGGCGTCTGCCGCGTGACGGGCAAGCCCATCGCGAAGGAGCGGCTGGAGGCCGTGCCCCACACCGAGATCTCGATCGAGGCGAAGCGCAAGGAGAAGGCCGCGGGGAGCGGGGAATAGGCCCCACCGCGCTGCTAGGGCGTCGGGGCATTGGGGAGGACTTAAGTCTCGTACCACCCGTCGGACGCGAACCCGGCCGGCCGCGCCGGACTGTGGCCGTCCGCCCCTTCAACGCCCCACCACAGACATGATCGACTACGTCTCCGGCACGCTCGTCGACAAGACGACGGACTCGGCCCTCGTGGACGTGAACGGGCTCGGCTACCGGGTGCACGTCCCCACCTCCACCTACAAGCGGCTGCCGGACACCGACGAGGAGGTCACCCTGCACACGTACCACTACCTCCGGGAGGACGACGAGTCGCTGTACGGCTTCGCCACCAAGGCGGAGCGGACGGTCTTCGAAACGATGACCGGCGTCTCGCGCGTGGGCCCGAAGCTGGCGCTGTCGGCCCTCTCGGCGATGACCCCGACCGAGCTGCGCGACCACGTCATGGAGGGGGACAAGAGCCGACTGACGCAGATTTCGGGGGTCGGCACGAAGACGGCCGACCGCCTCATCGTCGAGCTCCGCGACCGCCTCGCAGACCTGGACGTGCTCGAGGACACAGCGCCCCTCAGCGGCGGGTCGGACGCGCGGGCCGAGGCGCGGGCCGACGCCCTGGAGGCCCTCACCGAGCTGGGGCTCAGCAAGGCCGACGCCGAACGGTCCATCCGTCAGGTGCTGCGCGACAACGCCGGCATCCAGTCGGCCGACGAGCTGGTCCGGCGGGCCCTGAAGGCGGACCAAGAATAACACGTCTCACCGTACCCGACGCACTTCCACCTCCCCCATGCCCGACGCCCTTCGCCTCTTTGCGCTCTCCGAGAGCCGGGGCTTCGGCGAGGCCATCGCCTCGGCGCTCGACACGGAGCTCGATGCCCACCACGAACGGACCTTCACGGACGGGGAGCACGAGGTGCGTCCGGAGGTGAACGTGCGGGGGCGCGACGTCTTCGTCGTCCAGTCCCTCTATGCGGACGACACGTGGAGCGTAAATGACAAGCTGTGCCGGCTTCTCTTCATGCTCGGGGCCCTGCGCGATGCCTCGGCCAAGCGCGTGACGGCGGTCATTCCGTATCTCTGCTACCAGCGCAAGGACCGCAAGACGCGCCCCCGCGGGCCGGTCACCACCCGCTACGTGGCGGGCCTGTTCGAGGCCGTCGGGGTCGACCGCGTTCTGACGATGGACGTGCACAACCTGGCGGTTCTCCAGAACGCCTTTCAGGCCCGCACCGAGCATCTGTTAGGGCATCCGCTGTTCGTGCACCGGCTGACCGACGTGGTCGGGGCCGAGGAGATGGCCGTGGTGTCCCCAGACGAGGGCGGCGTGAAGCGCGCCGGGAAATTTGCCGAGGGACTGGGGGCGGTGCTCAATTGCGAGGTGCCAACGGCGTTCGTCGAGAAGATGCGGAAGGACGATGGGGTGACGGGGGGAGCGTTGGTCGGGTCGGTGGAGGACCGCACGGCCGTCGTGGTGGACGACATGGTCAGCACCGCGGGGACGATGACGCAGGCCATCCGGTCGTGTGCCGAGGAGGGGGCGGAGTCCGTCTACGCCGTGGCCACTCATGGCCTCTTCGTCGGCGAGGCAGACGAGCGGCTGGAAACGGCGCCCCTGGATGCCCTTTTCGTCACGAACACGGTAGCGCCGCGGCTCACGGGCACGGCGGCCGAGCGCCTGCAGATCTGCAACGCGGCCCCTCGATTCGCGGCTGCCATCCAGGCGGTGCACACCGAAACCTCCGTGAGCGCCCTGAACGAGGTGTAGCCGAGTGAGGAAGTGCTCGTGGGGTGCGCCCTGAACGAGGGGCAATCGAACACGGGGCCCCTGCCGGACACGTCCCGGCAGGAGGGCGAACGAAAGGGAAGCCGGCCTCGGGCCGCGTCCCGGACGAAGGGGCGGGGGACGGAGTCCCCATCCACGTCTGCGCGCAGGGCGCGCTGGGCCTATAGGGGCCGAAGCTGGACCTGAATGCGGGCGTTTGCGCGGTCGAGATGGTTGCGAGCCATGGCGCGGTACCAGCGCCAGCGCCCGTTTCCGGTGCGGAGGCGCAGGAGCCATCGGGTCCGCTGCGTCCGGTGACTCACCATGTGTGCCAGGTCCCGCATCACGCGGTGCAGGTTGCGGCCGTGGACGTGGGAGAAGAAGCAGGGCTCGAGCGTGTCGTCGATCCCGTACTCGAGGGCGCGGCGGGCCGACTCGTTCGCCCGCTGAATGGTGCCACTGCGGTCCAGATACAGCATCGGGGTGTGGGGCGACTCCTTCTTTCCGGAAGCGCTTCCACAATCGGGGCGGAATACAGCGGGTGTGGATTGCGTGGACATGACGGGGATCGGGGAACGTTGGCGGTGGCGAAGGAGGGGGCAGACGCGTGTGGCGCCGTCTTTCCGCCCCGCAGTACAACGACAGTACGACGAAGAGACCGAAGAACGAGAAGCCTCCCTGTACGACGGAGCGGACCGGCGTTTGTAGGTTTTCCCCAACAGGGAAGGATTTTCAGCTCCACCCATTATAAAGTAGCAAATCAACCCAGATACGTCAAGTCATTCTCCGGAAAACGAACAGGGAGTGCATTCGCGAACGAAAGGGACCAGATATGGATGAGGACCGTTGCGCCTCAGCGCCCAACCGGGCCCAAACAGTCGAACCTGAAGGCGCTGGGGCTGGTTTGAGGTCCCCTCAACGCGTTTCCACTCATCAGCACCGTCCCTGCGCAATGGACACCGCGAACGTCCTCGCGTCCCAGCTCGACGGGCTCGTTCACCTCGACACCCAGCGGGCCTCCACTGGCATCGACCTGACGGTCGATGCGGTCTTCCGGACGACCGGGCCCGGCCAGCTCGACTTTGGCGGGGGCGAGTTCCGGGCCGTGCCCCGCGAGCGGATTGGGGCGACCCTCGACGATCCGGACGACGACTACGGGTGGTGGACCCTGGAAAAGGGGGCGTACGTCGTGCAGTACAACGAGTCGCTGCGCCTGGACGACGGGCAGCAGGCGGTCGTGACGCCCCTGGAGCGCACACTACGTGCGGGAGCGCACCACGGTGCGTTCGTATTGGATGCGGGCCGAGACCCGATTGAAACCCTCCTCGTGGTGAGCCGCATGGGCTGCCGCCTCAAGGAAAACGGCCGCGTCTCTCGCCTCGTGGTGCTCGACTGATTGCCGAGAGCCACGCTGCTTCTGCGCCCTCGACTCCCGCGCCCTACGCCCTTCACCCCTACGCCCTCCTCCCCCCTCCCCACGTCCCCCGACGCCCACGCCCACACGCATGCCCGAACTGCCCGACGCCGTCGTCTACCGGCGGCGCCTTGCCGACGCGGCGCTCGACCGCCCCATCGCCGACGCCACGGTCGTCGATCCACGGATTCTCGGCGACGGCCTGGAGCCGCATCGCCTTGAGGAGGTGCTCCGGGGCCGCCCGCTGACCGACACCCACCGCCACGGCAAGCACGTCTTCGCCCGGTACGGCGACGAGACCGGCTGGCTCGCCCTCCACTTCGGCATGACCGGCCGCGTGCAGGTCGTTCCGGACGGCACGATGCCCGAATACGCGTACGTCCAGGTTCACTTTGAGGACGGAGGCGCCCTGGCGTTCGAGTGCCCGCGCAAGTTTGCCCGGGTGCGCCTCATCGACACGCCGGGCGCGTTTGTCGAGGCGAAAGACCTCGGCCCCGACGCGCGCCGCGCCGACGTCGATACTTTTCTGGCGCCCTTCGCGTCCCGCCGCGGTGCCATCAAAGGCCGCCTGCTGGACCAGAGCGTCGTGGCGGGCCTCGGCAACATTTACGCCGACGAGGCCCTCTACCAGGAGGGCATCCACCCGCGGACGACCGTGCCGGAGCTGTCCGAGACCGACCTCCGCGGCCTCTACGACGCAATCCAACGGGTCCTGGACGCCGCCATCGCGGTCGACGCCGACCCCGAGGCCCTGGACCCGGACCGCTTCATGCTGCCCCACCGGTACGGGGACGAGCACTGCCCGAAGACCGGCGTGCCCCTCAACACCGAGACCGTCTCCGGCCGCACGGCCTACTTTTCCCCCACCCGCCAGTCGCCCCCGACGTAGACCCGGTTCCCCCACCCTCTACCCCCACGCTCTCCACTCCCCCACGCGCCCGTGCCCTCTACCCACATTGGCACCTCCGGCTGGCAGCACGACCCCTTTGCCGGTCGCTTCTACCCCGACGACGTGCCTCAGGACGACTGGCTCGCCCGGTACGCCGACACGTTCGGCACCGTCGAGGTGAACAACACCTTCTACCAGAGCCCCGAGGCGGATACGCTCCGTGCCTGGCGGCGGCAGACCCCCGACGGCTTCACGTTCGCGGTCAAGGCGAACCAGTACATCACCCACTTCAAGAAGCTGAAGGACCCGGACGAACCGGTGCAGAACCTCTACCGCAACGTGGAGCCGCTCGGAGATGCCCTCGGCCCGATCCTCTTCCAGTGCCCGCCGAACTGGCACCAGAACCTCGACCGCCTGCACACCTTTCTGGAGACGCTCGACGACGCCCACCGGCATGTCTTCGAGTTCCGGGACCCCACGTGGCTCAACGAGGAGACCTACGGCGCGCTGCGGGCGCACGACGCGGGATTCTGCGTCTACGACTTCGGCGACCGCTCCACCTACCGCGTGGTGACGACCGACTGGGCGTACGTGCGCCTGCACGGGAGCGGGGAGGCGTACCACGGCCGCTACACGGACGCCGAGCTCGACGACTGGGCCGACGCCATCGCCGACTGGCGGGCCGACGGGCGCGACGTGTACGTCTACTTCAACAACACCGCGGGCGAGGGCCACGCCCCCCACGATGCCCATCGGCTCGCGGCCCGGGTCCAGGACCATGCAGGGCAATGAGGGGGCCGGTGTACCGATGTCGCGCGAACTGTTCGTCTCCCCATGACCCTCGCCCTCCCCGAGCGCTTCCGCGACGCCACGTTCGAGAGCTACGAGCCGCAGACGCCGAGCCAGGCCGAGGCCCTCCGGGTCGCCCGCGCATTCGTGACCGAACTGCGCCGGACCCCGTCGTGGGCCGAGCGGCTCAGGGCGCTCCTGGGCGCGGCGGACGAGCGGCTGCCCCAAGGGCTGTACCTGGTGGGGCCGGCGGGGACGGGCAAGACGCACCTGCTGGCCGCGACGTGCAACGCCCTGATGCCCGAGAGGGCCTGTGCCTTCCTGCACTCCAGCACGCTGTTCCGGCAGACCGAGCCGCCGGAGGCGTTCGCGCACCGACTGGCCGACGAGTACGCCGTCTGCTGCCTCGACGAGGTGGAGATCGACGACCCGGCGAACGAGATGCGCCTCGCAGGGGTGATGAAGACGCTGGCAGCCCGGGACGTCCCGCTCCTGGCCACGAGCAACGTGGCGCCGGAGGAGTACCTGGCAACCCAGCTCGGCGACGGTCGCGTCCAGCGGTTCCTGCGAACGGAGGTGCGGGACGCGTATCGTGTGGTTGGGGTTCGCGGGGACGACTACCGGCGCACGCGGGCGGTGGAGCAGTCCGGGCGAGGGTGGGTGGGGCCCCCCGACGCCACGCAGCGGGCCATGCGGCAGGCACAGGCGGACGCGACAGGGGCGGCGCGGTGGTGGGCGTTTGCGGAGCTGCGGCGGGCGACGACGGACACGGCCCATACCGACCTCATTGAAGACCTGGTCGGGCTCGACCACCTCTTTATCGAGGGCGTCGCCATCGCGGACACGGACGACGCCTTCCGCCTCCTTCGCGTCGTCGACGCGCTGTACCTCCACGAGGACGCCCCCACGCTCTACTTTACCGCCGCCCGGCCGCCGGACGACTGGTTCGATCCCGACCGGCACGCCGGCCTTGCGCGGGCCGTGGCCGAGAAATTCGACCGCACCGTCTCGCGCCTCCACGCCCTGTGTCAGATTCGCCCCGTTGAGCAGGAGGAGGCCGGACAGCCCTGATTCCACGCCGACACGCTACTCCACGCTCGGCACCGCCGCCCACGAAGTCTACGGCAATTCGGCCCCGACGCCCTGTTGGGGAGGCCGGGCAATGAACGTCTGCCCGGTGTGTGGGTACTACTCATCTATCTAATGCCAATCTGCGCGGGCACGCCGTTCCAACCCGGCGCAGTGCCCCGCAGGACCATTCCAACCGTTGCCCCGCCATGAAGCAGACCGATCTTCGCGACATCGCCATTGTGGCCCACGTCGACCACGGCAAGACCACGCTCGTGGACTCGATGCTGTGGCAGAGCGGCATCTTCCGCGACAACGAGGAGGTGCAGGAGCGCGTGATGGACACGATGGACCTGGAGCGGGAAAAGGGCATCACCATCATGGCCAACAACACGGCCGTCCGCTACGAGGGCACGAAGATCAACATCGTCGACACGCCGGGCCACGCCGACTTCGGGGGCGAGGTGGAGCGCACGCTCCGCATGGTCGACGGCATCATGCTCCTGGTGGACGCGGCGGAGGGGCCGCTCCCGCAGACCCGCTTCGTGGTGCAGAAGGCGCTGGAGTTGGACCTCCCGCCCATCGTGGTTCTCAACAAGATTGACCGCAAGGACGCCCGGCCCGAAGAGTCGCTCGACGCGATCTACGACCTCTTCATCGATCTCGGGGCGGACATGGAGCAGCTGGAGTTTCCGGTGCTCTACACCGTCGCCACGGAGGGCCGTTGCAAAACGGACCTCGACAACGAGGAGTGGTCGACGCTCCGCCCCCTCTTCGAGACCATGATCGACGAGATCCCGCCGCCCACGGGCGACCCCGACGGCACGCTGCAGGTGCTCGTCACCAGCGTGCAGCGCGACGACTACCTGGGCCCGGTCGCCATCGGGCGCGTGGAGCAGGGCGTCCTACAGGACCGGCAGAAGGTGAGCCTCTGCCACCGGGACGGCAGCACGGAGCAGGCAGAGGTAACGGCCCTCTTCACGTACGAGGGACTCCAGCGCGAGGAGACCGACGCGGCCGGGCCCGGCGAGATCGTGGCCATTGCCGGGGTGGAGGGCATCGGGCTGGGCGAGAGCATCTCGCACCCGGAGCACCCGGAGCCGATGACGCCCCTCGACGTGGACCCGCCGACCATGTCGATGGAGTTCCGGATCAACGACGGGCCCTTCAGCGGGCAGGAGGGCGAGTTCGTGACCTCGCGCCAGCTCCGGGACCGCCTCTTCGACGAGGCCCGCAACAACCTGGCCATCCGGGTGGAGGAGACCGACTCGGCCAACGTCATGCGCGTCTACGGGCGCGGCGAGCTGCAGATGGCCATTCTCATTGAGCAGATGCGGCGCGAGGGCTACGAGTTCTGCGTGGGGATGCCGCAGGTAATTACGAAGGAGGTGGACGGCGAGCCCCGCGAGCCCTACGAGACCGCCGAGATCGACATCCCGGAGGCGTACATGGGCGTGGTGATGGAACGCCTCGGGGAGCGGAAGGGGCAGATGGAGCACATGGTGCACCAGGACAGCGGGCGCGTGCGGCTCACGTTTCGGGTGCCGAGCCGCGGCCTCATCGGGTACCGCTCCAAGTTCCTCACGGACACGAAGGGGACGGGGCTCCTCACGCACCGTTTTGAGGAGTTCGGGCCGTGGGCGGGCGAGATTCCGCACCGCACCTCCGGCGCCCTCGTGGCCGACCGGGAGGGCGAGACCACGCCCTACGGCCTCATGGAGCTTCAGGACCGGGGTGATTTCTTCGTGGCGCCCGGCGACGCCGTCTACAAGGGCATGATCGTGGGCGAGAACAACAAGCCTCAGGACCTCGACCTCAACGTGACGAAGGAGAAGCAGCTCACCAACATGCGCGCCGCGGCGGGGACCGAGCTGGAGCACGTCCCGCCCCCCCGCGAAATGTCGCTGGAGGACGCGATCGAGTTCATCCGCGAGGACGAGCTCGTGGAGGTCACCCCGGAGGCGTACCGGCTCCGCAAGCGCCACCGCAAGCCGAAGGCCCGTCGCCGCGCCCAAGAGGAGCGCGCCGCGGGATAGGTCCGGATGCGGTGGAGACAACGGGTGCCGTCCCGCCCGGCCCGCTGCGCTACGCAGTGGCCTCCATCACCTCCTCGTCCTCCTCCGGCAGGCCCTCCCCGTCCGGGCCGGCCTCGTACTGCTCCTTGATGTTGGGAAAGGCCGTCTGGAACATGTCGTTCACCTCTTCGGCCTCCCCGTCGTGCTCCGCACGGGCCTCGTGCAGGCGGGCACAGGCCTTCCACACCGCGCGGCGCAGGTTCCACTTCCGGACGGAGTAGGCCGCGCTTCGGCGCGTGTCGTCCTCTTCAAGCCAGCTGAGCTGCACGTACGGCTTGGGCGTGCCGCTGCCGTCGTCCTTCCAGCAGAAGTTGAGGCCGATGACGCCGGTCGTCGAGCGGGCCTCCGCCGAGCGCCGGACCGGATCCATCGGCTCGGGCAACTCGTCGAGCAGCTCGTCCCGGTACTCGACGGCCTTTTCGAGGGCCTCCTCGCGGCCGCCGTGTCGCTTGTCGGAAAAGTACTTCGTATATTGCTCTTTCTGACGCTTAATGCGCACCTGCCAGCCGTGGGTGGGGTGACGGTCCGGATTGTCTTCGGTGGGCTCGATGTCGATGCGAAAAACGTTCTTCGGCTTGTCGGACATGGGTGAGAAAACTCAGGGCGATCATTTTGTGGTGGTGGGAGAGGGGGCCTAAACCAGGCCCGAAGTCGTCGCAGTGCGGACGCAGACAGGGGCCCCGACGTCCGGGCGCTGCCGTTGAGGGATAGGTCTTCTCGTCGGGATTGAGAACAGGAGGGGGACCGACAAGACGTCAGACAGCAAAGGGTCATAGAAGCGAACATTCGCCAGACCGAGGTGGAGGCGCCAACGCCTGAATGAAGGCGTCGACGTCCGTTTCGGGGAGCGGACCCCTAGAAACGAAGGCCTCTGGGTGGTGTCGGGGGCGATTCCGTCCGGTGTAAGTGTTGCGACGATCAAATATGCAAAACAGCACCGGAGAAGTGCAACCGGCATCGTCGCGGCGGCTCCTGGGCGGGGGCCCTGCTTCGGAGAAGTGGAGGGGGAAAAGACGGCGCAGAAGCCACGACAGCGCGGACGCTACAGCAGATCCGCGTCTTCGGCCGCCTCGTGGAGCACAGCGCGCTGCTTCCGGGAGAGATTGTCGGGGATGTTCACGTCAATTTCGACGTACAGGTCGCCGGCCCCGTCGTCGGTCTTCACCCCTTGGCCCGTCAGGCGCAGCTTCTCGCCCGGCTGTGTGCCGGCGGGCACCGAGAGCTTGAGGTGCTGCCCGTAGGGCGTGGGAACGCGGATGTCCGTCCCGAAGACGGCCTCGAACATGCCGATGGTCTCGGTCCGGTGAACGTCGTCGCCCTTGCGGTCGAAGTGAGGGTGGTCCCCCACCTCGAACGTCACGTACAGGTCGCCGCGCTGCCCCGTGGGGCCGGGCTGGCCCCGGCCCTTCAGGCGAATCTTGAAGCCGTCCCGTACGCCCTTCGGAATCTTGAGGCGGATGGACTCGCCGGAGGGGAGCTCAACTTGCTTGCGGCCGCCCTCAAGGGCCTCCCGAAACGAAAGGCGGAGGGTCGTTTCGAGGTCCTGACCGCCCTGGCGCCCTTGTTGCCGCTGCTGTCGCTGCTGCTGACGGCCCCCGTCGAAGGGATTCTGGCGCTGCGTGCGGGCGCCCCCGCCGAAGCCGCCTCCGCCGCCGAACCGGCGCTGGGCGTCGTACTGCTTGCGCTTCTCCTCGTCCGAGAGAACGGAGTATGCCTTCTGGATCTCCTTGAACTTCTCCTCGGCGTTGGGGTCGTCCGGGTTGCGGTCCGGATGGTGCTTGCGCGCGAGTGTGCGGTACGTTTTCTTGATCTCCTCCTGGCTCGCGTCTTCGTCGACGCCGAGCACGTCGTAGAGATCTTCGGTCTGCGGCATAGCGGCGGGGAGGGCACTGTGAAACCAATCGGCGAGCCGGGCCCCGGGCCCGAAAGCAACGGGCAGGGCCTTTGCGGCGGGATCCTCATAACAGAATTCATGCCATTACGTTCAACAAGACGAAATGACGGACTCGACCGCGACATCCCGTCCCTTCGACAACGTTCTCGTTGCCAACCGCGGGGAGATTGCCGTGCGGGTCCTGCGCACCTGTCACGAGCAGGGCCTCAACACGGTCGCCGTCTACAGCACGCCGGACCGCTCCGCGCCCCACGTGCGGCGGGCGGACGAGGCGTACCACATTGGCCCGGCGGAGGCCGCACAGTCGTACCTCGACCCGGAGGCGATCCTGGAGGCGGCGCGCCGCAGCGGGGCCGATGCCATTCACCCCGGCTACGGCTTCCTCTCGGAAAACGCGGCCTTCGCGGAGGCCTGTGCGGAGGCCGGCGTCCACTTCGTGGGGCCGCCGGCGGCGGCGATCCGGGCGATGGGCGACAAGACGGCCGCCCGCCAGCTCATGAAGGAGGCGGGGGTGCCGATGGCCCCGGGCACCACCGACGCGGTGGCGAGCACGGAGGAGGGAGAGGCGATCGCCGAGGACATTGGCTATCCGGTGCTCATCAAGGCGGCGGCGGGCGGCGGGGGCAAGGGCATGCGCATCGTCCACGAGCCGGAGAACTTTGCCGGGGCGATGGACCGGGCGCAGGGGGAGGCCGCGTCCTCGTTCGGCGACGGGCGCGTCTTTATCGAGAAGTACATCGAGGAGCCCCGCCACATCGAGTTTCAGATCCTGGCCGACCACCACGGGAATACGGTCCATCTCTTCGAGCGGGAGTGCTCCATCCAGCGCCGCCACCAGAAGGTGATCGAGGAGGCGCCGTCGTCGGTGCTCACCCCCGAGGTGCGCCGCGAGATGGGCGCGGCGGCGGTGGCCGCGGCCGAGTCGTGCGGCTACCGGAACGCCGGGACGGTGGAGTTTCTGGTGGACAAGGACCTCAACTACTACTTCATGGAGATGAACACGCGCCTGCAGGTGGAGCACCCGGTCACCGAGTGGGTGACGGGCGTGGACCTGGTGGCCGAGCAGCTGCGCGTGGCGCAGGGGGAGGCGCTGGGCTACACCACCGACGACCTGTCGATCAACGGGCACGCGATGGAGAGCCGCGTCTACGCGGAGGACCCGGCCTCGAATTTCCTGCCCGACCCCGGCCCGCTCAAGCGGCATTCCGCTCCCTCAGGATTCGGCGTACGGGTGGACGCCGGTGTGGAGGAGGGGGGCGAGGTGCTGATCCACTACGACCCGATGATCTCGAAGCTCACCACGTGGGGCTGCGACCGGGAGGCGGCCATCGACCGCATGATCCGCGCGCTCGACGAGTACGAGGTGGCGAGCATGGCCACCACGATCCCGTTCTGCCGCTTCGCGATGCAGCACGAGGGCTTCCGCGCGGGCGACTTTACCACCCACTTCGTGGACGAGGAGTTTGACCCCTCCGCCCTCCAACTGGAGGACCCGGAGCGGGACGAGCTTGCGGCCCTCGCGGCGACGCTCTACTACGCCGAGGCGCAGTCCGAGGAGGCCCCAACAATCGCGGCGAATGGCCGGGAGGGCGGGAGTCCGTGGCGCCAGCGGCGGCGCCCCTGATTCAGAGGCCCCGAGCTGCCGGCGAACGTGCCCGCCTTCGGTCCGGTGATTGGGGCCGGACCTGCGACGCCGTCAAGGACCGTCGTCGAGGCGAGGGGGCGGGGCACGTGGCGGGCTGTGGCAGCCGAACGACGAATCGGCTTCCGATCTGTTGCTCCGCCTCGACTTCGACTGTGCCGATCATCCGGTCGTGACGCGTGCTGCTGGCTGCCTGCATTCCGGCGGGCCCAAACAGGGAGGGTTGCGATCCGGCCTCGGCAGAACGCCCTGGGCGTCAGTTACGGATCCCCCACCGGCCCACCCTGACGACGCGGGCTTTAGCTCTTGGTCGGTCCCTTCAATCAGGGCGAGTCGACGTGGCTTCGCGGTGGACCTGCCTGAGGACCACGGGCCACGCGAGGAAGCGAGAGCAAGGACTTGTGGGGCCCTCTCGTGTTGCGGAGCTGTGCCACAACGCTGACGGCTCGCCCCCATACCCCCCATCATGCCCTTACCAGTCCACCCCAAAGTCTTCGTCCCCGTCCGACTCCGACCTGTTCTCTGGCGTTGAGTCATCTCGGAGAGACGACGAATCGTCGCCCCCTGGCGTCTCTGCTGGACCAGGCGCCCCCAGCTGCTCTTGCTCGGGCCGGTTCACCAGGGGCTTTCCGCCCGTGTGGTGGGACGAGAGGTAGAAATCTGGGGGGCGAACCGACGCCGGCACTGTCCGTCCTGGAGAGCCATCTCCCCGTTCCGGAGAAACGGGTGTCACAAACGACCCCCTCACCTCACTTACCGTTCCGGTGAACTGCGCCCCGAGCTTCACCTCGAGTGTCGCCCTCTGAAGGGTCAGGATGCCCCCCTGCACGTGTGCCATCTTCAGAATCAAGAGGTGGTCGAATACGAGGATCGCCCCCTGTAGCGTACCACCGATGTGCAGATCCGAAGCGCGCACAGTGCCGCTGACCTGGGCGCCCTCAGCCACGCGCACCTCTGAGGCGCAAATGGAGCCGTGGGTGGAGCCGCTTCCAGCGATGTACACGGATCCCTCGGTCGTGATCGGTCCCTGTACGTGCCCCTCCACGAGGAGATCAGAGGTGCCGAGACGAAGCGTTCCCTGGGCTCTGCCCCCCTCGCTCAAGACCGAGCCGGAAAACGAATCAGGGACGGGGGCGAGTCCCTCTCCATCTGAGGGGGAGTGGCCACTGAACGGATACATAAGAAATCTGAGAAGGGAGTGGTGCTACGTCAACCGCGATTGTGAAGGCAAGAGCGACCCCACAATCCAATTCCCGGCCCGCCATCATGAGCGACGCCGAGAGATTTCTTCGAAGAAGCCGGACCCCTTCGAAGAGGCCCTTTGGGGGGCTCGGGGCAACCCGCATTAGGATGTTGAGACCGCGCTGGCAGGCAAAAAAATGGGGGCCGACAGACCGGTAGAACGTAGGGCCGAAAGCAGTATCGAGGGAAGACACGGGCCGGCCGTTTGCGAACAGGCTGCGTGCGCGGCGCCGGCGCACACCATGACCGCCCTCTGCTGTGCCTCAACAGCATTTGCTGTGCCTCAACAGCAGTTGGGCCCGCTGCCTCCAGCGCGCCCCAGAGGCGACCCGGCCGCTGGCCCTCTAGCACAGGAGCCCCCCGGACGTCTACGTCCCCCTACACGCTTTCTTCGTGGAGGAGGTTGATGACTGTGTTGGCGTTGCCGATGTCGAGCCCCACAGCCCGCTCTCGATGGCCGCCGTTCGCATTCGCGGCGTGCAGCGCGTACCCTCGGCTGATGAACGACGCAGGGTTCGGAACAACCTCCAGAGACAGAACATCCCCGAATTCATCGGCGAAGGCGTCGACAAGCTCATCGAACAGTGCTCCTCCACCCCCAACGTACATCTTCCGTGCACGGCCAAAATCGGCGTCGTCGAAGGCCCGCTTGAGCGTCGGGGAGACGATGTCCTCGTAGTAGGTCGACAGCACGTCCTGGCGCATTTCGGTAAGGTCCATCTTTCTGCGACCGATCACAATACGGCCCTTGCGCATCGCCATGTCGAGCTGGTGCTCCGTGACCAGGTCCAGATAATGCTCCTTCTGAAGGCGGTCCGACATGAGTTGGGTGGCGTACTGGAGGCCGCTGGCCGAGGCGGTGGTCCGCTGTACAATCCCGGACGGAAGGCTGAGGGCCGCCTCCATGGTCCCGTACCCGAGCCCGACGGCAAAGAACGGGTCGCGCTCGCTCGGCTCTCCCTGCCGCACCCCGAAGGTGAAGCCCTCAATTTCGGGAATGATCTCTACCTGGTCGACCTCAACTCGAATGCTGGTGTCCGGGCTCTTCCCGAAGGTGCGACCGTCCAGGTCGATGACGTGCGTTCCCTGTACCAGGTCTTCAGCCGTGTCCCGGTGAGCGGCATACGTGGAGGCGGGAAAGCCAGTAGTGACGCACATCGGCTCCTCAGCCCCGGCTTTGGTCACCGCAAGGGCGGCCTGAAGCAGGAGGCGGTAGTCCAAATCGGACGGCGCATTGTTGATGCCCTTGTGCGGAGCATTCCCTTCTAGCAGGGCAAGCTCCCCGACGACGTAACTGCGCCCGTTGTGCCCGATCTTTAAACCGGTGAGAAGGCTGTCCGATACGTCGACAAGCTCAGCATTGCTGGCCTCGAATACGCTTGGTAGGGTTTTGGTCTTAAACATATAAGGGGAGGATGCGGTGATAAGAGCGTCGGAGTTCGTTTCTTATAATCAGAAAAATTAAAATTACTATTTGGTAGTAGATAGAACAAAAATTTTTGTTAGTCCGACCTGTGGTACAGATAGACAACAGCTGTTATTATGAGTGCTACTATTAAAGAAAGATCTTCAGGAGAAAAAATGGACTTTCGATATTTACAAAGTGTACAGTTGTATAAAGTACAGTTGTATAAAAAAGACTCGTCGCGGCGGAAAAGAGGGCGTGGGCAGTTCCTTCTGCCGAGGGGGTAGCAAGGGGCCGACTTTAGCCGGGGGGCACAGAAGCCCCGGGAACAGCACCGGAGTCCACGACCGGAAAAGATTTCCGCTAAACGTCTTGCAATAAACATGCCGAAATTTTGGAGAGCCGACTACGTTTATTGACTCTTCACGGAAGGGGCGGGGAAGCTACGCCCTGCGGCGCCGAGGCCGGGTCGTGGACGCAGGCGTGGACCGCAACGCCCCGGCTCAGGAGCCACTGTTCTCACCGGCACGGATTGCAAAAAGACGAAATGACTCTACAGCGGTAAATTCGTACCGGGTCCCTCCCCAATTTCTTTGGATTGAGGAACAGCCCATCGAAGAGATCGGTGGTGCCACGGGAACGCAGATCGTGCAGGTCTAATCGTCTCCGGCCGTCCCGCCCGGCGGCTGGTCCTTTTCCGGCAGTGGGTCGGAAGGGCGGGCCCGGACGCCGTCACCGTCTCGAACAAAGCACGGGCAAGCCCGGTCGAGGTCTCAGAGGGCCGGCCAGGAACGGCCCAGTGACCCGCCGGTGGCGTCGCGGGTGCATGGGATCACGGGCGCACAGGGAGGCTTCGATCATCGGCCGGACCGGTCTTAAAAAAGAATCCTACCCCTGTACAGGGGTTCTCCTCAACACGTAGGTCCCACGCCGCCTTGTGGCCCAGGTCGTTCAGCGCTCCGCATCATCCACATCGCCATTGCCCGTCTCTCTGCTCTCTTCTTTCGGCATCCGGACGCGAACCGTAGTGCCCTTGCCTTTTTCCGTCTCCATCTCGATTGAGCCGTTCATCTGCTCGACGGCCTCTTGCGCCACCGCCAGCCCAAGCCCGGTGCCCTCGTACTCCCGGGCCACCCCCTCGGAGGCCTGCCGGAAGGGCCTAAACAGATCCTCGACCTTTTCGGGGGCCATCCCAATGCCGCTGTCCTCCACCTCGATTATCGCATGCCCGGTTTTTTCGTAGGCGTGGAGCTGTATTTCCCCGTCTTTCGTATACTTGATGGCATTGGAGACCAGGTTGCGGAGCACGATCTGCACGCCGCCGCCGTCGGCCCGGGCCCAGGTCGGCTCGCCTCCGGACTGGACCTGCAGGCGCAGCCCTTCCGCCTCGGCCTGAGGCCGAAGCTCGCCGGCGACCTCACCGACCTGCTCGGCCAGGTCCACGGGCTCGGCCCCCAGGTCCATTTCCCCGGCCTCCAGCCGCGAGAGGTTGAGCACGCCGGTGAGCGTGTCCATCAGCCGCTGCCCGCTCTTCTGAATCAGGCCTGCAAACTCCACAGGGGGCTTCAGGTCGTCTGCCGCGGCCGGGGGCTCTAGCCCCTCGATCTCCTCCTCGATCGCCTCCGCAAACCCGAGGACGCTCGTCAGCGGCGTGCGGATCTCGTGGCTCATGTTCGCGAGAAGGGACGACTTCATCCGGCCGGCCTCCTCGGCGGCTTTCTTGGCGCTCATAAGCTCGCGCTCCTTGCGGACGTTCTCCGTAATGTCCTGCGCCAGCATCAGGCCTTCTGCCTCGGTGTCGCCCTGGAGGGGCACGACGTGGACGCGCAGCGTGCGGCCGCCGACCCCGATCCGTCGGTCCGTCCGCTCCCCCGCCAGGGCCGCCTCGAAGCGGTCTACAATCGGGTGCCGGCCCCCCTCGATGCCGACGAGGACGGTCCCGGCCTGTGCCCCGAGCAGGTCGGACTCCTCCAACTCGTACGTGCCGAGCAGCTCGCCGGCCGCCAGCGTGTAGGCAAGGTTCTCATCAAACAGGAATACCGCCCCGTTCGGAATATTCTCGGCGAGGGTGCGGTAGCGGCGCTCACGTGCAATCAGGTCGTGCGCTCGGGTGAGGGATTCCAGCGCCTTTCGGAGACTCTGCGCGACGGTTTCCAGAAGGCGAAGGGCCCCGTCGTCGAGACCGTTCGGGGCAGCGGTGCCCACGACGAGCACGCCGCGCTGTCCCAGCGGCACGTACGCGCAGCCCGTGAGGCCCGACCGGTCTACGCCGTCGTCGATGGTGCTGGGATCGGGGTGCACCTGCGTGTCCTCCTCGTCGAGGGCGGTCCAGAGCGGGGTGTGTCCCTGCTCGACCCGGGGCATCGAGCCGACCACCTCACTGTCGATGGCGCCGGCCCGCACCAGCACGTCGCCGTCCCGCAGGTACACGGCGGCCTCTTGGAAGTTGAGGGTGTCGCCGAGGGCATCGGTGACAATCGACGCGGCGCCGGCTTCCGTGCCCACGGCGAGAAGGTCCCGCGTCACGCGGTAAAGGCTTCGAAGCCGCCGCTCCCGCACTTTCTGGTCGGTCACGTCGGTGGTCACGCCGGCGAGCCGCTGAAGGGTCCCCTCGTCGTCGTAAATCCCGTCGATCTGCGCTCTGAGCCACCGGCAGCCCCGGGTGGGATGCAGTACGCGGAACTCCTGGTGCTGCGGCCAGCGTGCCTCGCCGTCGCCCTGCGCCTCAACGGCCGAGCGGAGGGGCCCGAGGTCCGCAGGGTGGACGTGACGGGTCCAGGCACTCGGGGCGTCGCGCAGCGTGTCCCGGTCCACGCCGTACAGCGTTTCGGTTGCGCTGTTGGCGTAACGGAGCTCCGAGTAGTCGGGCGTAACGATATAAAACGCGTTCGGCACCGCCTCCGCGAACTGCTCGAACCGCTGGTTGGCACGTCGCAGGGCCCGGCGTCGCTCCTTCTGCGGGGTCACGTCGCGTCCAACCCCACACAGGACCCAGCCCCGTGTCGGGTCGTCGAAGGCATCCCCCACAAACTCGTGGGGCACCCGGTGCCCGTCCTTGGTGATCAGGGGGGCTTCCACCCGAACAGCCTGACCCGCGGCGCTTTCCTCGATGGCGTCTCGGATGCGGGCCGCATCGTCTTCGTCGAAGAGGTCAGGGGCCGTCATGGCCTCGAGCTCCGCGTCCGTGTAGCCGGTGACCTCGTTGAGGCGGCGGTTCCAGAACAAGAGGTCTCCCTGCTCGTCGAGCAGATAAAACACGTCCTCAATCGTGTCGAGGATCTGATCGAGGAACGCCTTCTGGTCGGCCAGGTCCTGTCGGCGCTCCTCGCGCTGGGTGACATCGTGGATCACCGAGAAGAGAAGCGTCCCGCCCCGATCCAGATCCGGAACCGGCGCCGAAAGGACCCGCACCGTCCGCACCTCTCCGGACGCGAGTTCGTGCTCGAATAGGAACTCGTCGCCGTCCTTCGCCGCTTCGCGGCGCTCCCGGGCCACCGCCTCCGCCGGAAGTTGATTGATGTCCTGGATCGACATGGACGTCAGGACGTCCCGGTCGTATTCGTAGAACTCGGCGGCCGCCGCGTTGGCCCGCTCAATTGCGCCTGTCTCCTGGTCGATGAGCAGCATCGGGGCGTTGTGGCCCTCGAACATCATTCGGAACCGGCGCTCCCGGCGGGTGAGGCGCTTCTGCATGGCCTTCCGTTTGGAGATGTCCCGGAAGATCCGGTACACCACGCGCCCGTCGGGGAGACCTACGGTGGTGGCGTTGAGTTCAACGGGGACAGCGGTGCCCTCGTCGGTGACGACTTCAATCTGGGTTCCGTCCGGGAGGGCCCGTCTCGGGCCGTCTTCGTCGAGGCTCTGACGGAAGAGCGACGCGTACGCCTCGGCCCGGCCCGAGGGGTGGAAGTCGGTCTGGTGGGCCCCGATGATCTCCTCGCGGGGGCGCCCGAGCAGATCTGCAGCGGCCGCGTTCGCCTCCACAATCTTGCCGGTCTCCATGTCGGCCCCCAGGACCGGATTGGGGTTTGCCTGGAGGAGGGCCTGGTGGCGCTCCCGGCTGGCCGCGAGATCGCGCCGGCGTTCCCACTGGGCCGTCACGTCGGTGGCGATGCCCAGGACGCGGACGGCCCCTCTCTCCTCGTAGACCGGCGTCGCCCGGAGGTGCATTCGAGCAACTCCTTCCTCGGGGTGGAACAGCCAAAAGTCACCCTCCCACGATTCGCCGGTGCTGGTCATGTCCTCGAGGGCCGCCTCCACATCGGGCAGATCATTGGGATGAACGATTTCGGTAAAGGCCTCGAACGTCTGTGGGTCGTGCCCGAACAGGTCCTGGAGGGTCTCGTCCCACTGCATCTCGCCGGACTGCAGGTTCCACTCGAGGACTCCCGTGTCGGTCCCCGTTAGGGCCAAGTCGAGCTTCTGCTGGCGCTCTTTTCGCTCGGTCACGTCGGTCCCCGACGCGAGGAGGCGGGCCACCTCGCCGTTCTCGAAGATGGGAATGACCAGCGTCTCGATCCAGCGGGTACGCCCGTCCCCGTCCTCGATTCGGAACTCCCCGTTCCAGGAAGACGCGCTGTCGACGACGGAGTCGAACCCGTCCCGCACCCGCGAGCGGTCCTCCGGATGGATCAGGGCGAAGAAGGCGTCTGTGCTTTCCGGTGCCCGTCCAAAAATGTTGCGGAGCATCCCGTCCCACCGGATCTGGCCGGCCCGCAGGTCCCACTCGGCGATGCCGGTCTCACTCGCGGTGAGGAGCAGTTGGCGCTTCCGGTTCCGATCCTGGCGACCGGTCATGTCCCGCACGGTACACACGAGCCGTCCCGCCTCCGTAACGGTGAGGGACAACGCCGCCGGAAAGGTGCTGCCGTCCGGGCGCTGCCCCGTCACGAGGCCCTGCCAGTGGCCCTCCTCCTCAAGCACGGGAAACACCGTTTCTTCGAGGCGCTCGATCTCGTCCTCCCCGTAGAGCATCCGCCAGGTGTTGCCCAGGAGCTGCTCCTTGTCGTCGAACCCGTACATGTCGGCGTGGGTCTGGTCCACGTACACGTACTCGTCGCCGGCCAGCACCGCCATGCCCTCCGCAGAATCCTCGACGGCCTGATGGAGCACCTTCAGCTCGCGCCGCTGGTCCTCGCGAGCGGTGACGTCGCGGCCCGATACAATGAGGGCGGTGACCGTTCCGTCCTCGTCGGGGACGGGGCGGATGCTGCCACGAATCGTGTACTGGAGCCCATCCGGCCTCAGGTGCTCGGACTGGTACGTCACGTACTCGCCCGCCGCCGCCCGTGCGATCCAGTCCTGAAGGTCCGCCTGGAGGGCAGAATCGTGGTCCCACCAGGGCGTCTCCCAGAAGGATTGCCCGACTACCTCTTCCCGGCCTGCGTTGATGAAAGAAAGGGCCGTGTCATTGACCCTGCGGAGCGTCCCGTCCAGGTCGAGGAGGCCGGTCAGGAGGTTCGGGTCCTGAAAGACCGCTTCGAACTGCCGCTCACGGCGGCGCAGTTTTTGTCTCCGTCGCCGCCTCTCGGTTACGTCCTGGTAGGTGCCGATCAGTCGCTCCGCGTCACCGTCTTCGTTCCGGAGGATGCGCGCACGGGCCTGCACATGCCGGTCTTCTTCGTTGGGCCGGCGAACTCGGTATCGGACCTGGCAGGTCTCCTTGTCGGGATCCTCCAGGACGCGAGCCATTGTGTCCTGGAGACGTCCCCGGTCGGCCGGGTGGACGTGCTCGAGGAGTGCTCCGGTTGTCTGCGGGGCCGAATCGACCCCGAAAAGGGCCTGCGTGCGCTCGTCCCACACGCGCCGGTCGTCCGGAATGGACCACTCGAACACGCCCGCGTCGGCGGCGTCGAGGGCCACCCGGAGGCGCGTCTTCTCCTCGGCGAGGGCCGCACTTTTCTCCTGTACGGAGGCTTCTGCCTGCTTGCGCTGATGAATGCTCCGGGTGATGCCGGCCAGCTTCACGGGCGCCTCCAGCGTTGTTTTATCGGCGTCAGAGAAGGAGGGCCGGCCCACGACGCGCACAGCGGTCTCGACCCACCGCACGGTCCCGTCGGGCTGAAGAAGCCGGTACGCCCCGCGCCAGCGCTCGTCTTCGAGCAGGTCGTGGGCGGTTGGCAGGCCGGGCTGGTCCTTGGGGTGCGCCGCCGACCGCCAGAGCATCGGGTCTCGGACAAACGCGTCGGTGGGGCGGCCGAAAATGGACTCTTCCGAGCTGTTCACGTAGGCCAGCTCATGCCGGACGGGCCCCGCCTCGTTCGGGCCGGCAGGATGAATCTGCACCTCCCAGACCGCATCGTCGAGGGACGCAAGCAGCTCATTGAGCCGTGTCGCGTCCAACTCGGTGGGGCCGGCCCGGTCGACCGCTTTGGTTTTCTGACGGCGCCGCCGTTCCAACTGATCGACCGCCATCTGCGCAAGGTCGTCCAGCCCTTCGAGTTGTCGCTCCGAGGGCGCGCGCGGCTCGGTGTCGAGCGCGCAGACGGTTCCCAGCACATGGCCGTCCGGGGTAATCATGGGGGCGCCGGCGTAGAAACGGACGTGGGGCTCCTCCGTGACGAGCGGATTGTCGTCGAACCGCTCGTCTTCGGTCGCGTCCTCCACCACGAGCCGCTGCCCATCGTCGAGGGTGTGCACGCAGAAGGAGGCGTCGAGCCCGAGCGCCTGCGCGTCGAGCCCGACACAGGCCTTGTGCCACTGTTTCTGATCGCCAACAAAAGTGACCAGCCCGATGGGGACGTCCAGCAGGGCCGCCGCGAGATCCGCAATGCGGTCGAACGTCTCCTCCGGGGCGGTGTCGATGACGTCGTACCGGCGTAGGGCCTGGAGGCGACGGGGATTGATTCGTGCGTATTTGCTGTCTGAGGGGGAGAGGTCCGGATCGGAGGGACCAGCGGGCATGGAGCGTGTCGGGGGCGGGGTAGAGAAAAGTGCAGAACCTCCGGGTCGTGTGTCCCCTGAGCCCGCAGGGCCCGCTTCGTGCACACGTTTGCGGGGCCTCCCCTAGTCGTCGACCTGGTGGCAGGGCGCGAGGTGCCGGCGAAGGGCCGCCCGGTCGGGGTCGGACAGGTGCGTGTACCGGACGACGCCGATGCCGTCCAGGTCGGCCACGGCCATTGCGTCGGACCGGGTTGCCGAGAGGCTCAGCACGACGCTTCCGTCGGCGAGGGCCCACTGCTCTTCCGTCGTCGCAGGAGAGCGGTCCACTACGCAGAACCAGTCCGTCACCGGAGGGGCCGGTGGGTCGTCCGAAGGCGCTTCCGATTGGCGGAGGATAACGGTTGGGCAAATGCGAACGGGCCTGAAGGGGGATAAAGAAGAACACAAGCGGGGACGCCCCGGAGCAAAGTCCGGAAAATCTTCCGCTTCTATCGGCGCAATAAATATACCAGTGATTGTCTTTTAGGCCCACTCCCCGCGCTTACATGCTCCTTTTATGCTTTATTTAAAGTAGTCCTTGTTCCAGAAGATGAGGGGCGCCCTCATGCTTCGGCACACGCGCCGCTGTCGTCTCGAAGAAGGATGCCGCCCCGATACGACCGCTACTCCGGTAATCCTACCCTTTTCGCTGAGAGGATTTGGAAGGCAGGCGGTCCAGCTGCGTGTTCTATTAGAGTATTGAGGATGCGCGAAGGAGCAGTAAACCCTCCGGATTCATCCGGGGGATGTGGACCTGTCGGTCCGTGACTCCTTCGCAGTGAGAATGCGAGTTCAAAACGAGTATTCTCTTCCGGAACTCTTCCGGCGTTTCTGTCTGACGCATAATAGTTTTGAAGGCGGACGTGGAACTCCGCAAGCAAGGCGTTGTGAGTATTGATGCCCTCGCGTTTCTGGCAGCCGGGTTGCCTTGCACCCAGTTCCACCTGCCGGAAGCTGCGAGGGCTTTTGTTTTGCAGTATGTATTTGACCCGCAAATTCCATATTGAGGGCACCGATCAGCTTGAGCGGTTGTCCCGGTCGTCTGCGGATCTGTGGAACCAGATCTGCACGTGGTACTGGCGAACGGTCGACCGGCAGAACCACTGGCTCAGCAAGACGGCGACGCGGCGATGGCACTGCAAAGGGCATGACGTACTGCCCTCTCAGACCGCCCAGGAAGTCGCGGAGCAGTTTTACGAAGCGGTGAGCTCCTGGCATGACAACGACCGCAGGGGCAACCCACCAAAACGTTGTGACAAAGAGTACAACGTGCTCCGGTGGACCTATCAAGGCGTCACGCTCCGTGACGATGGCGTTCTCCGTCTGTCCACGAAACGCGGAGAGGACTCGATTCTGATTGATTGGCCCGTCGACGAAGAACCCAGAACCGTCGAGATCGGGAAGAGCTCGGGTGGTTTTGTCGTCCGTGCTCAGTATGACACAGAGCCTGTCGACCGAACGACCGGAGACAAGATCGCCGGAATCGATCTCGGAGAGAAACACCTCGCTGCTGTCTTCACGGGTCAAGACGCATTCACGATCAACGGCGGTGAACTTCGCGCTCTCCGTCACTACCAGAATAGCCTGAAAGCCAAGCTCGATGCGAAGATCGATCGTAAAGAGCGCGGCTCGAGCCGCTGGACGAAGCTGGTTCAGACGAAGAACAAGCAGCTTGACCACATCGACAACAAGATCACGGACCTTCTTCACAAACTGAGTCGGAAGGTCGTGGAGATGCTCCTTGAGCGACGTGTCTCTGCGATCGGGATCGGTGATGTTCGCGGCATCCGTGATCGGATCGATTACGGCAGCCAGATGAACCAACGGCTGCACCAGTGGGCCTATGGCGAGTTTGCCCGGATGATCGAGTACAAAGCCAAGCTCGCTGGAATCACAGTTGAACGAGTTGATGAAGCGTATACGTCCCAAGAATGTCCACAGTGCGGCCACCGGAAGAAGCCGAGTGGCCGGGAATACGCGTGCAGTGAGTGTGGTTTTCGTGGGCATCGGGACGTGGTAGGTGCCGCGAACATCAGGCGACGATATGTCGCCAAAAGGAAGTATGTCGGGAACGACAACAGTTCCCGTCTACCTGGTGTTATGGCTTCCCCCTCGGGAGTGAGGTTTCATCCTCATCTCTCGTGTAGCTCGCGGAGCGAACGTAAGACCAACAGGCAGTTCGCGTAGAACGCGAAGAATCTCCCGGCTTCAGCCGGGAGAGAAGTCAATGCAGTTGATGACCCGGAGTCCGAAGCCGGTCGTCTTCCCGCGGGGCCGCTCCGGGCCCGGTCGACTTGCTTCGTGGCGGTTCAGTCTGGAGCGACCTACGTAAACGGATCTTTTGCTCTTTCTGGATTCAACTATCTTATTATAAAGAATACTTAAGAGAAAAATATGATCCAAAAGATTTCCTGAAAGGCGGGGCGCACTCACACGTCACCAAGGGGGCAGGCAACGCCCGCCTGAATGCGATGGCCTCGCAAAATTCAGCCGCGTCTGTCTGCTGCTCTATCTTTCACGCCGCCCAAGCGCTGAGCTGCCGTGGTGCCGCAGGCGGCCCAAGAAAGATGCGCCCAACTTCTTTTCCAGGCTGCCCAGAGACGCGGGCATCGCCTCCGTTCCCGTTCGGATCTCCCCGTGCGTCTGTGGACGTCCCCAAGACTGGCTTGCCGCGGTTGCACAGCGGCAGGGCAATCGCACGAAGGAGGGAAAGTTGCCCCGAGCTTTTCTTGCAGCCCCTGTGACGACGGCCGAAGTCTTCTCGTCCTGTCGGATGAGTCCTACACGAGCACGGGAGGCAAGTCGGGGGGCTCCGGTACGCGACCCGGAAGAAACGCCACAAAAATACGACTCAGACTCGTGCCGGATCGTGCGGAGCCCCAGGCCTGTACGTCGCCTGGTGAGGGGGGGACGAGAAATGAGGCTTTGAGAAAACGGAGTCCTCGAGATGTGGAGTCTGGTGGCGGGGCAGGAGGGCCTCCTGTCTGTAGCATGGCCCCCTGGACCCGGACGGACGACTACGAGCGAATTTCGACCCCGTCAAATTCAAACCGGGCCCCGCCATCGGGGGACTCCGTAAGGCGGACGGCCCAGCCGTGCGCCTCGGCGATGCGCTTCACGATCGAGAGCCCGAAGCCGGTCCCCTGTTCCCGTGAGGTTTCCCCGGGCTTGAAGGCCGTCTCGCGCCGGCCGGGCGGAACGCCGGGTCCGTCGTCCTCCACGTACAGGACGGCGTCGTCGGCGCGCCCGACCCGCACCGTGACGTCGCCCTCGCTGTGCTCGACGGCGTTGCGGAAGAGGTTCTCGAAGACGTGCCGGAGGCGGTCCGGGTCGCCCTCGATCGTGCACGCGTCGTCGACGACCAGGACCGCCGCGCTGGTCTCGACCATGTCCCAGCACTGCTCCGCGATGGTCGTCACCGAAACGGGCTCGAGGGATTCGGCCTCGTTGCCGCGCCGGGCGAGAACCAGGGTGTCGGAGATGATGTCCTCCATCCGGTCGAGGGCCTCGTGCACCTTCCGGCGGTGGAGGTCCTCGTAGGCGGGATCCTCGACGGACAGCGTGGTGCGCATCTGCGCGACGTTGAGCGGGTTGCGGAGGTCGTGGGCCACGATGCCCGCAAACTCGTCGAGGCGCTCGTTCTTGCGGCGGAGCTTTTCTTCGCGGTGCACCTGGGCGGTGACGTCGCGGGCGATCCCGACGATGCGGGTCACCGTGCCGTCGACGACGACGGGCGCGAGCTTGGTCTGCCAGATGCGCGTCCCCGCGGGCATGTCCAGCTCCTCCTGGTAGGAGATGGGCGCCCCGGCCTCCACGCAGCGGTGGTAATTTGCCTCGAGCTCGGCGCCGAGGTCCGGGCCCAAAACCTCCCGGGGCGTCTTGCCCCGGACCGACTCCGAGTCGAGTCCCGTCGCGGCCTCGTGGTACGGGTTGAGCCGCTCGAAGCGAAACTCCGTGCCCGACTCCTCTTCCTCTACGTCGACGAAGAAGATGGCGTCCTCGGCGTTCTCCAGGAGCGCGTGGTACTCCTCGGTGAGCGCCCTGAGTTTTCGCTCCTTCTGGAGCTGCTCCGTCACGTCCCGGCTGAGGGCGATAAAGCGCTTCTCGCCGCCGATCTCCGTCTTGTCCACCCACACCTCAATTGGGAACGAGGAGCCGTCCTTCCGGCGGTGGCGGCCGCTTTTCTTCGCCCGGTCGCCGACCTCCATGGTCGTCCAGGTCTCTCGCAGCTCCTCCGGCGACAGGCCGACCTCAAAGTCCGCCACGTTCATGGACCGCAGCTCCCGGTACGTGTAGCCGAGGTCGTCGACGGTCTGCTCGTTGACGTCCAGAATGTGCCCCTCCGCGTCGTGGATCACGACGGAGTCGGGAAGATTCTCGAACAGCGACTTCAGGCGCTGGCGACTGCCCTCAAGGGTCCTCTCGCGTCGCTTTCGCTCGGTGATCTCGCGGCTGATGCCGACAATGCCCACGATGGCGCCGTCCTCGTCGCGGTGCGGATACCGATTCTCCAGAAAGACGTGCTTCGTGCCGTCGATGAACCGGGTGGCCTCGTAGGAGTCCGCGGTCCCGTCCGCGAGAATCTGTGCGTCGATCCGGCGGATCTCGGCGGCACTCTCGGCGTCGAACAGGTCCCCGGCGCGCTTCCCGACGGCCTCCTCCGGGGTAAGCCCGACAAGATCGGCGGCCGCCTCGTTCACGAACTGGTAGCGGCCCGCCCGGTCCTTCAGGTACACGGCCTGAGCGGTGTTTTCGACGAGCGCGCTGAGCTGGCGATTTTTCTGCGCGAGCTCTTGCTCTGAGGCCTTGCGGTCTGTGATGTCGGTGAAGTAGAGCGACAGCCCGCTCTCGTCGGGGTAGACGCGGACCTCGAACCAGCGGTCCAGGCCCGGGTCGTACCGCTCGAAGGACTGCCGCTCCTGAGTCGCCATGGCCACGTCGAGGGCGTCCTCCGCGGCGGTTCCCTGCGACTCCGGGAAGGCGTCCCACACGTGCCGGCCGATCAGTTGCGCCCGGTCGGCGTCCAGGATCTGTTCGGCCCGGTCGTTGACGTAGGTGTAGCGGAGGTCCGTGTCGAGGGCCACGACGCCCTCGCTTACGCGCTCAAGAACGGTGCTTCGTCGCAGCGCCTCGTCGTCGTCAAGGTTCTGCACGGCAGGAGAGATCATGTCGTCGGAGAACCGGGTGGGGCGAAACGGATGCGTGCTCGATCTGTCACGAATCACCTCGCAATGACCGTACCACCCCGGTGGGCCGCCCGGTCACGTTCTGGGTGCCTCCACCCCCCGGACGGGCGCTCGCAGGAAGCAGGCGGGCGGCCGTTGGTTGCGCGGGCCGGTCCGGAAGTGGGAGGGGCCCCGGACGGAAACATTTGCCGTTCCCCGTTCAGGCGGACGGGGCCTCCGAATGCCGCTCCTCGTACGGCCCGAAGTGCTTCACCGGCTCGTCGTAGCCGAGGAGGCGGGTCTGCACCCACCCGACGGCACGGTCCTGAAACATGGCGATTGAGGGGACGATCATCATGAGGACGGCCGTGCCGAAGACGATGCCGACCCCGAGGCTCACGGCCATCGGGATGAGGAACTGGGCCTGCACGCTCTGCTCCACGATGATGGGGAAGAGGCCCAGGAACGTGGTCAGGGACGTAAGCAGGATGGGGCGGAAGCGCATCTGCCCGGCCCGGACGAGCGCGTCGGGCCAGTCGCGGCCCTTGGCGCGCTCCTCGTTGGCAAAGTCGAGCATCACGAGCGCGTCGTTTACGATGACGCCGCTGAGGCCCACGATGCCGTAGATGCTGAGCAGGCCGAGCTGGATGTCGAGCATCAGGTGGCCCAGCAGGGCCCCGATCCAGCCGAACGGAATGGTGCTCATGATGACCAGGGGCTGGAGGTACGACCGGAAGGGAATGGCCAAGAGGGCGTAGATGGCAAACAGCGCGAGCAGAAACCCGATCACGAGGGCGCTCTGCGCCTTGCGCTGCTGCCGCTGCTGCCCGCCGAAGGTAAAGGTGGCCCCCGGAATCTCGCGCTGAATATTGGGGAGCACGCTGGACTGGAGGCTCGCTTTAACCGCGTTGCCGGTCGTGACGCCCGGGTCCACGTCGGCCGTCACCGTGACGACCCGGCGGCCGTCCTGCCGGTTGATCTGCGAGGGGCTGTACCCGAACGACACGTCCGCCACCTCTTCCAGGGGCACCTGCGCCCCGGCGGCCGTCCGGATGCGGTAGTTGCTCAGGTCCTCGATGGAATTGCGCTGGTCGTCGGGCAGCCGGGTGTAGACGCGCACCTCGTTCTGCCCGCGCTGGAGCCGGTAGGACTCCAGCCCGAAGAAGGCGGCGCGGACCTGGCCGGCGAGGTCGTTGAGCGAGAGGCCGAGCGTCCGGGCGCCCGGCTTCATCGCCAGTTCCAGCTCCCGCTTGCCCTGCTCCTGGTCGGACTTGATGTCGAACACGCCCCCGAAGCGGGCCAGGGAGTCCTGGACGGCGGCCACCGTCCGGTCGAGCTTGTCGGACGTGGGGGCCGACAGCTCCACCGAGACGGGCTTGCCCACCGACACCACGTTGGCGGTAAACGAGAGCGAGCGCGCGCTGGGCACCCGTCCGGTCTCCGCGCGCCATCGCTCCTCAAACTGGGCGGACGTGATGTCCCGCTCCTCCGGGTCGATCATCTCGAAGCTCACCTCGGCCACGTTGGCCTGTGTGGCGGTGAAGCCGCCCGCGCCGGGGTCGCTGTTGGCCTGGGGCTGACGGCCGACAGCCACGTACACGTTTTCGACGAGGTCCTGTCCGGCCTTCGCCTCGAGGGCCTCGATGGCCTCGTACCCCGTCTCTTGCAGGCGGGCCGTCATGCGCTCGGTGGCCTCCGGCGTGGTGCCCACCGGCATCTCCAACTGGGCGGTCACCAGCTTGCCCTGCACGCTGGGGAAAAAGGAGAACCCGATGTACCCGTTGCTGGCGAAACTGAAGGAGATGAACAGCATCGACACGCCCGCCGCGAGGGTGACCCCGTAGTGCCGGGTGGCGAACCGGAGGGCCGTCGTAAGCGGGCCGCGCACGAAGGTCCAGAGCTGGGCGGCCACCCACCGCCGCACCCGGTTGAGCGTGCGGATCGGGAGGGTGGGGGTGCCCGGTTCCTGGTCCGGGCGTTCCGACAGGTGGTACGGGAGGATCAAGAGCACCTCCACGAGCGACAGCAGCAGGACGATGATGACGATCGTGGGGATGTCCCCGAGAAATTTGCCGATCGTGCCGCCGATGAAGAGCAGCGGGGAGAAGGCGGCGACGGTCGTCAGGACGGCGAAGATGACCGGGATGCCGACGCGCTGCGTTCCCCGAATGGAGGCCTCCAGCGGGTCGCCTGTACGTTCCTGCTCGGCGTACACGTTCTCGCCCACCACGATGGCGTCGTCGACCACGATGCCGATGGACAGGATGAAGCCGAAGAGGGACAGGAGGTTGATCGACACGTCCAGGTACTGCATGAGGATGAACGTGCCCGTAAACGACAAGAAGATGCCGACCGAGGTCCAGAAGGCCAGCCGGGGGGCGAGGAAAAGGGTGAGCGTGAGGACGACGAGGAACAGCCCCAAGATGCCGTTTTCGATCAGCAGGTTGAGCCGGCTGCGGAGGCTCTCGGCCTGGTTCTGCCAGATGGCGGCCTGAACCCCGGCGGGAAGAGACGCCTGCAGGTCGTCGTCGAGGTAGGTCTTGACCGTCTCCTCGATGTCGAGGACCTGCTCCTGGCCCGTGCGGAAGACGTTGAGGATGGCGGCCGGCTCGCCGTTGAAGCGCGTGATGAGGTCGGAGTTCTCGGCAAATCCGTCCTGAATGTTTGCGACCTCACCGAGGCGCACCTTCGTGCCGTCGTCGCGGGTGAGGGCCACGATCTCCTCGAAGTCCTCCTTCGTGTAGTTCTGGCCCTCCGTCCGGATGACGATCTCCTCCTCGTCCGTCTCCACGCTTCCGCCCGGCAGGTCGAGGCTCCCCTCCCGCACGATCCGCGAGACCCGCGCGAGGCTCATGCCGTACTTGCGAAGCGCCTCGCGGGGGGCCTCCACGGAGATCTCGTAGTCCCGCACGCCCCCGATGCGCACGAAGGAGATCTGCGGGTTGCGCGTCAGGTCGTCCTTCACGCGCTGGGCGAGCTCCTTCAGGGTGCGCTCGCTCGCGTCGCCGTAGAGGGCAATCTGGAGCGCCTGCTGCCGGTTGGTGACCTCCGTGACGATCGGCTGCTCGGCCTCCTCCGGAAACGCGGTGATGCGGTCCACCTCGGACTTGATGTCGGTGCGGGCCCGCGAGAGGTCGGCACCGCGCTTTAGCTCGGCGGTCACCACGCCGCTGTTCTCGGTGGCGGTCCCCAGAATGCGGTCGATGCCCTCGACGCCCTCGATGCGGTCCTCGATGCGGCGCACGATGGACTGCTCCACCTCTTCGGGCGAGCCGCCGGGGTAGGTGACCTGGATCTGCACCGAGTCGAGACTAAACTCGGGGAAGACCTCCTGCACGGTGGTGAAGGCCGCCGCGCCGCCCCCCAGAAGGAGCAGAAGCATCAGCAGGTTGGCCGCTACGCCGTTGCGGGCAAACCAGTCGATTGCTCTGTTCATCGATCGAAGATTGGAAAATTACAGGTGGGCAGATTGAGGAAAGGAGACGCCAATTTTCAATCTGCAAATGTTTTATTGGCTCACGCGAATCCTCATGCTGTCGGTCTGGACGCGCAGGTCCGTTGTGATCACGCGGGTGTCCGGGGCGAGCGTCGGGGCGAGGTAGGTGTTCTCCTCCACCGTCTGGATGGGCTCGACGGTGCGCTCAGCCAGCATCGAGTCCCCGACCGCCGTCCAGACGACCGGCGGCTGGTCCGGCGCGCGGGTGTGGACCGCCCGGCGGGGCACCACGTGGTAGGTGCCGTTCCGACGGCCTTCGATGTCGACCGTCGTGTAGGTGCCAATGGCCAGCGGGGGGCGCGTCCGGCCCCGTGGTGCCGGGGGCTCCTCGGGCCGCCGCGACTGGATGGTGGGGGCCTGGTTGTACGGCTCCGGCACGCGCACCACCACGTCGACCGTCCGGGTCTGCTGGTCGATGGCCCCCTCAACCCGATGGACGCGCCCCTCCCACGCGTACGTCCGGTCGCCGTACGCGCTGGTCACCGTGGCCGGGAGCCCGGCGTCGGCGGACTGCCCACTCGTCGCCCACAGGTTTTCGATGAGGGCGGCCTTGCGGGACGGCAGGGACACGACGACTTCGGCCGCTTCCGTGCCGTAGACCGTAGCGACGGGCGTGCCGGGGGCCACGTACGCGCCGAGGTCGGCCTGCTTCCGGCGCACCATGCCGTCGAAGGGCACCTGGAGGCGCGTGCGGCCCAGGTTGGTGCGCGCGTTTTGGAGGGCGGCCCGGGCGCTTTCGAGGGTGGACTGGGCCTGTGCCACCTGCGGCTCGTTGAAGACGAGCCGCCCGAGCTCGGTGCTGTCGGGGGCGGGCGGCTCGCCGGTGCGGCCCCGGAGGCGCTCGTAGTCCTCCCGGGCGGCGCCCGCCTCCTCCTGGGCCTGCAGGAGCTGCACCCGGGCCTGCGTGACCTGCGCCTCGGCCTGCTGCACGGCGCTTCGGTAGTCGGCGGGGTCGATGCGGGCCAGGGTCGCCCCCGCGTCGAACCGGCCGCCGCTCACGAGCGCATCGGAGACGTCGACGAGGCGCCCCCCGACCTCGGCGGTCAGCTCAATCTCGCGGACGGGCCGCACGGTTCCGGTGCCGCGCACGAGGAGGCTGCCGGCACGCACGTCCACGGGAACCGTCGAGACCAGGGGGGACTGCGGCGGCGGGTCGCTCGTCTCCGGCGCCGGGGCGAACACGGTGAGCAGGGCCACGACGGCGGCGGTGCCGAGAAGGAGGCCGCCCCCGATGAGGGACCACTTGAGGGTGCTGGTGTCCATAAATCGAAGGGGTCAGTCAGAAAAGAGGCCGGACGATGGCAAGTCAGGAATCCCTGGGGGCTACCGGAACAGGCGCGGATCGTCGACAGGCTCCGCGTCCGTCCACGGCCCGCCGAGGGCACGATGGAGCGCGAGGCGCGCGTTCACGACGGCCAGCCCCACCCCGGCGAGACGCGTCTGCGCCTGCACGAGGGTGCGCTCCGCGTCGATCAGGGCGAGCACATCCCCCACGCCGCGCTCATAGCGGTCGCGCTGGGCCTGGAACGCATGTCGCGCGGTCTCCACCTGCCGCTCCACCTCGCGGTACCGTCGTCGCTGCTTCTCGTAGGCCACCAGGGACGCCTTCACCTCCTGAAAGGCGGTCAGGACCGTCTGCTCGTAGCGTGCGGCCTGCTGCTTGTAGCGCGCCTCGGCGGCGTTTAGGGCGGCGCGGAGCCGGCCGCCCTGAAACAAGGGGGCCGTCAGTTGGGCGGCGAAGCTGGCGAACACCTGCCCGGGATCCACCAGGTCGGCCAGCTCGCTGCTCTGGGTCCCGCCCTGCCCGGTCAGCGACAGGCTCGGCAGCATCTCGGCGCGCGCCACGCCGATCTCCTGGCGGGCCGCCTCCAGGCGGAGGGCCGCCCCGCGCACGTCGGGCCGCTGCATCAGTAGGTCCGCGGGCAGGCCCGCCGGCACCGGCTCGGGGGCAAGGGGAACGGTCATCGAGTCCGGGAGGAGCGCGCGCTGCTCCCCGGCGAAGCGGCCGAGGAGCGTCGCAAAGCGACTCTGGGCCTCGTAGAGCCGGCGCTCGAGGTCCGGCTGGTCGGCCTGGGCGGCCTGCAAGCTCTGACGGACGGTGTACAGCTGAAACGACGGCACGAGGCCCCGCGCGTAGCGGTCCTCGGTCACGGCGACGCGCTCCTCCAAGAGGCCGACCGTGCGCTCTCCGAGGCGCACCTGCCGCCGGAGGGACGCGATTTGGGCGTACGTCGAGATCGTCTGACTGATGACCGAGAGGCGGGCGGTCTGGAGGTCCGCGGCCGTGGCGAAGTACTGGCTGAGGGCCGCCGTGCGCTGGCTCCGCACGCGGCCCCAGAAGTCGAGCTCGTAGGAGAGGCCGAGCGTGGCCTGGTAGTCGGTAAACTCGAAGCGGTCCGGGCCCTGCCCCCCGCCGATGGCGCCGCCGATGCCGGTGTTGGCGGGCTGGTTCTGGTAGTTGCCCTGCCCGTTGGCCGTGACGCTCGGAAACAGGGGGGCCCGTGCAATCCGGAACTGTGCCGCCAGCTCCTCAACGCGCCCCTGGGCCTCCTCCAGATTGAGGTTGGCGGCAAGGGCGGTGTCGACGAGGGCCGTGAGGGACGAGTCTTCGTAGGCCGCCCACCACCGCGTGGCGTCGTAGGCGGTCGTGTCGGCGGCCGCGGCGGGCAGGGTGGTGTCGCCGGGAGCCGCCTCAAACCGGTCCGGGAGATCCCGCTCGGCGTCCGGGGTGGACATCTCCGGGGTCATCGAGCATCCAGCCACAGTGAGCGTCCCCAACAGAAAGCTGGCGATGAGCAAGCGAGGGCCTATCATTCAGTAGACGTTTCGACGTTGAACGGTTGAACGGATAACGCTACTCACGGGGGGCGGCCCGGGAGCCACTTCCCCCCTTCGGTCGGGGCGCAAGGCCGTGGTAGATGAGGTCGAACAGGTGCTCCTTCCGGGCCTCCACGAACGCGCCCCAGTCGTCCTCCGCGTCGGGGTGCATGATCTGCACGGTCGGCCGCGCCACGAAGAAAAAGAGGCAGGTCGAGACGACAGAGAGCATCGTGTGCTGCGGGTCGACGTCCCGAATCTCCCCGGCGTCCACGGCCGACGCGATGGTATCCACCAGAATTTGGGGCGGCGCATCGCTGGCGTTGGTCGGCTCCTCCAGGTGCGTGCCAAGCAGGCGTCCCCCGGTGAGGTTCTCCTGTACCATCAGGCGCATGGCCGCCTCGTCGGACCGGACGAATTCGACGTACCCGTCGATGAATGCGCGCAGGGTGTGCTCGAAGGTGGAGGCCTCCCGGAGCGACGTGCCGAACGAGGCCATGAACCGCTCCACCGTGTAGGTGAACACCTCCTCGTACAGTGTCCCCTTGTCCTGAAAGTAGTAGTGCAGCATCGCCTTGTTGATGTCGGCGGCGTCGGCGATCGCCTGCATCCGAGCCCCGTGCCGGCCCTCCCGGGCAAACACGTGGAGCGCCGCGTCGAAGATCTGCCGCTCCGTCTCGGAGTACTCGGAAGGAAAGGGGGAAGGGGGGGCCATGGAGAGCGCATCTGAGGCAGAAGCGATTGCTGTAATCGAAGGCCCACTGCTTGGTTCAACCAAATGGTTAACTGTCATGTAAAGAGAGGCGCCTCCCCGGCGGGGCCTGGCGGACCGGGGGCGACGTGAAGGCGGCGCGGTTTCGCCGAAGGGGACAGGGGCCGTCCAGGCGCGCTCCGGACCCGTCGCCGGGGCGGCAATGGGCTTTCCGGAAAGACGACGGCGGCCCCGAAACACCACCCCGTGCCTGCCGTCGGACAGGCGCAGTTGCGTTTTCCTTTTTGCCGATGTCCTCTTCTCGCCATGGCCGACCATCCGCAGTGGGACCACCCGCCCGACCTCCAAATCGAAACGGACGCCGTCTACGAGGCGGCCTTCGAGACCAGCAAGGGCACGATCCACGCTGAGCTCTATCCCGAGCACGCCCCCCACACGGTCAACAACTTCGCCTTCCTCGCCGACGAGGGCTTCTACGACGGCACGCCGTTCCACCGGGTCATTGAGGGCTTCATGGTACAGGGCGGCGACCCCACCGGCACGGGCCGGGGCGGACCGGGGTACGAATTCGACGACGAGATCGACAGCAACCCTCTCACGCACGAGACGGGCGTCCTCTCGATGGCGAATGCGGGCCCCAACACGAACGGCAGTCAGTTCTTCATCACGCGGGCGCCGCAGTCGCACCTCGACGGCAAGCACACCGTGTTCGGCGACGTGACCGATGGGCAGGATGTGGTCGACGCGATCGAAGAGAGCGACACGCTGAAGAGCGTCACCGTCGAGAAGCAGTAGCGCAGGCGACGCGCCGGCCACCGGCCTAGCTGGTTCTTCACAATCGAGCGTTGACATTGCCGGACGCAGCGCCTAGCATTGACGCTGCTACATTACTGGTAGCATCACATTCATCCAGAAGGGTGAAGGGAGCAGGCCCGATGAAGCCCTGGCAACCGCCGTCGGCACCCCCGACGGAAAGGTGCCCCATCCTGCCTCGACCGCTGTCGAGGAAAGATGAGTGGGATCCGCGACCCTCTTGGTTGCTGATCCCCATCTGCTTTCCTGGCGGCTGGGGATTTTTCTTTTGTCTCCGGTCGCGTCGGCACATAACGGAGCGCCCTCCGGGCCTGTCCACGGCTCTTCTGGATGAGCACTTGCATCCTCTTCATCCAGAGAGCCGATCTTTTTATGAGTGCCCAGAACGGACAGCACGACCCTCAGGAATCCGAGCGGCCCGACGCCCCCGAGTCGCCCCGCTACGAAACCCGTCAACTCCATGCGGGGCAGGAGCCGGACCCGGCCACCAACGCCCGGGCCGTGCCCATCTACGCGACCACTTCCTACACCTTCGACGATGCGGAGCACGGGGCCGACCTCTTCGCCCTCGAAGAGTTCGGCAACATCTACAGCCGCATCATGAACCCGACGAACGACGTCTTCGAGAAGCGGGTGGCCGCGCTCGAAGGCGGCGTCGCGGCCGTCGCCACCGCCAGTGGGCAGTCCGCCCAGTTTCTGGCCCTCAACACCCTCTGTGAGCACGGGGACAACATCGTCTCCACGAGCTACCTCTACGGCGGGACCTACAACCAGTTCAAGAACTCCTTCCCCCGCCGCGGCCTCGACGTCCACATCGCCGACGGCGACGACCCGGACTCGATCGAACGCCTGATCGACGCGGATACGAAGGCGGTCTACCTGGAGACGATCGGCAACCCGCGCTTCAACATCCCGGACTTCGAGCGGATCGCCGACATCGCCCACGCCCACGGCGTGCCGCTGGTGGTGGACAACACGTTCGGGGCGGCGGGCTTCCTCTGCGCGCCCATCGAGCACGGGGCCGACATCGTCACGGCCAGCGCGACGAAGTGGATCGGCGGGCACGGCACCACCATCGGCGGCGTCATTGTGGACGCGGGCACGTTCCCGTGGGACAACGGCCGCTTCCCCGAGTTCACCGAGCCAAATCCCAACTACCATGGCCTGCAGTTCTGGGAGACGTTCGGCCCGGACGGCGTGCTCGACACGAACGTCGCCTTCGCGATGCGGGCCCGGGTGGAGGGCCTCCGCGACTTCGGCCCGGCCCAGAACCCGTTCGGTTCCTTCTTGCTGCTGCAGGGCCTCGAAACGCTCTCCCTGCGCGTGCAGCGGAGCTGCGACAACGCCCTTGCGCTGGCGACGTGGCTCCGAGAGCAGGACGCGGTGTCGTGGGTCAGCTACCCGGGCCTGGAGGACCACCCGTACCACGAGCGGGCCAATCGGTACCTGGAGAACGGCTACGGCGCGGTCCTCACGTTTGGCGTGGAGGGGGGCGTCGACGGCGGCAAGCGCTTCGTCGAGAACGTGGAGCTGGCCAGTCACCTCGCCAACGTGGGGGACGCGAAAACGCTCGTTATCCATCCCGCCTCTACCACGCATCAGCAGCTGACCGAGGAGGAGCAGCAGGCCTCCGGCGTCGAGCCCGACATGGTGCGGGTCTCCGTCGGCATCGAGCACATCGACGACATCAAGGCGGACTTTGATCAGGCGTTTGCGGCGCTGCCCTCGCCGGCGGCTGCGTGAATTGAAGCGTGAAGCGTGATGCGTGAGGGGACGTCTCGGCTCACGTTTCACTTCTCACGCATCACGTTCCTCCCATCCTGCTTGTGCTGTGTAGTCTTTTCCGCCTCTTCCGATGCCAAAGACTCTCACCCTTCCCGAGTTCACCCTCGAAAACAGCACGACGCTGCGGGACGTGCCCGTGGCGTACCGGACGTGGGGCACCCTCAACGCGACCGGCACCAACGCCGTCCTGGTGTGTCACGCCCTCACCGGCGACACGAACGTGGCCGACTGGTGGGGCGGGCTCCTCGGGCCCGGCCGTGCTCTCGATCCCACGGAGGACTTCGTGGTGTGTCTGAACGTGCCGGGGTCCCCCTACGGCTCGGTGGCGCCGGTGACGGTGAATCCGGAGACCGGCGAGCGCTACGGGGCCGGCTTCCCGCCGTTCACGACCCGCGACACGGTCCGGCTTCACCGGCGCGCGCTGGAGGCCCTCGGTGTGCAACGGGTGGCGTGTGCCGTGGGCGGATCGATGGGGGGCATGCACGTGCTGGCGTGGGCCTTCGAGGCGACCGACGGCGGGGCGCCGTTCGTGCGGTCGCTCGTGCCCATTGCCGTGGGGGGGCGCCATACGGCCTGGCAGATCGGATGGGGGGCGGCGCAGCGGCAGGCCATCTTCGCCGATCCGAAGTGGCGGGGCGGTCACTATTCGCCGGACGCCCCCCCGACGAGCGGCCTCGCCACGGCCCGCATGATGGCGATGGTGTCGTACCGGTCCCGGTCGTCCCTCGACGGCCGGTTCGGGCGGGACGCAATGCCGGAACAGGACGGCACGCCCTACGCCGTGGAGAGCTACCTACGCCACCACGGGGACAAGCTCGTCGACCGCTTCGACGCGAACTGCTACGTGGCCCTGACCCGTCAGATGGACACCCACGACGTGGCCCGCGGCCGCGGCGACTACGCGGAGGTGCTGCGGGGCATCGAGCAGCCAAGCCTGGTCGTGGGCATCGACTCGGACGTGCTGTATCCGTTGTCCGAGCAGGAGGAGCTCGCGGAGCACCTGCCCAGCGCCACCCTGAAGGTGCTATCGGCGCCGCACGGACACGACACGTTCCTCATTGAGCTCGATGCCCTCAACGATCTTGTGTCGACGTGGCGGGCCAGCACCTGTTCGTCCGTGGCGGCCTGAGCCGCGATCCGGGCGTGGACAATGGCTGGACGACAGCCTCCCCTCTCCCCGGCGCCCCGGTGGAGGCATCCGCCACGGCACGTCATACCGCCCCACTACGCATCATCCCTCGCGACAGCACTGACTGATCATGCCTGATCGTTCCTTCTCTTCGACGGAATGCGCGTCCCGTCCCGTCCGCGTTCTCAAATTTGGAGGCACGTCGGTCGGCTCCGCCGAAGGCATAAAAAATGCGGTCCGCCTCGTCTGCACCGCCACCGAGACCTGTCGGCCGGTCGTGGTGGTGTCTGCCGCGGCGGGCGTGACGGACGCCCTCGTGCAGGCCGCAGAGGAGTCCCGGGCCGCCCGGGGCTCCGTCGAAGCCTGGACGCGGCGGGTGGGGCGGCGCTACCGCGCCCTGGCCGCGAACACCCTTGCCGACGAGGCGCTGCGGGCCCGCTACGACACCGCCTTGCGGGCAGAACGCTCGAAGCTGCGCCGCGCGCTGCGGGAGATGGCGGGGCCAAACGCCGCCGCGGCTCGTGACGTTGTGCTGGCCGCCGGCGAACGGCTGATGGTGCCGCTGCTGGCCGCCGCCCTCGACGCCTCCGGGTGCACATCGCAGGCCGTCGACGCGGCAACACTCATCCGCACCGATGCCGCGCACGGCGACGCGACGGTGCAGTGGGCCCCCACCCGGCGGCAGGTGCGCGACTGGCATCGGACGCGGGCCGCCGGCCTGCCGGTCGTCACGGGCTTCGTGGGGGAGACGGCCGACGGCAAGACGACCACGCTCGGCCGCGGGGGAAGTGACTGGTCCGCTGCCGTCCTCGCCTGGGCGCTGGAGGCGGAACGGATGGAGCGCTGGACCGACGTGGAGGGCCTGTACACCCGCGACCCGGATGCGCACAGCGACGCGCGGCCCCTCCAGCGCATCGACTTCGAGCAGGCCCGCGCCTGGACAAAAGCCGGACGGCTCGGCATGCACCCGTGCACCCTCGATCCGCTGATGGACGCCGGCATTCCGCTCCGCGTCCGGTGTACGCACCGCCCCGCGGCCCCGGGCACCCGCATCGTCCCCGCCTCAACCCTCGCTCAGGGGTAACTCTGCATTGATACACCCATAGGATGGCTTCTCATTCGTTCTCGACCTCTCCCCCAGTCGCCCCGTCAACGTCCTCGTGTTCGTCCCCGGTTCATGTATACGTGGCAGGCGTGGGGGACGTGGGGGCGGCCCTACTACGACAGATCGACGCCCGCGGGGACGCCGGGCGGGATCTCCGTGTGGTCGGCGCCTGCACGTCGCGCCGCGCCGCGTGGGGCGCCCCCAATCGCGAACCGGAGGCCCCGCTCGCCGGCGTGGACGAGGCCGCGCCGCCCGACTGGCCGGCCATCGTGGATCGTCTTGCGCAGGAGACGCCGCGCCCGCTCGTCTTCGTGGACGCGACCGGCAGCCCCGACGTGGCGGACTACTACGAACCACTCCTCCAGGCCGGGGTCCACGTCGTTACGCCGAGCAAGCTCGCCAACACCCGCTCGCAGGCCGCCTTCGACCGGCTGCGGGAGGCGGCGGCGGAAGCGGGCGTGCAGTACCGCTACGAAACGACCGTAGGGGCGGGGCTGCCCGTGGTGCAGACCGTTCGGAACCTCGTCGCCACCGGCGATCGCGTTCGTTCGATCCGCGGGGTCGTCTCCGGCACGCTCACCTTCTTGTTCAGCGCGCTGCGAGACGGGTCCTCCTTCAGCGAGGCGGTACGGGCCGCCGTCGACCGGGGGTACGCCGAGCCTGACGTGCGCGACGACCTTTCGGGGACGGACGTGGCGCGGAAGTTCTTGATCCTGGCGCGCACTGCCGGCTACGCCGTCGAGCCCACGGAGGTACAGGTCGAATCCCTGGTGCCGGATTCACTCGCCGATGCGCCCTACGAGGCCTTCCTCGATCGCCTCTCGACGGTGGACCCACACTGGCGGGAGCGGTCGGCGGCCGCGGCGGCCGAGAGCGCGGTCCTTCAGTACGTGGGCCGCTTTTCGCCGGAGGGGATTGAGGTGGGGGTTGAACCGGTGCCGGGCGATACGGCCCTTGGGCAACTGGGGGCACAGGAGAATCTGTTCGAAGTCACGACGGACCGGTACGCCGCCGTTCCCCTCGTCGTGCGCGGGCCCGGGGCGGGCCCGTCTGTGACGGCCGCGGGGGTGCTGGCGGACGTGCTCACGGCGGTTCGGGAGGCCCGTCCACCGTCGCCCCCGGCGTAAGTGGAGGTCCGCGTGGGGGGGGGAGGGCCGAGGTCGGCTCGGGCCCGTTGATCTCGATTCCCCGTGATGCCCCCTCGTTCGTCTGGCGTCTGGCGGTGCCTTCCTTTTTGGGATGAGAGTCGGGGCGTGTGCACGCCGCTCCGAACCGGTCCGGGCGCCTGCTTTTCCGCAGCGACTACGCGTCGGGGGCCGAGCGGTCCTCAGGCGGGGAGGCGGCCGTCCTCGCCTCGTCGGGCGCAGTGCCAAGGTCCAGGGCCTCGGCCAGCTCGTCTTTCCGAATCGGCTTGCTGAGAAACGCGTCCATCCCTGCTTCCAGGCAGCGCCTGCGGTCGTCCTCCGTGACGGAGGCCGTGAGGGCCACGACGTAGGGCTGTTCTTCAGACGGCATCTCGTTCCGGAGGCGGCGCGTCGCCTCCAGTCCGTCCAACTCCGGCATCTGCACGTCCATCAAGATGGCGTCGTAGGCGCGGTCGCGGACCGCCGCCAGGGCCTCCGCCCCGTCGGATGCGGTGTGAACCTCGTGCCCCATCTTCTCCAGCAGTTGCGTCGTCATCGTTCGGTTCACGGCATCGTCCTCCGCGAGGAGCACACGACGAGACGGCGAATCGGGGCCGGACCGATCGCCGTCCTGTCCCGAGCCGGCATTCTCACGACCTGTCAGAAGCGCGGTCAGCGTGTCGTGGAGGCTCGACTGCTTGATCGGTTTGTGGAGCCGAGAGGTGGGGGCCGTGGGGTCGGGTGTGGCGGCCGGCCCGGCCCCGAGGAGGACGACCGGAAGCTCCGTCCCGGACGCTCGTTCTCGAAGCTGAGTCGCCAGCGCGTGTCCGCTCATCTGCGGCAGGTGCTCGTCTATCAGGGCCACCTCGTGGGGACGGTCCGCGTCCAGCTGTTGGAGCGCCTCGTCTCCGGATGCGAAGACGATCGCCTCCATGCCCCACGTCTCCGTCTGCTGCCGGAGGAGTGCACGGGTGGTGTCGTTGGGGGCGACAATGAGAACCTGCACGCCCTGCATGGCGGAAGACGATCCGGTCGCGACTCCGTTTTCGTCGGACTGCTCGGCGTCTTCCGCTTCTTCCGCCTCAATCGTGAAGTGGAACGTGGACCCCTCCCCGACCGCACTCTCGACCCACATCTCGCCGCCCATCGCTTCTGTCAGTTGCTGCGAGATGGAGAGGCCGAGCCCGGTCCCTCCGTGCTCCCGGCTCTTCGACGCATCGACCTGGCTGAACGACTCGAAGAGCCGGTCGCGCTCCCCCTCCGGAATGCCGATGCCGGTATCCCGCACGCTGAAGTGGAGCTTATGCGTGCGGCCCGGCGTGGCGGGCGACGACGCCACCCGGACCCGGAGCGCAACCTCGCCCTCTTCGGTGAACTTGACCGCGTTGGACAGCAGGTTGAGAAGAATCTGATGGAGGCGGGTTCGATCTCCGCGGATCACGGACGGGACCGCCGGGTCGATCAGGTAGGTCAACTCGATGCCCTTCTCCGCCACCTTGGCGGCGAGCGGATCCAGCGCCTCCTCGATGCAGGCTTGTACGCGGATGGGCGCCTCGTCCAGCTCCGTCTCGCCGGCCTCCAGCTTCGAGAAGTTGAGGATGTCGTCGATGATTGAAAGGAGCGTGGTCCCACTGCTCTGGATCGCGTCCACGAACTGCTGCTGCTCGGGCGTCAGGTCGGTGTCGGAGAGCAGGTCGGCAAAGCCGATGACCCCGTTCATCGGCGTGCGGATCTCGTGGCTCATGTTGGCGAGGAACGTGCTTTTGGCCTCTGCTGCCGCGAGCGCCTCTTCACGGGCCTCTTCGAGCTCTTCTGTCCGCTCGGCCACCTTCGCCTCCAGAAGACGCTGCCGTCGTTGTAGGCTCCAGGTGCGCCACCGGATGAGCCCAGTCACCAGCCCGATGCCGCCGATCGCGCAGAGGAGGTAGAACCATGTCGTCCGCCAGAACGGCGGTGTGATGGTGAAGGAATAGGCCTCCACCGGGCTCCATACGTCGTCACTGTTGGCGGCCTGGACCTGAAAGGTGTACGAACCGGGGGGCAGATTGGAGTAGGTGGCCCGCTGTCGTTTGGTGGCCGTTGACCATCTCTCGTCGAGCCCCTCCAGGCGGTACCTGTACGCGACCCGCTCCGGAACGGTGTAGTTGATGCCGATGAAGCGAAAAATGAGGTGGTCCTTGTCGTACGGAAGCGACAGATTGGTCGGAAGCTGCTCCCACGGGGTGGTGCCGTCCGCGTACCGGCCCCAGTCGGGGTCTTCGGGATAGAGCTGAACGTCCGTCAGGTGGGTCTGAGGCGGCGCAGGCCGTCCCCGGTCCTGTGCGGGATTGTAGCGCACGAGGCCTGTGCTCGTCCCGAACCAGAGCACGCCGCCGTCGGCCTCGTAGGTCGCATGCTCGGTCGCCACGCCCCCTCGCAGATCGACGTCCTTGTCGTAGGAGCGAACCGACACCCGCCCCGTCCGGTGGTACGCGTCCACGTCAATCCGGTTGAATCCCCCCTCATTGCCGACCCAGAGGTTGTTGTGCCGATCGAGGTGGAGATTCACTGCGCTCGTGCCGTTGAGCCCATCGTCCGGGGTGATGCGGCGGAGGGAGGCCGCTTCGCCCTGTTGCGGGGGCGGATGGACGAACACCCCGCGCTGCGTCCCAATCCACAGGTGCCCCTTTGCGTCCACCTCCAGGCTCAAGACGCCCCCGAGATCTGCGCTGTCGACGGCCGGGGTGGGGTGAAACGAGTCCCCGTCGAAGCGGCTTGCGCCCTCTCCGGCCCACACCCGGCCCGTATCGTCAACGGTCACACTCCGGACCTGGTCGCTCGTCAGCCCATCGGCCGTTGTGAAGCGGGCAAAGCCGGAGCCGTCGTACCGGAGAAGCCCACGCTCGGTGGTCGCAAACCAGAGCGTGCCGGAGCCGGTCTCCACGATGCGGGTCACTGTGCCGACGGGATCGCCCTCGACCCGGTCGTACGAGGTGTAGGTGTCTCCGTCGTACCGAAAGAGCGTCGACCGGGCGGCGATCCAGAGAACATCGTCCTGGGTCCAATGGATCGAGGTGAGCTCCTGCCGCAGTTGGTCGTCCGGGCCCGGCACGTCGGTAAAGGAGGTGCCGTCGTAGCGGCTCAGCCCGTTGCGGGTTGCAATCCACAGGTTCTCGCTGGGTCCCTGATCGACGTCCCACGAGATGTCTCCGGGAAGGCCGTCGGCCGTGGAGAAATGGTCGAAGGGGGTGTGCGGGTACTTGTAGAGGCCCTCCGAATCGGTGGTGACCCAGACATTTTGCTCCTGATCCGCGAAGAGGCCCTGTACAGACACATCGCCGATGGCGGTAGGCCGGAGCCGCCCGTCCCGCCAGCGATACAGGCCGGACCGGGTTCCGAGCCAGGGGGCCCGCCCCGACGGGGCCAGGATGGAGAGCACGTCCCGGTCCGACGTGCCGGGCAGCTTTTCGAAGCGGGAGCCGACGCGCCGAAACAGTCCCTGCCCGGTCTCGACCCAGAGACGACCGCTTGGCGGGGCGGCAAGCGTGGTCGCCGACGCCGTGGCCCCGCCGTCCACGACGGACAGGGCGGTCAGTGTGGAGTCGGTGTACCGGTACAGGCCGTCGCTCGTCCCCACCCAGAGCGTGTCGCCTCGGCTGGCGAGGCCGTCGGGGTAGAGGTTCTGAAGGCGGTCCGGGGCGAGAGGCCGCAATTCCTCTCCGTCGTGGACGTACACGTTGTCGGATGTGCCCACCCATACGGGGGTGCCGTTCGTGCCCCCCACGATCGACTGAATGCCGTTCTGCACGAGCGCGCTGTTGCCCGCCGTAAGCGTTGTTATCTCCCGCCCGTCGTAGCGGGCCAGTCCGCTCATGGTCCCGACCCAGATCGCTCCGGTCGAGTCGGTGTGAACGGCTGTGGACAGGTTGCCCGGAAGGGCGTCCGTCATCGTGAAGTGCCTAAACTCTTGGCCGTCGAATCGGGCCAGTCCCCCTCCGTACAGCCCCAGCCACAGGTACCCTTCCGGTCCCTGAAGCCCATCCCATACCTGCATTTTGGGCAGGCCGTCCTCGGTCTCGTACGCGGTAATGCGCTTGTTTTGAGCGGCGGCGGGACTGGACAGCAGGAGAGCGCCCACGACGATTCCACACGCGAGGCGGATCCCGTACCGTTTCAAGGCACTGTGCAGCATCCACACGACGTCATCGCTTCGGTGCACGGGAACGAGTCTCCTGGAAGAAGAAGGGAACCCCAAATGCTCTGCGGCGCCCGGCTACAAACACTCACAAATACAAAGCCAGGTCCGCATCCGGGACAGATTTCTCTGGTGATGTTCCAGAAAAGAAAATGTGTGGCGGGGTCGTTCTGTTGATCGGGCACGCTGAGGCGTGCGTTTATCCCCGCGTCTCGGCAGCCCTGTCGGTTCTGTTTCCGGATCGCCGCAAGGAGGGCTGCCGTGTAGCGCCCCCCGGTCGACCTGATTGAGAATGCCAAGCCCCCTTTGTCACCAATTTCGCTGGCCGTTCGGAGGCCCCGTGCGTCGCGTTGACGATCGGCCGGTGGACCGGCCAGCCCCGTATCGCTGGGCGCGTTCCGGGACGCACCCGGCGGCGTGGGGGACGCCGACACGAAAAAAGCCTCCTGCTTGGGGGCAGGAGGCTTCGGTGGAGACAGAGAATCGGGCAGGGCCCCTGTGGGGGCGCGGCTAGGCCGTCGTGGACGCCTGGGACGTCGCGGCGCGGCGCTTCAGGGCCGAGAGCCAGCGCGTGATGTCGATGTCCTTGGGGCAGGCCTCGTTGCAGTTGAAGATGGTGTAGCACTTCCAGAGGCCATCGGGCGAGTCGACCACGTCGAGGCGCTCCTCGGCCCCGTCGTCGCGGCTGTCGAAGGTGTAGCGGTACGCCTTCAGCATGGCCGCGGGCCCGAGGTAGTCGGGGTCGGCCCAGGTAGAGGGGCAGGCGTGCGTGCAGGCGCCACACATGATGCACTTCGTGGCGTCCTCGATCATGGCGTGCTCCTCGGGGCTCTGCTCCCGCTCCCGTTCCGGGGCGGGCCCGTCGGTGATGAGCCACGGCTTCACCTCCCGGTACTTCTCGAAGAAGCGGCTCTGGTCGATGATAAGGTCCTTCACCACCGGGGCGGAAGGGAGGGGGGCATACGTGATTGTGTCACCATCCTCGTCTACCAGATCCTGCACCAGCACCGAGCAGGCGAGCTTGTTCTCGCCGTTAATCTGCATGGCGTCGGACCCGCAGATGCCGTGCGCGCAGCTCTTGCGCAGCGAGAGGGTGCCGTCGATGTGCCACTTTACGTGGAGCAGGAGCGACAGGGCGCTGTCGAGCGGGTCGGCCGGCACCTCGTACGACTCCCAGTGTGGCTCGTCGTCCTCCTCGGGGTTGTATCGCTTGATTTCAAGATTGAGCTGCATCTCAGCCATAGGTCCAAAAAACGCTGTGCGTGTGGAGACATCTGCGGAAACAGGGTGCGGGGCCGGATTGCCGGGCCCACGGTCGGGTCGAGTGCCCTAGTAGCTGCGCTCCTTCGGCTCGAACCGGGTGATGACGACCTCCTTGTCGTCGAACTCGTAGCTGCCGTTGGCGTCGCTGTGGAAGAGCGTATGCTTGAGCCAGTCCTCGTCGTTGCGCTCCTCGTAGTCTTCGCGGGAGTGGGCCCCTCGGCTCTCCGTGCGGTGACGGGCCCCGGCGGCGATGGCCTCGGCGTAATCGACCATGAAGCCCACCTCCACCGCGTCCATCAGGTCGGTGTTGAACCGCTTGCTCTTGTCGTCCACGACCACGTTCTTCGCGCGCCTCCGAAGGCCCTGCAGGTCGTCGAGGGCCGTGGAGAGCGTGTCGTCGTTGCGGAAGACGGACACGTTCTCCATCATCGTCTCCTGCAGCTCGCTCCGCACGTTGACGATGGGCTCGCCCTCATCGCGGGTGTTGGAGAGCAGGTCGTCGAGCATGTCGCGCGTGTCCGCCTCCGGCTTCTCGGGCAGCGGGGCGTAGTCCTTACCCTGGCGCACCTGCTTGGCCATCTCGATGCCGGTGCGGCGGCCCATCACCACGAGCTCCAGGAGGGCGTTGGTGCCGAGGCGGTTGGCGCCGTGGATGCTCACGCAGGCGCACTCGCCCACCGCGTAGAGGCCCGGCACGTACTCGCCCCGTTCGCCCACCTCCACGTGGCCGTCCTCATTGGCCGGAATGCCGCCCATCGCGTAGTGGCAGGTGGGCACCACCGGAATGGGCTCCTCCTTCGGGTCCACGCCCATGTAGGTCCGCGAGAACTCGGTGACCTCCGGCAGCTTGTTGTCGAGGATCGCGTTGTCGAGATGGGTCAGGTCGAGGTGGACGTAGTTCTCGCCCTGCACGCCCCGGCCCTCTCGGATCTCCTGGTAGATGCACTGGCTCACGAGGTCGCGCGGGGCGAGGTCCTTCACCGTCGGCGCGTAGCGCTCCATGAAGCGCTCCCCCTCGCTGTTGCGCAGGATGCCGCCCTCCCCCCGGGCGCCCTCCGTGATGAGGATCCCGAGGCGGTAGAGGCCGGTCGGGTGGAACTGGACGAACTCCATGTCCTCCAGCGGGATGCCGTTGCGCAGCATGATGCCCATGCCGTCGCCCGTGCCGGCATGCGCATTGGAGGTGGTCTCGAAGGCACGGCCGTAGCCGCCGGTCGCGAAGCACACCTGCTTGGCGTGGAAGGTGTGGATTTCGCCGGTGAGGATTTCGTAGGCCACCACGCCGGCGCACTCCCCGTCCTCCGTCATGATGAGGTCCAGCACCTGAAACTCGTCGTAGAACCGGACGCCCTGCTTCGTGCACTGGTCGTAGAGCGTGTGCAGGATTGTGTGGCCGGTGCGGTCGGCGGCGTGGCAGGAGCGCTTGACGGGCGCCTCGCCGAAGTTGCGGGTGTGGCCCCCGAACCGTCGCTGCGAGATCTTGCCCGCCTCGTTGCGGCTGAAGGGCACGCCGTAGTGCTCCAGCTCCACGATTGTGCGGGGCGCGTCCTTGCAGAGCGCCTCGATGGCGTCCTGGTCCCCCACGTAGTCGCTGCCCTTCACCGTGTCGAAGGCGTGCCACAGCCAGTGGTCCTCCTCCTCGTTGCCGAGGGCCGCGGCGATGCCGCCCTGCGCCGCCCCGGTGTGGGAGCGGAGGGGGTGCAGCTTCGAAACCACCCCCACGTCGGCCCCGCCCTCGCGGGCATACAGGGCGGCCATCAGGCCAGACCCGCCCGCTCCAACAACGACGACATCGTGCTCAAAAGTCATGGTGTTCGATTGCGTTGGTCGAGTTCAAGTAGAATGCCTTCCCAAGTCATCGTCGCCAGTTGCCAGTCACGAGTGGACCTTGAAGCGTCCGTCGCACGGAAAAAGTGCTCGTAACCCATGGGGCATGGCTCGCCGTCACCACCCGGCCGTAAGCACCGAGTAGGTTCCAATGATGAGCAGCCCGAGGGCCACCGTCCACGACAGCGACTTGGCCACCAGTCTTCCCATCGGGTCGCGGATGTAGTCGGTCATCACGTTGTTCAGGCCGTAGAAGCCGTGGTGGAGGGCCACGACGAGGAACAGGATGTTGAACCCCTTCCACAGCACCGCATAGACCGGGTCGGCCAGCCGCTGCATCACCACCTGGTACGGGGTGGCCTCGGCGTCCGGCCCGAAGCGGGCCTTCACCCCCTCCTTCGCCTCGTCCGGGTAGTCCGGCATCTCGTTTTTCTCCGTCACCACCTCGTGGGTCACCGAGGCGGCCTGGTGGTCGTAGTGCTGCACCCAGAAGTGGGTGATCAGCATGAAGATGAGGAAGGTGCCGGTGATGCGGTGGAGAAACCAGTTCAGCGCGTTGGTCTGAGCCATAGCAACAGGGGGCCGGAGGGTGAGCTGGGGGCGGAAAGGCGGGCCGGGGACGCTACAGGAACAGGGTCGGCATCGACCCGGGCCCGAGGAGCCACTCGCCGAGCGCGTAGATCGACGGCCAGCCGCCCACGGCGATGATGACGGCCGTCACGGCCCCCAGCGTCCAGAACAGTTTTTTCTGCTTCGGGCTCCATCCCAGGAAGTCGATGAGCACGAGCCGAAGGCCGTTCATCGCGTGGTAGGCCACGGCCACCAGGAGGGCAAACTCGCCGACCTTAAAGATGGGGCTGTGGTACTTGGCGATGAGCGCGTTGAAGGTCTCCGGGTCCGTCAGTGCGGTCAGGCCCCAAATGTGGACGATGAGGTACACGACCAGGCCCACACCGGTAAGGCGGTGCATCAGCCAGGCAAACATGCCGGTCCGGATGCGATAGGACTGGAACCGACTCTCCTGCTCGGCGGTCGCGTTCGTCTCTTGAGGCGCCGAGGGGCGTTCTTTGGTGTCAACGGCCATGGGGCTGATGGGGATTGTGACGTGGCAAAACAACCGGGGCAGGCGAGGGCACGCGTCAGATCGTAACTCGCCCTATACAACAATACCCGCAGTAGGGATCAAAATGAAGGGGGAGAGGCAGAGGTTTCGGGAACCGAAGATTTGCTTCGGCCCCCGAGCGCCTCCTACCGCTCCGCAAGGGGCGCCACAGTCCGGTCGCGAGCCCCCACGTACTGGGCGCGCGGTCGGATCAGGCGGTTGTCGGCCCACTGCTCCAGAAGGTGGGCGGTCCAGCCGGCCGTGCGGCTCAACGCAAAGATGGTCGTGAAGAGGTCGGGGTCGAGCCCGAGCTGGTAGTAGGTGGGGCCGCTGAAGAAGTCCACGTTGGGGGCGATGCCCGTCTCCTCCGTCATCGTCTCGTGGATTTTCGTGGTGTACTCGTACCACTTCATGTCGCCGGCCTCTTCGCTGAGCTCTTTCACCATGGTGCGGAGGATGGCGGCGCGAGGGTCCATCGTGTTATACACGCGGTGGCCGAAGCCCATCACGCGCTCGTCGGCGTCGAGGCGGTCCTGGATGTACGACGTCGGGTCCGCGCCCTTCTCGTCGATGTCGAGGAGCATGCGCATCACCTCCTGGTTGGCCCCGCCGTGCAGCCGCCCCTTCAGGGCGCCGACCGACCCGGAGACCGCGGAATACATGTCCGAGAGGGTCGACCCGATGACCCGGCTGGTAAACGTGGAGGCGTTCAGGCCGTGGTCGGCGTGTAGCACGAGGCACACGTCGAAGGTGTCCTCGGCGGCCGCGCCCGGTTTCTCCCCGTTCAGCATGTAGAGGAAATTGCGGGCCATCGAGCCGTGATCCAGCGGGGCGACCGGCTCCTTGTCCTTCCGCAGGCGATCGAACGCCGCGATGATGGTCGGAATCTGGGCGAGGATGCGGTCGGCCTTGCGGTGGTTGGCGCCCTCCGCCATCGTGTCGGCCTCCTCGTCGTAGAGGGCGAGGGCGGACACCGCCGTGCGGAGGACCGCCATGGGGTGGGCGTCCGCGGGCGTCTCGCGCAGGAGATTCAGGATGGGGGCGGGGAGGGCCCGCTCGCTCCGCAGGTGGGACGAGAAGTCGTCGAGCTCGGACTGGGTGGGAAGCTCGCCGTGGCGGAGCAGGTACACGACCTCTTCGAACGAGGCGTGGTCGGCGAGGTCGTGGATGTCGTAGCCGCGGTAGATGAGTTCGCCCTTGTCCCCATCGATGGAGGACAGCTCTGATTCGAGGGCAATGACGCCCTCGAGTCCTCGGGCCTTGATGGGGGCCTTGTCGGTTGTCAACTCCGTTACAGATTCTTGGTCAGCCATATCGAAGAACGTGTGTGGTGAAAGCCGAAGTGGAATGGAAACAGCATGGCCGTCACGGCCGAAGGGACGGACCCGGACGCAGGCAGGCGGGGCGCTGCGAAAGACGATGTAGGAGGGCGGAGCGGAGGGCTCGCGTTCAGTGAGTCCGCCCGGGAACGCTTTTGCAGAAAGCCCCGAGGGCCCGCCCACGCAGGGGGCTTCCCACTGCAGAGCAACATTTGGAGCTGTCCTATTATACAAACGACGGCGCGGCGGACTCACGAATTTTGATTTAAGGGAGGGCTCAGGGGGCGCTGGCCGTCTTGCGTCCCCCTGGGGATCATTCAGGCCGGAAAGACAATACTCTTAGGTGACATTCGGCACTTACGGGAAGCGTTCCCGAAGGTGCCAGGGATGTGTTCATGCACGCGAGCAGCCGAAAACACGCAATCGACCACGGCATGGCTCGCGGGGCGAATCCGGGGACACAGGCGCGCGGGCCGACCGCTCTGCACAGCAGAAACACGGCCTGCGCCCCGTCGCGGTCCCCATTCGGCTTCGTCTACTGACCCGCATCCCATTCCGTTTGGCTGTGTCCGGACACAGGGAGGCAGCCCCGTTCGAACCCATTGCTCACGAGTCAATCCGTGCCCGAGCACTCGGTGCCGGTTCAGGGTCCGGTGGGCGCCGCACGGCGGTGCCTCGCAGCCAGTCGTCACATCACGCCTGGCCGACCCTGGTGGCAGCTCCGCTTGGTCCCTTCGCTGTTGTTCCGTTTGTACTGATGGTGCGAAGCGCCCGTTGGACCCACTCCCGCCCGCCGGCACAGGGGCAGGCACACCCCGACCCCACATATGTCCAAAGAAATTGTCTTCAACGTCGGCAACGAGCAGACGCGCATCGCCATCGTCGAAGATGGCAAGCTCGTCGAGCTCTACATTGAAAACGCCGAGCACAAGCGCACGATTGGCAACCTGTACCTGGGGCAGATCCGAAAGGTGATGCCCAGCATTCAGGCGGCCTTCGTCGACATCGGGCAGGAGCAGGACGCCTTCCTCCACTTCTCGGACCTGTCCGACAACCTGCCGTACCTGCTCGACTTCCTGGGGCTCGAGGCGCCGACGGTGGAGGCGATCGATGTGCCGACCGGAAAGAAGGACTGGGACAAGCGGCCGTCCGACCTGCTGAACCGCGGGCAGACGATCCTCGTCCAGGTCACCAAGGAGCCCATCTCGAACAAGGGCAGCCGCATCTCCACGGACATCTCGCTCGCGGGGCGCTTCCTGGTGCTGGTGCCCCTTCAGAACTACGTTGCCGTCTCCCGCAAGATTACCGACGACGAGGAGCGCCGCCGCCTCGAGTCCCTGGCCAGCAGCCTCGTCCCCGACGGCGTGGGGGTCATCGTGCGCACCGTGGCCCAGGACCGTGACGCCAAGTCGCTGGACAAGGACATGAAGCTGCTGATGGAGCGGTGGCGCCGCGTGGAGAAGCGCCTCAAGGACAAGCCGAGCCCCCCGGAGCTCGTGCACGAGGATGTGGACATGGCGTCCTCCATCGTGCGGGATGAGTTTTCGGAGGAGTACGACCGCATTCTGGTCGACCACGAGGGGCTGTACAGCAGCATTCAGAGCTACGTGCGGGCCGTGGGGCCGCAGCTGGTCGACCGCGTGGAGCTGCACAAGGGCAACCAGCCGGTCTTCGAGTCGGTGGGCATCCAGCACGGGGCCGACCGCGCGTTCAAGGACCGTGTGGAGCTGCCGTCCGGCGGCTACCTCTTCATCGAGAAGACCGAGGCGATGCACGTGGTCGACGTGAACTCGGGGCGCTCCGGGAAGGGCAAATCGCAGGCCGAAAACTCGCTCAACGTGAACCTGGAGGCCGCCCGCGTGATTGCCCGGCAGATTCGGCTCCGCGACCTGGGGGGCATTATCGTCGTCGACTTCATCGACCTGCGGGACGAGGACGACAAGAAAAAGGTCTACGACGAGGTCAAGAAGGGCTTCGAGGAAGACCGGGCGGTGACGAAGGTGCTGCCGATGAGCGACTTTGGGCTCGTCGAGATCACCCGCCAGCGGCTCCGCCCCAGCATCACGACGACCTTTTCGTCGGCCAACGGGACCCCGTCCGACGACGGCGACGACGGGGCCGACCCCGAAGAGCTCCGCCAGGCCGAGCGCAAGATTCAGAGCCTGGAGAAGGAGGTGGAGAAGCGCGAGCGCGAGGTGGAGCGCCTGAAGGCGGAGGACGACACCCCGGACGAAGAGGTGACGGCCCTGCGGCAGAAAATTCAGGCGCTCGAAGACAAGCTCGAAGCGGCCCGGGCCCAGCAGACGGCGGAGAACGCAACGCCACGTCCGTCTTCGTCGGATGGACCCGCCGCCTCCGCAGAGGGGGACGCCGCCCCCGACGAACTTGTGGAGGACATCGAGCAGTGGCTCGTGGCGCACAGGGACACCCACCGCGCCGTGACGCTCCGGGTGCATCCGTTCGTCGCGGCGTTCCTGCGGCGCCCCGTGCCCACGTACACGACCCGCTGGTTCATGGAGCACCTGGTGCGCGTCCACGTCGAGGCGGACACCGGGGTGCCACCGCACACCTTCCAGGTCACGGATGCGTCTGGGGAGCCCCTTCCGGAATCGCCGTAGCGGGGGCCGGCGACGGGGAAACAACTGGGGGGCAGCCCAGGATGAAATGGCGCACGTTTCTGTTGGAGTGTGACTGTGCGGTATGGACACCACTACGATTATCGACGAACTGGAAGGGGTTGCGGCCCGGCTGGGGATCGAGGTGCGGGCCGAGCCCGGCAACTTCCGCGGGGGCCGTTGCGTCGTGGCGGGGGAGGAGGTGATTATGCTCAACACGAACGACCTGCCCGAGACGCAGCTGGTGGTGTTGGCCGAGGCGTTGCGGGACGCCCCGCTCGACACCATCTACCTGAAGCCGGCGGTGCGTCGGGCCCTCGAAGCGGCCTGGGCGGAGCACATGTCGGCGGAGGCCTCACATGACAATTAGCCCCAGCGTGTCCACAAACGTGTCGCCGGCCGACCGCCACGCCCGTACGCCCCCGGTTACCGCCACCTTGTTGGGGACGGGCACCTCCACCGGGGTGCCCGTCATCGGGTGCGACTGCGAGGTATGCACCTCCGCTGACCCCCGCGACACGCGCACCCGCTGCGCCTGCTACGTGGAGGTGGGCGACCTGGGCCTCCTCATCGATACGGGCCCGGACTTTCGGGCGCAGGCGCTCCGCGAACGCATCGACCGCATCGACGCGGTCTGCTACACCCACCACCACTTCGACCACGTCGTGGGGCTCGATGACCTGCGGCCCTACTTTCGCGACAACCACCGCGTGATGCCGTGCTACGCCCACGCCGAGACCGCCGCGGTGCTCCGGCGCAACTACGACTACGTCTTTGGGGGGGACCCGTATCCCGGCGCCGCGAACGTGGAGCTGGAGGTCGTGGATGGCCCGTTCCGCGTCCCGAGCCGCACCGCCGCCGACACCGCGGTGCCCGTCGACCCCATTCGGCTCCAGCATGGCGACGTGCCGGTGTACGGCTACCGCCTCGGCCGCTTCGCGTACCTCACGGACGCGAGCACCATCCCCGAGGCCAGTTACGAGCAGCTGCAGGGCATCGACACGCTCGTCCTGGACGGCCTCCGGCCCCGGCCGCACCCCACCCACTTCTCGTTCGACGAGGCCGTGGCCGCCGCCCGCCGCATCGGGGCGCGCGAGACGTACCTCGTCCACATGACCCACGACGTGCGCCACGCCGAGGCGGAGGCCGCGCTGCCCGACGACGTCCACCTCGCCCACGACGGGCTCACCCTGGAGGTGCCGGCGTACGACACTGCGTAGGACAACAAACCTCCGCCCGGAGGCTTCCGGGCGGGGGCGGTGCTTGTTCGGGCCGATGTGAACGTGGAGAACATCCGTGCTGGAGTTACCGCACGACGGTAATCTGCTCGGTCGTAGCGAAGTCCTCGCCGGTGGCCCGCAGGAAGTAGGTCCCGCTCGTAAAGCCGGTTGACGAGACATCCAACCGGAGGCGCTGCAATTCCTGCGCCGGCAGTGGGCCGTCGTGTAGCGTGGCCACCCGGCGGCCGAGCAAATCGTAGAGGCGTACGCTCACGTTCTGCCGCTCCTTGACCGCCAGCTCGACGCTGGCTCTCTGCTGGACCGGATTCGGATACGTGGAGAGCCGGTAGGCCTCGTCCATCGCGATCTCTGCCGTCACCGGTTTCGTATAGCGCCGAACGTTGCTCGTCTCGCTGTTACCGACTGCTCTGAGGGGGGAACCGGTATCCTGCGGCAGGCCGACGCGGAACTGGTGCGTGCCAATCTCCAATTCGTCGGTGCGGTAGCGATAGGTCACAGCTTGTGACGAATCGGTGCTCATTGAGTCGCCGGCCGGCACGGTGCCGAGCGTAGACCACTCAGCCGTTGAATCGGCGCGGTGCTGGAGGGCAAATTCAGAGGGAAGGTCCGACTCGCCTACCGCCTTCCAACTCACGTGGATGGACCCGTTGGTGTGCGTCTCCGCTCGGACGTTGCCAAGAACGAAGGATCCCTCGCTGGCTGCCAGACAGATTCGGTTTAGCCCGACGGCATTACAGCCTCCACCCCCGCCGCCTCCACCCCCATTATTGTTGATGGTCACTTTCGTTTGTGCTGAGGCGGTCTCACCGTTCTTGGAGGCCTCTACCTTAATGTCGACGATTATGGTACTGGAGATATAGTCCTGGCCCCAACTGACCGAGGGACCAGAGCCGATTTGATACCATCCGCTTCCCTGGTCGACAGACCATGTGTATGACGCGCCGTCGCGGGAGGTGTAGGCGGTCCAGGTCCCCTGCTCGCCCTCGTCCAGGTACGTTGGGCCGGAGAGGGAGGCTTCTAAAGGCGGAGGTGGTGGAGGACCTTCTGTACCTACCGCTGTGTAGGCAATGTTAAAATTTTTAGAAACTTTCGGAATCCGCTGGTCCTTCGCGCACCGTCTGCCCCAGCTATCGAAGAAGTCAGCCTCCCAGTAATACCCGCGAATCGTCAGTCCGCGTCCGTCGGCATCAACCACACGGACCCCTTCAATGAGAGGATTGAAGTACGATACCTGACCGATTCGGCTGTTGTACCCGTTGCTCTTCCCCCAGCGGACCCATACGTCAGGAGTGCTCGAGAACGTTTGAGAGTAGGGCACGCGGGCCTTGAATTCGTAGAGATATCCCTGAGCGACGGGGCAGTTCTGGAAACCAACGGGGGTAAAGTTCCAGTATCGGTTTCCTTTCAGGTCGACGGCACTGCGGATCTTCTTTTTGGAGATCACAGACTTCACAGATTGCCGACTGCGCTGCACGTCATTGTTGCGAACAAAGGATAGAGCCGCATCTGCATCGATGGCACCGGCACCTGTATAGTCGTCCCGTCCGGGGGAGCCTGCGTCGCGGGCCGTTCGCTTCAGAATTTCCTCAATGTCCTCGCCGGTGAGGGTGGGCATCTCGGCTTTGAGGAGACCGGAGACCCCTGCACCGATGGAGGCGGAAGCGGCAGTGGTAGTGAATTCGGTGTCGTACTGGTCCGACCCGGTGCCGGAGATCCCTACCGTTTCTTCGGCGAAGGCCGATACGTCTACGTAAGCGGCCGGTCGGGTGCTGTCCCATTTGACAAGCGTGTCATCAGCGTCCTGATCTACTCCACCGACTGTCACCGCGTACGGGTCAAACATACCGGGGAGGTGCCGGGGGGGGATATCGCCGTCTCCATCGAGATTCCCCGCAGGTGTCACTACGACCCCACCGTCTTTCGCTACCGCAAATCCAACTTCGTCCCGAAACAGGGATCCGGGATCGGGAGGCGTCGTACAGCTGCCAAACCACCCCCCACAAATTGCTTGTCCGATACTTTTAATCGTGTTCCAGGCGGCAGTCGCTAAGGTTTTGTATGGGTCCGGGTCATCTAAGTCGTCGGGATCTCGATCAAACAAGTCCATGGACTCATCAGGATCCGGCGGTCCCTCCAAGGTTGGATCGTAGTCGGCAGGGTCACCGCTGGGAAGTCCATATGAGAAAAGATGAACGTCGACTCCGTTGCTTCGGCCCTTACTGAGTTGATCGCTGAGCCGATAGAGGTTCAAGTAGTAGGTCTCCTGCGTTCCATCGGGCCGCTCGAAGGTAACCGTGTCTTCTTCGTCGCCGCTACATCGAGAGTCACTTCCACAGGTGCTGTTTTCCGTCAGCACGCTATAGGACTGCAGAGTAGCGGCCCGGTCGATGCCGGTCATGCCAACATTGTTGTTCGTGCTGGCGCCGACAATGCCGGCCATTTCGCTGGCGATGTCGAGTTCGGGCTCCAGAAGCGTCCCAACCGGGGACGCCAGGCGGCTGGAGGAAAGGTCCTCGTGGTTTTGGATGAAGCCCGTCTGGGAGTAGACGCCGATTTTCACGTTTGAGGAGCCGGTCGTATAACTCCAGGCTTGGTCCACCCGGTGCACGTCGAAGAGGTACTGCTGCTGGTCGACGAGAGGATCGTTTGTCTGGTTTTGAGCAAGAAGAGCGCTCGGCGCTGCGAGCAGGCCGAGGAGGATTGTGAAGAAAAATGCGCGCGAGAGTGTATGTAGAGCGTTCATCGTGGCCCTCTTGGTCTGATGAAAAAGGAACAAGAGGGACTGGGTTTGAGTGCCGCACACGCAAACGAGGGGCGCCTCCCGGCGATGAGCCGGAAGCCAGTCCCGTGTGCCCCGTTTGCGGTTGAAGTCCCTGGCGTGCCGGCAGCACGTCAGGGACTTATTTGTTGATTATAGAACGGCAATCACCTCCGTGGCGTCAGTTTGTTGAGCGATTGCGTCGAGAGGGTGGGAAAGTCGGGCACTGAATCGGGGAGGGTCGGCCAGAGCGGCTCGGCTTCCATCGTCTCCAACTCGAAACGAAAGGGCACGTAGCGGGCGCCCTGGCCTTGATTTACATCCCGGCGGAAAATGAAGTACGAACCATTAGATCCGCACCGGGGAATATCTCCTCCTAGTGTTGTGATTTGTCGAGCATTCTCACCGCGAGATTCCATTATGAATAGCTGTTTTGCGTTCTGAACCTCTCTGGCTTGGAAAATATAATTCGTTCCTGGACATGCCACTGGGGTGTCGACCAGATCGAGCGAGTCTTCTGGAAAATCAGTAATCCACTGCCAAGTGCTATCGGCAAAGTTATACCGAGCGAAATTGCCGCTTGGCGGGCTGTTATCGCGAAGATATTTTTTTCCAATCGCATACTCGTGGTTTTTCCCGAAAGAAGCTGATTCAAAAAGTTCTGCTAGTGGACCGATAGTCGTCGAGTCAGAGGTATCAACAATGTAGAGTCCTCGTGGAAATGGCTGCTGATAGGCCTTCTGGTGAGCGAAGACCAAAAGTCGATGGCCATCCTCGAACCACCCAGAGCTACTCACGACGGGAAAAGAAAGTCGCTGATGGTTTTTGCCAGTCCACTGTCTCGTCTCCATCGTCTCCAAATCAATCGTGTAGACGTAAAAATCAATTCCAGTAGCAACTGTAACTGCGAGTCTATCCTCAGTCGGATGCCAGTCAGCACCTAAAACATTGACACCGATGAGACGGGCATTTTCCCCGTTCCGGTCAACGATCCAGAGCTGATTTTGTGGATCGGATGGTTCACCAGGTGTTCGTTCCCGAATGAGTGCAACTTGATCTCCATTCGGGCTCGGAAATAGCTCTGGAATGTGTTCAGTATTCGGCAGCGGATCCCCGCCGTACTCACCAGAATCAAAGATTGGCTCTTTGGTGGGCGGTTCGGTGGGCCCGGTGCAGGCGAGTGCCACCAAGAATGTTGCGAGCAGGGCGAGGCCGAAGGTCGAGAGGAGGCGAGGCATCGGATAGCACGGAAAGTTGAAAGTCTGCGGAGATGTCTACCGAGGGAGCGTAATCGTTTTTTTTTTCGAGCGTTTGCGACGAGAGCGGGGGAAAGTCGGGAACCGAATCGGGAAGGGCGGGCCAGAGGGGATTATCTTCCATCGTGGCCATGTCGAAGCGAAAGGGGACGTAGCGGGCACCTTCGTTCCGGTTTACGTCACGACGGAAGACGAAATACGAGCCGCCGTAGCTCCACCGCGGATTGTCGCCCCCTAGTTCTGTGATTTGCCGAACCTTTTCCCCGCGGTGATTCATGAAGAAAAGTTGAGGGGCATTTTTGACCTTCCGGCTCTGAACGAGCGTCGTACCGGTCGGACTTGGCACAGGCGGGTCGACGTGCCGGATGAACGAGTCTTTCTGAAGGTCCGAAATCCAATGCCAAGTGCTATCGGCGAAATTATAGCGAATGAAATTGCCGCTCAGTGGATTATCGTTCTGGAGATATTTTCGTCCTGTGGCATACCTGTCCTTGTTGCCGAGAAAGGCAGATTGCATAAATTCAAGAAGAGGTCCAGTAGTCGTGCTGTCCTGAGTGTCGATGATGTAGGTGCCCCGGGAGAATGGCTGCTGGTAGGCCTCCTGAGCTACGGATACCAAGAGGCGGTTTCCATCATTGAACCATACTGGATTGTTCACAACCGGAAATGACAGCCGCTGACTGTCTTTTCCAGTCCACTGTGTGGCTTCTCCAGTTTCCAAATCAATCGTGTACGTATAGACGTCAATTCCACTCACAACTGTGACTGCCAGTGACCTCCCGTTCGGCGACCAATCAACAGTTCCAGTATTCACGGAGATGAGGCGTGGATTGCAGCCATCTCGATCCACAATCCAGAGTTGATTCCGCGGGTTGGACGGCTGACCGGGCGTGCGCTTGCGAACAAGGGCATAGCGGTCCCCACTCGGGCTCGGCTTCACGTTCGAGAGGTGTTCGGTGCCCGTCAGAGGGTCGCCGCCATACGCGCCCTCTTCGAAGGTCGGCTCTTCCTTTTTTGGTTCGGTAGGTGTCGAGCAGGCCGCGGCGATGACCACGGCGCCGACGACAGTGCTTGCGAGGATGGGGAGCAAAAAACGTCGCATGGCAAAACTATCATCGAAGAAACACAAGCAAGAAAACGAAGCGTGAATCGGACCGGTCTTCGGAACCGCCTTCCTTCGAAGACCCGCTTGGGAGCCCCTCCTTCCTTAACAACTGTCTGCTTACAGCTGAACTGGGTTCAAAAGGTAAGACCGACTGTTGCCATGATGCCCCGATTCTGGGCGGAGAACCGCAGGCCGGGAACGTCGGACAACCCGAGACCGAACCGGGCATCCACGGTCACCGTCCCTGCCTCAGTCTCGACATCCGCACCGGCCCCGAAGTCCAGGCTAATGGCATTTCCCCCCAGATCATCGCCGACGTTGATTCCCTGCGACTCTCCTCCGAGTGTGACGTCGGCTGCCGTGTTGACGCTGAATCCAAGGGTCGGCCCCGCGAGCACGTGAGGGACGACCGCTCCAATTTCCGGAAGCTCGGCCCGAGCGAGAATCGGGACCTCCACGTAATCGGCTTTGCTCGTGATGCTCCCCGATTCTGGCTCCCCATCGGAGTTCGGAACGGTGAACGTGGTCTGATCGCCCTTCTGGATGTATCGCACTCCGGGCTGAAGGGCCAGTAGCCCGCCAAAGTCGGCAACGATAAACCCGCCCACCATGAACCCCGTCCGCCGTCCCGCATCTGTTTCGGAGACGGTCGGGACCCCCCGCAGGAGGGTCTGAATTGTTTCGGCCTCGTCGCCCCCAAAGGTGGCGAAGTTGAGGCCAACCCTAATGCCGGGCTGGAGGTCCACAGGACTGGACTGGGCACCGGTCGAGGCGTCGGCGCGCCGAAGGGATTCGATTGTCTGTGCGTCTCGGCGGCCATCAAGAGCGGAGGCAAAGAGGGAGGTGTGCGTTTGTCCGGACGCGGGGCTGGGCAAAAACTGCAGGCAGAGACCCACCAGAAGAACGAATCGGCAGCTCAAGCGGAGCCTAAGAGCAGGCATCGGGCTACTGAATTGAGGGCAAACGACACGAATCGTCGCGCGGCAGAACCAAGTGAGCGGAGTGATCGGATAGATGTGCAACTCGGCCTCGCACGTCACAATTACTTACAACGTAACCCCCCCCTAAAAGAATTGCAAATGTATGGTTCGTTCGCAACAATCCATCGCGCCGACTGTCGATCTCAGCCCCGCGGCGGGATCGGCACCCGACAGAACAAGCCGCGAACCTTTCCAGGCCCTCGGCAATTGATGGGGGCGAGCATTTTTCGTGTTCACACCCGCCCAGCGCCACGTGACCCTCCTCGTCCTCAACGGCCCCAACCTGAATCTCCTCGGCGTCCGCGAACCGGAGACCTACGGCACCACCACGCTCGCCGATATCGAGTCCGATCTCGATGAGGCGTTTCCCGAGGTCACGCTCCGCTTCGCGCAGGCCAACAGCGAGGGGGCGCTCATCGACCACCTGCACGCGGCGCACGAGGACGGGATCGACGGCGTCGTCTTCAACCCGGGCGGGTACACGCACACGTCCGTCGCCCTGCGGGACGCCGTGGCCGCCATCGAGCCGCCGGTGGTGGAGGTGCACCTCTCCAACGTCCACGCTCGTGAGGACTTCCGGCGCACGTCGCGGATCGCCCCGGCCTGCGTGGGGCAGATGAGCGGGTTCGGGGCGGCGGGGTATCGGCTGGCGGTGGGGTTCTTTCTAGATCGTATTGCGTAGTTCGTATTGCGTAGAGCGTATTGCGTGGAGAGGGCCAGTGGGGAGGAGCGAGTCTGGGGGACGGCTGCCTTTTTGGGTGAGGATTGAGGATCGAGGGTCGGGGAGGGATGATTGGGGCTTGTTGCTCAGAACGTCCCTTGCCCTTCGCCCTGCCCCTCTCGAAATTCGACATTCGCGAATCGACATTCGCCACTGATCCGATGGCGGGCTACAAGGGGCACATTGCGGGCGCGGCGGTCTTTGGGGGCGGGTACTTGGCGGCCCTCGGGTACGCGTTCTCCGTCGACGCGGCCTACCGGCAGTTTACGGCGCTGGAGCAGGTGGGCTACCCGCTTGCCCTCCTGGCGCTGGCGCTCCTGTTTGGGCTCTGGCCGGACGTGGACACCGATTCGAAGGGGCAGGAGATCTTCTACTCGATCTTCTTCGCCGTGGACCTGTTTTTGGTGGTGACGGAGCAGTTCCGGGCCGCGGCCTACCTGGGGCTCGTGGCGGTGCTGCTGGTGCTCAGCACGCACCGGGGCTGGACGCACACGTGGTGGGCGATGGTGCTGGTGCCGTCGCCACTCCTCATTTTGCCGTACCTCCACGTGCCGGGGCGGCCGCTCGTGGGGCTGCCGTTCTACGGGGCGGCCGTGGTGGGGTATTTGAGCCACCTTGTCGTGGATCGGCTGTGGTAGGGGGTGTGGGAAGAGGGAAGGGGGAAGAGGGGATCGTCAGTGCTTGGGTTGTTGAGGTGTGCGATGGGTGACGAAGCGGAAACCGCATCGGCGGAGGCAGCGTCCGCGTCGGACGCGGAGGGGGAGAGTGCGGCGGGATCGGTGGCGGGCGGCATTTTCCTGAGCCGGATGTTTGGGCTGCTGCGGGAGCGGGCGGTGGCTTACTTCTTTGGGGTGGGGGCCCACGCGGACGTGCTGCAGGTGGCGTTCAAGTCGCCCAACCTGCTGCAGAACCTGCTGGGGGAGGGCACGATCTCAGCGGCGTTTATTCCCATCTACAGCCGCCTGCTCGACGAAGACCGGCCCGAGGCGGCGGGGCGCTTTGCGGGGGCGATCTTCGGGCTGCTGCTGGCCGCGGCGGGCGGCGTGGCGCTCCTCGGGGTCGTCTTTGCGGAGCCGATCGTGACGGTGCTGGCGCCGGGCTTTCTGGACGACGCGGCCCGGGTAGCGGCCGGGGACCTTCCGTTCAACCGGTTTGACCTCGCGGTGCGGGCCGTGCGCCTTATCTTTCCGATGGCCGGGGTGCTCGTGCTCTCGGCGTGGGCGTTAGGGGTGCTCAACAGCCACCGCCAGTTCTTTGTCCCCTACGTGGCGCCGGCGCTGTGGAACGCGGCCATCATCGCGACCCTTTTCGGCGGCGGGTACGTGCTGGCCGGCACGCCCGGCGCGCCGGACGCCCTGTCGAGCGACGCCCTCACGCCGCTGCTCCTGGTTGCCTGTGTGGGCGCCCTCGGGGGCGGACTGCTCCAGTTCGGGGTGCAGGTGCCGTTCGTGGTGCGGGAGATGGAGGGCTTCTCGTTGTCGCTGTCGACGCGCGTGGAAGGGGTGCGCGAGGCGCTCAGCGCGTTCGGGCCGGTGGTGGCGAGCCGGGGCGTGGCGCAGCTGTCGGCGTACCTCGATCTGTTTCTGGCGTCGTGGCTGGCGGTGGGGGCCCTCAGCGCGCTCCGCTACGCCCAGCTGCTTTACATGCTGCCCATCAGCCTCTTCGGCATGTCGGTGGCCGCGTCGGAGCTGCCGGAGCTGTCGCGCCTGACGCAGGAGAAGGTGGCGGCGTTCTCGGCACGCCTGCGGCGCTCGCTGCGGCAGATCGCGTTCCTCACGGTGCCGACGGTGGTGGGCTACCTTGCCTTCGGCGTGCTGCTGGTGGGGGCGCTCTTCCGGACCGGCCAGTTCCAGGCGGCGAGCACGTGGCTCGTCGCGATCGTGCTCGGCGGGTACAGCCTCGGCATCTTGGCGACGACCTTCTCGCGCCTGCTCCAGAACGCGTTTTACGCGATCGGCGACACCACGACGCCCGCCTGGATTGCCGTCCTGCGCGTCACGGTCTCGACGCTCGTGGCGGTGCCCGCGATGTTCTGGCTCGACACGATTGCGCTCGAACGGGTCGCGGGCCCGCTGCCGGGCGACGCGCTCTTCCTCGGCGCGCTCGGGCTCAGCCTGGGGGCCACGGTCGGGGCGTGGGTGGAGGTCGCGGCGCTGCGGCACTGGCTTCGGGGGCCGCTCCCCGACGTGCGCATTCCGTGGGCCTCCGTCGGGCGCATGGTGGGCCTCGCGCTCGTGTCGCTCGGGCCGGGGGCGGCCGCGTGGGGCCTTCTCCCGAGCTGGCACGTGCTCCTCGTGGCGCCGCTCGTCGTGGCGGCGTACGCGGCTGCCTACCTCGGGGCGGCCTGGGGGCTCGGCGTCGGCGAGATTGAGGCGTGGACGCGGCGGTTCTTTGGGTAGCGGCGTGGAGGGGCCCGATTTGGCAAGAATGGCCGCAGATTTGCGGGGTGTGAACCATGCGCCAGGGGCATCAGTAGCACCCTGCTCGGTAGCGCGTAGCGCGATGTTTTCAGCCCATCCCGTCTTCTGTCCGTCCGATGCCTGATTCCGACGAGGTCGACCTCGGCCCCGGCACGCTGCTTATCTCGGCCCCAATGATGCAGGATCCGAACTTCCGCCGCTCCGTGGTGCTGCTCTGCGAGCACAACGACCGGGAGGGCACCTTCGGGCTCATTCTGAACCGCGAGCTCGACGTCCAGCTCGGCGACGTGCTTGACGAGTATGTCACCTACGACCCGCCGCTGTACATGGGGGGGCCCGTGCAGCGCGAAACCCTGCACTACCTCCACACGCGGGAGGACATTCCGGGCGGCGTGGCGCTGCCCGGCGACATGACGTGGGGCGGCGACTTCGAGGCCGTGCAGCAGCTCGCCAAGGGCGGGGACGCCGCGCCCGACAACCTGCGGTTCTTCCTCGGCTACGCGGGGTGGGGCCCCGGTCAGCTCGAAGGCGAGCTCGGGGAGGAGGCCTGGATTCCGGCGCCCGGCGCCGCCGAGTTCGTTTTTGACACCGATCCCGATCAGCTCTGGCGCGCCATTCTGCGGCGCATGGGTGGGGAGTACGCCGTCCTCGCCAACTTTCCCGACGACCCCCGGATGAATTAGGGGCTTCGCGTTGAGGGTTGTGCACCGAGGAGAGGGTATGAACGGGTTTTTGACGGCACGATGGAATCCTTCCTCCCGCAGTGCGTATACCCCACACTTCTGAAGTGAACCCCCTGGCGCCTGCATCCCCGACTCCAAACCCTCACCCCCCAATCCCCATGCCTGGCACGCCCGAGAACACAAAGAAAGAGAACGAGCGGGACCTCAATTTCTGGGAGAGCCTCTACCTGCCGGAGCTGTTCAAGGGGCTCGGCTACTCGTTCGACCGGATGGCCAACGAGCCGACCTACACGTTCGAGTACCCGGAGGAGCAGTGGTACCCGCCGGACAGCTACCGCGGGCGGCCGGTGCTCGTGGAGGAGGACGATCGGCCGCGGTGCGTCTCCTGCAACCTGTGTGCCCGCGCCTGCCCGCCGCTCGCCATCTCCATGCAGTCGAAGGAGGTGAACAACGTGAAGGAGCGGGAGCCGGAGTGGTTCGAAATCAACATGCTCCGCTGCATCTACTGTGGCTTCTGTGAGGAGGTGTGCCCGGAGGAGGCGATCGTCATGTCGAAGGAGCACGACCTCACCTTCCAGAGCCGCGACGAGGCGGTCTTCGACCTCGATGACCTGCTGCGGCCGAGCGAGCAGATGCAGGATCGCCTCGAGTACCTGGATCAGTACAAAAACAAGCAGTTCGGGCAGCAGTGGGACTTCAAGAAGGAGAACAACCTCCACAGCGTGAAGGACCAGCACTTCCTGGACTGGCTGGCCGAGGAGGGCATGGACGACCTGGACACCACCCACCAGCGTGAAGATCGCATGGCCACGGAGGGCGATCAGGACTGGGGGGGCGACCGGCAGGGCCCGCCGCAGACCACGCACGCCGCGGAGTAGTCGGGAGGCGGCTGGCCGCACCGCCATCGCAAAGCCGAAACAGTCGCCACGGTCGGATGGGAACGGGTCCCCCCGTCTCGGCACGTCCCCTTTCTCCCCAAAACACGTCCGCACGCAGATGGAAGAGACCATTGACATTGCCGAGGCGCGGGCCGAGGACCCCGAGGCCCTACGAGACGCCCTGGTGGACCAGTTCGGGTACCTCGTTGACGAGATTACGGCCCTCCGGACGGTGGTGGACGGCCTGCCCGACGAGATTCTTGGCGGACGCCCCGAGCCCGACGCCCTTACGATGAAAGAGTTGTACGGGGCCATCGCGACGCTCGACGCCGAGGTGCGTCGGACGCGGGTCGACCGGATTGTTGACGAGGAGGAGCCGGACCTGGCGCCGGTCGACGTGGACGCGGAGGTGTACGACGCGGGCTGGAATGACCGGGCCATCGACGACATCCTGCAGGAGGTGAAAGGGGCCCGGCGTGCGCTCACCGAACGGCTGGACGAGTTGCCCCTCGACGCCTGGCACCGCGCCGCCACGCTGGAGGACGAGCCGCTCACCCTCTTCGGGCTGGTCCACCGCATGACGAAGAACGATTTCCAGCGGCTCCGCGATCTCGGCTACCGGCTCCACGGGGCCCACCTCTCCGAGGACGACGAGCCCCTGCCGACCTGACGCCCGCGGCGCGCGAACGGGGCGCATCGGGGGGGGCACGAGCGCGTTCATCCGCAATTCGGCATTGACCCACGCCAATGGCAAAAGACACGGGCCCGTCCTACGACGATCTGGCCACGGCCTTCCGGCACCAAAACTTTGAGCCCCTCTATTTCTTCTTTGGGGAGGAGACCTTCCTGATCGATGAGCTGCAGGAGCTGCTCATCGACGAGGCGCTCGACCCGAGCCAGCACGACTTCAACCTCGACGTGGTGTACGGGTCGGAGACCGAGGCCTCGGAGGTGATCGGGCTGTGTCAGGGCTTCCCGGCGGGGGCGCCGAAGCGGGTCGTGGTGGTCCGCGAGTTCGAGAAGCTCGAGAACAACCGCCAGTTCAAGGACTACGCCGCCCAGCCCAACCCGCAGTCCATCGTCCTGCTCGCCTGCACCAGCAAACCGAACCTGAGCGCCCATCCGTACCGCGCGCTGAAGGAGCACGCCGCGTGGTCCGAGTTCGAGTCGCCGTACGACAACGAGATGCCGGGCTGGATCCAGGACTACGTACAGGGCCAGGGGCACGAGATCAAGCCGAAGGCCGTCCAGATGCTCGCCGATTACGTGGGCACCGACCTGCAGCGGGCGGCGAGCGAGATTGAGAAGCTCATCACGTTTGCCGGCGACGCCACGCGACTCACGGCCGACGATGTGCTTGCCGCCAGCGGCCAGACACGCGAGTTCAACGTCTTTGAGCTGCAGAGCGCCCTGGGGGAGGGGCGTCCCGCCGACGCACAGCGCATTGTCGACCGCATTCTGCAGCAGGCGTCCAACCCGCGCAGCGAGGCCATCATGATGGTGGCCGTGCTCAACGGCTATTTCGACAAGCTCTGGAAGTTGCAGAAGCCCGGGGCCCTGCGCGAGAACAAGTACGACCTCGCCGGCTACATCGGGGTCAGCCCCTACTTCGTAGAGGAGTACAAGCACGCCGCCCAGCGCTACGACCGCTCGGCGATTGCCGACGCCTACTCGGCCCTCGTGGCGGCGGACTACGAGCTCAAGGGCGGGGCGTCCCGCGAGGCCTCGCTCGTGATGACGCTCCTGTTGCGGCGGCTGCTCCCGCCGGAGGCCCGTCCGGTGGCGGCGTAGGGAGAGAGCGTTTCCGAACGGGGACGCGTCGTCTCCACGGCGCCGTTCAGATCCGTTTGCGCCGGCTAGGCCCGGAATTCACGGAAACAAGGAGTGCGTAGCCCGAATACGTACCGACGACGGGCCGTCCCCCGAATCCGCAGTGCGTGTTCGCACCGCATGGGACGATCGTTTCCCCATGTCGTAGGGCCCGAGGGCGGCTCGACGAAGGATCTCGTGCCACGGTCTCCGACGCAAACGTACATCCGGCGAGCCACTGTTTATGCAGTTCCCCGAGCGACCCTTTGACGGAGAGGCGTCCGGCGACGGGGCCCCTTCCTACGAGTGGCTCGACGAGTGGCTCTGCGAGTACGTGGACGGGACCATGGACCCTTCGGTCGAGGCCGTCTTTGAGCAGTACGTGGAGGCCAATCCTGAGCTGCGGGCCCACATAGAGCGCCTTCGCCAGACGCGCGAACTGCTCTGCGGGGGCGAGGACACCGGGGCGCCGCACACGGCCCCGGTGGAAGCCGCGCGAGAGGCGGAAGAAAATCTTCTCCGAGACGCCGCTCCAGAACTGATTGCGTCGGAGGAGACCAGTCGGTCTGTCGTGGCCCTCGGGCTTGCGTCGTCCATTGCGGTGGCCCTCGTCGTGGGGTTTCTCGCCGGGTCGATGCTCGTGGAGCCGTCTACGCTCTCGTCCGGACCGGCCACTGCGATTGAGCGACAGGCCGCGCCGTCGGAGGGGCGAGGCGAAGCATCGCCGCGCCGGGGCGCAGCCGACCGGGGCCGACCGCCGCGCGCCTCGTCGTTCTCGTCAGACGACCGACTCTTCACGCTCCCGACGGGCGTTTCGGCACCGAGCACCGATACAAGCCGCCCGCCTCCGACGTTTATGACGGCTGGGGAGCGCTGAGGCCGACGGGAGAACTTTGCTCCATTTTGGTCGAACACGGTCCAGTCACCTCCGTTAGCACCGATCCAATTTGAACGGGCTCTTAGCTCAGCGGTTTAGAGCGCTCGCCTCACACGCGAGAGGTCCCTGGTTCAAATCCAGGAGGGCCCACCGCTTCCCCTCAAGCCTCCGGATGCCGGGGGCTTGTTGTGTTTGGGACGCCCTCGGCCTGCGGGGGCTGGAGGCGTGGGCCAATCCTCCCGATCCTGTCCCGTCACTCTGCCGCCCAGACAGCATGCCGTCGCGGCGGACCGTCCGACAGAGCACGCTGCGCTGTGCTTTCCGTCCTCATTCGACTTGACTTCGTTCTCGCCACGGTCCTTCTGGTGGTTGCGCCGCTGGGGCTCCTGCTCGCGTCGGTGCGGCGGCCCGCGGTGCGAGGCCACCTGCTGGCCTACTGGCGGGCCTCGTCGCTGCTCATGGTGACGGTCTACCTGATGGTAGACGGCCGCCCCGAGGCCTTCGTGGCGGGCAACACGGCCCTCGTCGTGATCCCGCTCGTGCTCCAGGCCGGCGATGTTCTCTTTGTGCCCGGGCCGGCGGCGCCGGGGGAGGGGCCCGTGGCGACCTGGGTTCGGCGCTGGCAGACGGGGGCCACGGCCTTCTGTGGCGTGAGCCTGCTGCTCACGGTGCCCGCGCTCCGGTGTGCTTGGGGGCCCGAGCAGAATTCTTTCTGTGCGGCCTGGCTGGCGCCCCCGCGGGCGCTTCACCGGGCCCTTCATCCGTCGGTGGATCCGGCAACGCTCGGCGATGCCGCCGTCATTGGGGGGCTGATCTACGGGGCATACCTCGTGGCGTCCGTGATCCGCGTCGGGTGGAGCCGCTGGGGGGCGTAGGGGGCCCCACGGCAGGCACTGGCTATGCCCCTCGACTCCGCATCCGATCCCTGAAGGCCGACCATGAGCGTGCAACTTCTCTTCGTCTGCACCGGCAACACGTGCCGCAGCCCCCTGGCCGAGGCCCTTGCGGAGGCCCGGGGCGTAGCGGCCGAGAGTGCAGGGGTGTCCGCGGCGGCGGGCGACGGGGCGGCGCCGAATGCAGATCGAGCCCTGCGCGAGGCACGAGGGCTGTCGCTACGGTCCCACACGCCCCGTGACGTGTCCGCGGTGGACCCGTCGGCGGCCGAGCGGATCGTGGCCATGAGTCCGGCGGTGGCGCGCCGACTCCGAGACGATCACGGCTGGGCCCCCGACGCGATGGTCACCTGGGCCGTCCCCGACCCCTACGGCGGGTCGCTCGCCGACTACCGGTGGTGCCTCGAAGAGATCAGCGCGGCCCTGGACGATCTGCTCGCATCGGGGTAGCGGCCCACTCCCGACGCCCCCACTGATGAAGACGGGGCCACGAAGCGGGCGGGGGCCCTGTGCGTTGCGGGTCGCACGTCGCAAGCCCCTAGTCCCACTGCTCGTAGTGGTCGACGATCTCGTTCAGGTTGTCGTGGTCGCCCTCCACAATGCCGACGACGAAGAGTCCCGTTTCGTTTTCGAGCTGGGCAAGCGCTTCGGTGTTGGGGGGGCGCCGGCCCTGGGTCTTGATGAACGTGTCCTGGATGGCCTTCTGGGCCGCCTCGGTGGGGGTGTCGGCGGTCGCGACGCTCGAAAAGGGATCGAAGCCGTCCTTCTCGAAGCCGATGATCGTGTAGGTGGGCATGGGAGCGAAAGAAGAATGAGAGGCACAGACTTGAGGTGAGCAGCCGTCGGTCCCCAATGCGTGTGGGTCGTCGCCGTTTCCAGGCCCCCACCCACAAGGCGGCGGAGGGAGACGAATCGTTCGGGAAAGGACCGCAAAAATTGCGTACCGGCATAGAAAAAAGCCCGGACCCCCACCAAGAGACCGGGCTTTGGGAGAAATGTGCCCCAAATGAAATGCATCCGGTAGACACGCGGGCCGCCCGGGACCTAACGTCGTTTCTTATTTCTTAATGGTTGTCCGGCACAGCGGATCTGCGGTCAGGGGCCGAGCCACTCGTACAGGAGAATCCCACCGGCGACGGCCACGTTGAGCGACTCGGCGGCGGGGCGATCGGGGGCGCCCGGGAGGGACACCGTCAGGTCGAGGCGGTCGAGCACGGCGGCACTGAGGCCGTGGGCCTCGCTGCCCAGCACGAGGGCCGAGGGCCGGTCGGGGCCCCAGGCATCGGCGCGGGTGCCCTGGAGGTCGGCCCCGTAGAGGGCGGCCCCGTGGCGGCGAAGGCGGTCGAGGAAGGGGCCCGGGGCGTCCGTGCGGGCGAGAGGCAGGGCCCAGTGACCCCCGGCCCCCGCGCGCATCACCTTGGGGCCGTACAGGCCCGCAGTGCCGGGCCCGGCCACGACGGCCTGGGCCCCGAACCACGCCGCCGTGCGGAGCAGCGTGCCCACATTGCCCGGGTCCTGAATCCCGTCCAGCACGAGAACCGTGCCGGCCTCGCCGATCTGCTCGGGCATCGTGGCGGGATCCCGAAGGCGGCGCTCCGCTACGGCCACGACGCCCTGGGGCGTCTCCACGTCGGTAAGGGTCGTCATCGTGTCGGGGTCCGTCTCGTACACAGAGACCGACAGCTGCTCCAGGAGGGCCTGAACGGTCGGGTCGCCACGCCCGTCCGGGGTCACGACGGCCTCCACGAGGGGGGCGTCCGCGTCGAGCGCCGCCCGGAGGGCACGGGGCCCTTCGACGAGCGTCCGGTCGTGCCGCCGGCGGCCCCGGCGGCGGGTGAGGGCGGCGATGGCCTTGCGGCGGCGGTTGGACAGGGGCGTGGGCATGAAAATTGAGCGACAAGAGGGAAAGGGAACGGCGAACGACGCGGCGGAGCAACTGAAGGCGCCGCGGATCGTTCGCTTCAGGAGGAACCGTCGGCCGTTCGACTTTTTGGCGGAGAATCCGGATCTTCCTGGTTCCCCGTCCGGCTTCATTCGGGAAGGCAGAAAGGCCTTCTGTTCACCATCATCGCATTTTGGTCCGCAGTCCCATGCCGTTCAACTTTGACGTCTACGAACGGTCGGCGTATCGTGAGCCGGCCCCGATCGACCACGACAGCCCGTTCCAGTCCATGATGGAGCGGTTCGACGTGGCCGCCGAAATTCTCGAACTGAGCCCCGGCTTCTACGAGTATCTGTGCCGCCCGGCACGGATGCACGTAACGTCGATTCCGGTGGAGATGGACTCGGGCCGCGTGAAGATCTTCGAGGGCTACCGGGTCATCCACAACAACGTCCTGGGGCCCAGCAAGGGCGGCATCCGCTTCGCGCCGGACGTGACGCTCAACGAGGTGAAGGCGCTGGCCGGTTGGATGACGTGGAAGTGCTCGCTGGTGGACCTGCCCTTCGGCGGCGCGAAGGGAGGGGTCGCGTGCAATCCGGAAGAGATGAGCCCGGGCGAACTGGAGCGGCTCACGCGGCGCTACACCGCCGACCTGTTCGACGTGTTCGGCCCGGACAAGGACATCCCGGCCCCCGACATGAACACGAACGAGCAGATCATGGCCTGGGTGCTAGACACGTACTCGATGCACGCCCGCCAGACCGAAAATGCCGTCGTGACGGGCAAGCCCGTTGGCCTCGGGGGGTCGAAGGGGCGTCGGCAGGCCACCGGCCGGGGCGTGATGACCGTGACGCTCGCCGCGATGGAGCAGATCGGGCTTGCGCCGGGCGACTGCACCGTAGCCGTACAGGGCTTCGGCAACGTCGGGGCCACGGCCGCCGACCTGCTGGGCGAGCAGGGGTGTACCGTGGTGGCCGTCAGCGACATCACGGGGGGATACTATAACGAGAACGGCCTCGACCTGAAGGCGATGAAGGCCTACACCCAGCAGAACGGGGGGACGCTGGCGGGCTACGAGGAGGCACAGCACATCACCAACGAAGAGCTCCTGACGCTCGACGTGGACGTGCTCGTGCCGGCGGCCAAGGAGGATCAGATTGACCGCGAGATCGCGGAGGACCTGCGGGCCCGGATCGTGGCGGAGGGGGCGAACGGACCCACCCATCCGGCGGCCGACGAGGTGCTGGCGGAGAAGGAGGTGCTCGTCATCCCGGACATTCTCGCGAATGCGGGGGGCGTGACGGCGTCGTACTTCGAATGGGTCCAGAACCGACAGGGCTTCTTCTGGACCGAAGAGGAAGTAAACCGCCGCCTCGACCGCATGATGGGGGAGGCGTTCGACAAGGTCTACACGGCGGCGGACAAGTACGACGTGTCCCTCCGCATCGCGGCGTACGTGGTGGGAATCCGTCGGGTGGCCGAGGCGCTCCGGATGCGCGGGATCTACGCGTGAACGACGCCCCGACCAATCCCGGATGTGCAGTTCTCTGGTCTCGATTGATGGGTGTGACGAGGATGGACGGAATGTTGGGGTTGGGTAGCAGCGGGGGGGGCTGGGACGGAGGCACTAAAAATGGGAGCCGGTGTGCCGTCGGAAGTGCCTTCGGGCTGCTGATTGGGCTCCTCGTGTCCTGCGCCAATCCGCAGGCCCCGAGCGGCGGCCCAAGGGACAGCACGCCCCCCTCGGTCGTCCAGACACGTCCCGTACAGGACACCGTCGACGTGTCTACGGACGTGGGGGCGCTGCGTGTCGAGTTTTCGGAGTACGTGGAGCGGAGCACCCTTTCCCAGGCCCTGTCCATCACCCCGACCTTCGAGCAGCGGCCCCAGTTCAGCTGGGACGGACGGGCGGTCGAGATTCAATTTCCGTCCGCGCTTCGCGACAGCACGACCTACATCTTCACGTTCGGCACGACCCTGAGCGACGCCCGGGGCGTCTCGCTCGACACCCCGATCACGGTGGCGTTTTCGACGGGGAAGCGCATCAACCGGGGCCAGATTGAAGGCCGTGTCGTGAACGGCCCCGCGGGCACCACCCAGCAGGGCGTGGATGTGTTTGCCTACGCCCTCCCGCCCGGGGCGTCGGCCGTCCGGCCGCTGCCCGACGCGCCCAGCTACCGCACACAGACCGGCGAGGGGGGGCGCTTCTCGTTCGACTACATGCGGGAAGGGCCCTACTATGTTCTTGCCCTCCGCGACAACAACCGCAATCGCCAGCCCGATCCCCAAGAGCCGGTGGCCGTGCCGCCCCGGCTGTCGATCCGGGCCGACAGTGGGGCCGCAGCGGTGCCGGTGCCCTGGCTCCTGGCGCGGCGCGACACGACCGCCCCGCAGCTCCAGCAGGTGCGGCCGGTGAGTCGGCAGCGCCTGCGCCTGCGCTTCGACGAGCCGGTGCGGCTCGGGACGCGAGCCCCGACGGCATGGGCCCCGCGCGACGCGGCCACCGGCACCCCGGTGGCCGTGCGGGGGGTGTACAACGCCCCCGATCGCCCGAACGCGATCGTGGTGCGCACGGCGTCGATGCCCGACGCGCGCCACGCCCTCCCGCTGCGGCGTGGCGCGGTGGTCGATACGCTGGGACAGCCGCTCAGGCCGGACACGGCCCGGTTCGGGGCGGCCGCGCGGGCCGACACCCTGCGCACGCGGTTCCGAGGGTTCGTGCCGACCGGCCTGGGGCAAGACTCAACGGGGGCGCGTCCCCTCCTGCCGGGCGTGCAGCCGGGCGTCCGATTTAATCAGGCCCCGGACAGTGCGGCACTGCGGGAGGGCGTGGACGTTCGGGACACCACCGGCGCCCCCCAGTCTGTCTCGTTCGCAACCGACGACGGCACCACCTACCGACTTCGGCCCGACCCGCCCCTTTCGCCGGGGAAGGTCGTCGACGTGCGGGTGGCGGGGGACGTATTTGCCCAGCCGGATACGACCGTCCGTCGTCGCTTCCGGCGCGTCACCGGCCGGGTGCTCGGCGAGCTTGCGGGTCGGGCCCGCGTCGTCGACACGACGCGCGCGGCGGCGGAGGGGGGAGAAGCGGACGGGGACGCCCCCGCGGCCCGCCCGTCGCCCATTCCTGCCGACTCGGCCCGGGCCGACTCCCTCGCCGCCCCCGAAGGCTCGTTGGGGACGCAGCGGGACGCGACGCCCCCGGACTCGCTGCTGGCCGGCGGCCCCGTTGCGGTCGACCTGACGGCGGTCGAGTCCTCCATTCCGGTGGCCCCCCGCCGACTGACCACGCCGCCCGACAGTCTGTTTGAGTTCGCGGAGCTGCCGGAGGGCCGGTATCGATTTCGGGCGTACCTGGACCGCAACGAGAACGGGCGGTGGGACGGCGGCCAGGTTCAGCCCTACGTGCCGGCGGAGCCGGTGACGTGGCTCCGAGAGCCGCTGGAGGCGCGCCCCCGGTGGACGACGGAGCTGCCGGTCCCGCTGCGGATTCCGGTTCTCGTGCCGGAGCCGGCCCGGCCCAACGCGTCGCCGCCCGACACGTCCGGATCCGCTGGGCGGGGCCGCTGAGACGACTTCCGCGCAATTGGTTGAACCGCAACACACTGCCCGACATGATGGCTTCTTCCGACGCTGAAGCACTGTGCCCCCCCGTCCTTACAGCGGGTGCCATGCAGGCGGCCGACCGCTACACAATTGAGGAGTACGGCCTGCCGAGCTTTACGCTCATGGAGACGGCCGGCCGGGGCTGTGCCGCGCGCATTCAGGACGCCTACGGGCCCCTGGAGGACGAGGCCGTGGTGGTGCTCTGCGGCAAGGGCAACAACGGCGGGGACGGGCTCGTCGTGGCGCGGCACCTCGTGACCGACGGGGCGCGGGTCCACGTCGTCCTGGCGAGCGCCCCCGACGCGCTGAGCGACGACGCGGCCCACAATCTGTCGTTGCTGCGGCACCTCCAGGCGGACGGGGCGGTCGGGGGGCGACTGACCATCGGGGAGCTGGAGGACGTGGAGACACTGACGGCCGCGACGGCGCCGCTTCGGCCTCGCCTCTACGTCGACGCGCTCCTGGGGACGGGGCTCACGAGCGACGTGCGGGAGCCCGTCCGCAGCCTCGTGACGTGGGTGAATGGGCGGACGGCGCCGACGGTGGCCCTCGACGTGCCCACCGGCCTCCACAGCGACACCGGGGCGGTTCTCGGCGTCGCCGTCCGGGCCGACCGCACGGCGACGATGGCTGCGCCGAAGGTGGGCCTGCGGGTCGGCAAGGGGCCCACGCGGGCCGGTTCGGTAGAGGTCGTCGACATCGGCATGCCTCCGTTCGTGCTCGACCGTGCCGCAGAGAAGCCGGGCTGTGCGCGGGAGACGACGGACGCGGCGGTGCGGGCGTGGTGGCCGGCACGAGACCCCGACGCCTACAAGTACAGTGTCGGGACGGCTCTGGTCGTCGGGGGGGCGCCTCCGTTTGCGGGGGCGCCGGTCATGGCGGCAAAGGCGGCGGGGCGCAGCGGCGCCGGGTACGTGCGGTGTGCGGGGCCGGAGACCATCCACGCGACGCTCGCCGGGGCCCTTACGACGATTCCGACCCTTCCACTCCCGACCGACGACGACGGCATTGCCCCAGACGCGGCCCTCGATGCGCTGGCCGAGGCCGCAGACACTGCGGACGCTATTCTTGTGGGACCGGGTCTCGGGCGCGCCTCGGGAACGGCACAGTTCGTGCGACGACTGGTGCGGACGGTCGATGCGCCCCTTGTGCTCGACGCCGACGGCCTCAACGCACTGGCCGGTCACATCGACGAGTTGGCCGATCAGCGACAGGCGCCGTGGGTCTTGACGCCGCACGCCGGGGAGTTCCGGCGGCTTGCGGGGGAGGAGGGGGCCCTCACGGACCGGGTGCGCGCCGCACAAACCTACGCGGAGCGGTGGGACGCCGTGTGTCTGCTGAAAGGCATGCCGAGCGTCGTTGCCGGGCCGTCCGGTCGGACCGTCCTCGGACGCATTGCCACGCCGGCCCTGGCGACGGCGGGCACGGGCGACGTGCTGGCCGGCCAGTGCGTGGGGCTCATGGCCCAGGGGCTGTCGCCGCTCAATGCTGCCGCGGCGGCCCTGCATGTGGGCGGGGCCGCGGCCGAGCGGTACGGCACCACCCACGACCCCCGGTCGATGGTGGCGACCGACCTGCTCGACATGATTCCCCGTGTGGCCGCCGAACGGTTCGGAGGGGGGCGCCGGCAGAGGTAAATCTCGCGCCTTCTCTGAAATATCTGTTCTTCCCTGATACGCCTCCGCCCGATGCGCATTCTGTCGTCCCTCCGCACCGTTCACTACCGCCTTCTTGCGACGCTCTGGACGGTCGGCATTCTCGTTGCGTTGACCCTCCCCACCGGAAGCATGCCGGACGCCCAGGCCACGGGTCTCGACAAGGTCGTGCACGCGGGGCTCTTCGCCGGATTCGGAATTCTCTGGCTGCGCGGCCTGTGCCCGCCGGACACCGAGAGGCTCTCGGCGTGCTTTCGTCGGCGCGGCGGAATGTTTTTCGTCGGGGGGCTGCTGTTTGCGGTGGGAACGGAGGTGTACCAGCACCTGCTGCCCGTCCAGCGGATGGCGGATCCCTACGACGTTACGGCGGACCTCCTTGGGTTCGGCGTTGCATTTGTAGGATACTACGTCTACCATGTGCGTCGAACGGATCGGGCGTCGGCCTAAGCCGTGGCGCTACACTGGAGGGCAGGCGGGCCGACGGGGCCCCTCGGCGAGCCCGATCCGCGTGACGGGGGCGCCCCAAAGTTGAAACATCGAGAAAGGGTCGGTGTATTCATCTTCGCCTCGCGTATCGCTCAACATCCGGCCGTGTGCCCGCGCGGCGGCACTCGCATCGTCTCACAACAAGGTGACCCACCATGGCCTTGCGCAAGGAAGAAGGGGCAGATCTACGCAAACAGTACCCGCTGTACGTAGAGATCGGTCTGGTTCTCTCGCTTACGCTCCTCATCGTGGCCTTCCGGGCCGACTTCTCGAACGAAAGCTCGTTCCAGGTCCAGATGGAGGAGCAGGAGACCGTGGACATGAAGCAGATCCAGCAGACCCAGCAGGAGAAGGAGCCGCCGCCGCCCCCGAAGCCGCCGGTGCCCCAGGAGGTGCCGAACAACGAGGTTATCGAGAATGAGACCGACTTTGACGCCTCGCTCGACATGGACGAGCGGCTGGACACCAGTCAAGGGCCGCCCGACGACGGGGAAGAGGAGGAGGAAGAGGAGCAGGAGATCTTTATGGTCGTCGAGAACCAACCCGAACTGGTCGGCGGCATGAGGGCGCTCCAGCAATCGGTCGAGTACCCCGAATTTGCGAAGAAGGCCGGCATCGAGGGGCGTGTGATCGTTCAGTTCGTCGTGGACGAACAGGGCAACGTGAAAAACCCGAAGGTGACGCGAGGCGTCCACAAGCTCCTGAACGAGGAAGCCGTCAAGGCGGTGAAGGAGCAGAGCTTCAAGCCGGGGAAGCAGCGGGGACAGGCCGTGAAGGTCCAGATGTCCCTCCCCGTGACGTTCCGGCTTCAGTAGCGCGGCCTCCGATTCTCGTCTGATCCGTTTCAGCGCGCACCGTGGGAGTCCCCGCGGTGCGCGTTTTTTGTTTGCGTGGAGGGCGAGCAGTTGGCCCGCCCCTTCGGGCTAGGACGCCGAACGGTGGTCTACGGACTCGTCGGGACGGCCCACGAGGACATCGGTCGCCATGTCGAGGAACAGGCCGTGGTCGAGCACGCCGGGGCGGTCGTTGAGCCGACGGTCGAGAGCGTCGGGGGCCTCGATGCCGTCGGGGAACCGGGCGTCGATGATCCACAGGCCCTGGTCGGTGACCACCGGGCCGTCCTTGGCGTCGGCCGTGCGGAGCGTCGGCGTCGCCCCCGCCGCCTGTAGGGCGTTCATTACCGGCGTCGCGGCCATGGGGAGCACCTCCACGGGCACCGGGAACTGGGTGCCGAGCCGGCTCACCTCTTTCGTCGGGTCGACCAGCACCACGAACCGGTCGGCCTGGTGGGCCACCACCTTCTCGCGGGCGTGCGCCCCGCCGCCGCCCTTGATGAGGCGAAAGGCGTCGTCGACCTCGTCGGCCCCATCGAGCGCAAGGTCGAGGCTGGGGGTGTCGTCGAGCGAGGTGAGCGGGATGCCGTGGGTGCGGGCGCGGCGCTCGGTGGCAAACGAGGTGGGGACGCCCTGCACGTCGAGGTCCTCGGCCTGAATGCGGCGGCCGAGAAATTCGAGGGCGTAGGCGGTGGTGGAGCCGGAGCCGAGGCCTACGTGCATGCCGTCGCGGACGAGTTGAACGGCGGCCTCGGCGGCGGCCTGCTTGGCGGTGTCGCGATCCATAAAAGAGCGTGTGAGGGAAGGGGGAGCGTCGGAGATGTGTTGCGGGGGGCGCCCGTCGATTGCGTTCTGGCACCGCCGGCGCGGTCCCTGGTCCGCCCGAACGTCATGCCGCGTCGAAGGCGCACGCAAAGCGGAGCCGGTAGTCCTGGTACTTGGCGCTGTAGCCGGCCCGAATCACGTCGAATCCTTCGTCGAGGCCGAGGACCGTCATCCCGGGGTGCTTGTTTGGAAACGTATCGTACACGAATCGCTCGTAGCCGCGGCCGGCCACGATGTCGAGCATGTCGTAGAGAAGGGCCCGGGCAATGCCGTTGCGACGATGGGCCGGGTGGACGCCGCCCTTGGCGCTGTAGAACGCGGCCTCGTTGAGCCGGTAGCCCAGCTTAAAGCCCACGTCGGTGCCGCCCGACCGGGCGAGCAGCATGAGCAGGTCGTCCCGCTCAAACGTCTCGATGATGTGGGCGTCGTCGAAGATGGCGACGTTGAGGCGCCGGATTGCATCGAGTTGCTCCATGCCCACCTCCAGGATCTCGAGGGGGACCCTGGCCGCCTCGTGCGCCTCGGGCGACGTGGAATGTTCGTGTGGCGTCCGCATGATGAAGCAGTGGGGGAGAGCAGGTCGGAAGCGTGTCGTCTAAAACGGAAGGCCGTCGGCGTCGGCAGGGTCGTCGGGGGGGGCGTCGTCCCGCGTGGATTCGGGGGGCGCCGGGGCCTCCCCGTTCCGGGAGGGGGGCAGTGTGTCGCCCCCCTCAGGCGCATCCGGGGCGTTCTCGTCCACGGCGTCTTCTTCGACGAGCTGCACCGGTTCGAGGACGTCGTCGGGCAGGCCCTCGACGAAGCGGCTCGGGGTCGTCATGTACTCGCCCTGCCCCCGCCGGTACTGCGTCATCGGGTAGGAGATGAACAGGTCCTCCTCCGCCCGCGTCACGGCCACGTAGAAGAGGCGCAGCTCCTCGTCGACCCCGCCCGGCTCGCGGAGCGCGTGGCGCGAGGGAATGGTGCCGTCGAGCGCCCGGATCAGGAAGACGGTGTGGAATTCGAGGCCCTTCGCCGAGTGGATGGTCGACAGCACGAGGGGGGGCTCGTCGTCCTCCCCGGTCTCCTGGTCCAGGGCGGTCAGCTCGATGGGATCGAGCGTGAGCGAGGAGAGGAAGCGCCGGCGCGACTCGTGGTTGGCGGCGAGGCCGGCCAGGTGCTCCAGGTCCGGGGCCCGCTTCGGGTGGTCGTCGGCGTACTTGTTTTCGAAGAGCGGCTGGTAGTAGTCGAGGATGGCCTCCACCTGCTCGTTCACTGAGGTGTCGTCCTTGCGGACGTGGCGGAGCGTCGAGAAGAGCTGTTTGAGCCGTGCGGCGTACCGGTCGGAGAACGGAGCGCCGTCCCCGAGCGTCAGGGGGTCCTCGGCCGCCTCCGTCGTCCACTCGATGAGGGACTGGGCCGTCTTGGGCCCGATGCCGTGGATGAGCTGGAGCGCCCGGTTCCAGGAGGCAGCGTCCTGCGGGTTCTCCACCACCTTCAGGTGGGCCAGCACGTCCTTGATGTGGGCCGCCTCGTTGAGCTTCATTCCGCCGTACTTCACGAACGGAATGTTGCGCTGGTTGAGCTCCACCTCCAGGTCGTACGCGTTGTGGCTGCTGCGGAAGAGCACCGCCACGTCGCTGAGGGGGATCCCGTCCTCGCGCAGGCGCAGCACCATCTCGGCCACGAACCGGGCCTCCATGTCGCCGTCGGCGGCCGGGACGAGGGCCGGGAGCTCCCCCGCTGTCTTCTCGGTAAAGAGCGTCTTGTCGTACGAGCGCTCGGCCTGCTCGATGACGCGGTTGGCCAGGTCCAGGATCGGCTGGGTCGAGCGGTAGTTGTGCTCCAGCTTCAAGACCTCGGCGTCGCCAAACTCGTCGGGGAAGCGGAAGATGTTGCGGAAGTCGGCGCCCCGAAATTTGTAGATGCTCTGCGCGTCGTCGCCCACCACGGTCACGTTGCCGTGAACCGACGAAAACTTTTTGACCAGTTCGGCCTGGAGCGCGTTGGTGTCCTGGTACTCGTCAACCAGCACGTGCCGGCAGCGGCTGGCCACCTGGTGGCGCACGTCGTCGTCCGTCTCGAGGAGCTCCAGCGTGCGCTCCAGCAGGTCGTCGAAGTCCATGAGCCCGTGCTCCTTTTTGTACCGCCGGTACGCGTCGCGGAGGGCCTTCAGCTCCGCGTGCAGGCTCGTGAACTGGGGGTAGCGCTTCGTAATCGTCTCGCCGAGCGTCTCGTCGCGGTTCGTGGCCGAGGAGAACATCGAGTAGAGCGTGTTCTTCTGGGGGAAGCGTTCCTCCCCGTCCCCGTACTCGCCGCGGGTGCGAATGACGCTGAGCACGTCGGCGGCGTCCGCCGCGTCGAGGACCGTAAAGTTGCGGGGGAAGCCGAGGGCCTCGGCGTGCTGCCGCAGGACCTCCAGGCAGAAGGCGTGGAACGTGCCGCCGCGCACCTTCTCGCAGCGCCCGTCGAGCAGATTGGACGCGCGGGCCGTCATGTCGTTGGCCGCCCGTCGGGTGAAGGTGAGCAGCACGATCTGCTGGGGGCGCGTGCCCGTCTCCACCAGGTAGGCGAGGCGGTAGATGAGGGTGCGCGTCTTGCCGGTGCCCGCTCCGGCCACGATGAGAAGCGGCCCCTCCCCGGCCGTCGCCGCCGCATACTGCTGCTCGTTGAGGGCCTCCGCGTACTCGATCGCAAGGTCTTCGGTCGACCCCGACGGCTCGTCCCGGTCCGACGACAATACAATGCGGCGCGCCATGGTGGGGGGCGAGGACGTGGGTGAGACAGCGACGGGGCAGGGGAGCCGGGCCGGCACGGCGCCCGCGGTGGGCAGAACACTGGCCGGCAGCGGCCGGTTGGGAGACAGTCCCAAGACCAGGGGCCGGGCCAAAAGAACCATGTACTAAACCTCCGTGCCGGGACGAGTGATCCGGTCGCGGGGGGTAGACATTGGGGGGGCGTGGTTCGTAGGTTGTAGCCACCCGTCGTCATGTCCGGGCCCCACTCCGGGCCCGTCGTCGAGCGTGGGGCCGGGCGAACCTCTTTGCGAGCGAGATTGTCTTCGGTAGTTTACTATGGGAAAAGTTATCGCGATCGCCAACCAGAAGGGCGGGGTGGGCAAAACGACCACCGCAATCAACCTGGCCGCCTCCCTGGCGGCGACGGAGCACCCCACCCTCCTGCTGGACATCGATCCGCAGGCCAACTGCACCTCCGGCATCGGCATCGAGTCCGACGAGGTGGACAACTCCATCTACGAGGTGCTCATCGGGGAGGTGGATGCGTCCGACGCGGTGATGAGCACGGCGATGCCGTTCCTCGACATGATGCCGAGCCACATCAACCTCGTGGGCGCCGAGGTTGAAATTATCGACGAGACCCAGCGCGAGAAGCTGCTGAGCGCCGCCCTGCCCCGCATCCGGCGCAAGTACGACTTCATTGTCATCGACTGCCCGCCCTCGCTGGGGCTGCTCACCCTCAACTCGCTCACCGCCTCGGACTCGGTTCTCATCCCGGTGCAGGCCGAGTACTTCGCGCTGGAGGGGCTGGGGCAGCTGCTGAACACGATCAAGATTGTGCGCCAGCACCTGAACCCGGACTTGGACATCGAGGGCGTGCTTATGACCATGTTCGACACGCGCCTTCGCCTGTCCAACCAGGTGGCCGACGAGGTGCGCCGGTACTTCGGCGAGCGGGTGTTCGAGACCATCGTGAAGCGCAACGTGCGCCTCTCGGAGGCGCCCAGCTTCGGGAAGCCTGCCCTGTTGTACGAGGCGTCGAGCACCGGGGCCCAGAACTACATGGCCCTTGCCCGCGAAATTCTGGCCCACAACGAGGAGTACCTCGATTCTGCACCGGACAGCAACGGCCGGGGCGACGCGGAAAGCATCGAGACGCCGTCCGCTGGCGACCAGGAAACCCTGTCGGACGCGATCGGGGCGTCGTCCGAGGCCGACGAGGACGCCGCCACGCCGGCCGACGAGTTCTCCATGTAGCCCTGGACGCTGCGATCGCCGCACCTGATTGCTTCGCTCTCCTTTTTCGTCGATCCCCGGTTTCGCATGGGTAAGAAATCAGCACTAGGCAAAGGCCTCAACGCGCTCCTGCCCGAAGACCAGGACGAGCAGGCGTCGGGGGACGGCGAGGGCCCAACCGACGAGGCACCGGAGGAGCAGAGTCAGTTGTACCAGTTCGAAGACGGGACCCGCCTGCTGGGGCGTGTCGCGGAGGTGGCGGTGGAGCGCATCCGCCCCAATCCCTACCAGCCGCGCCAGGAGTTCGAGGAGGGGGCCCTCGACGAGCTGGCGGCCTCCATCGAGCAGATCGGCATCATCCAGCCCATTACGGTGCGGGCGCTGGGGGACGGCGAGTTCGAGATCATCTCGGGCGAGCGCCGCCTGCGGGCGGCCCGGCGGGCGGGCATGGAGCACCTGCCGGCGTTCATCCGCGAGGCCGACTCGGAGGAAATGCTCGAGATGGCCCTCGTCGAAAACGTCCAGCGCGAGGAGCTGAACCCCATCGAGATTGCCCTCGGCTACCAGCGCCTCGTCGAGGAGTGCGACCTGACGCAGGAAGAGGTGGCCGAGCGCGTGAGCAAGAGCCGAGCGACGGTGTCCAACTTCCTTCGTCTGCTCCGCCTGCCGCCCCGCATTCAGGCCGCGCTCCGAGACAAGCAGGTGAGCATGGGCCACGCCCGCGCCCTCATTGCAATGGACGACGACGAGGCCCAGGTGGCGCTGCTCGAAGACACCATCGCGGAGGACCTGTCGGTGCGTGAGGTGGAGCGGCGGGCCCGCCAGTGGCACGACGACCAGGGGGCAACCGACTCCGAAGCAGCAGAGGGGACCGACGAAACCGCGGTTCCCGAGACGGCCCCCGACCGGGACGATCTTCAGTTCGAAGAGCTCCGAAACCGGCTTCGGTCCCGGTTTAGCACCCAGGTGCAGATTCAGCACCGGAAGGACGGCGAGGGAACGATCGAAATTTCTTACTACTCGGAGGAGGACCTAAATCGTCTCGTGGAGCTCCTGGCGAGCGAGTAGGTGGGGGCCACTGCTTTGAAGCGGGGGGGAGATCGGGCCCCCGGCCAAGGACTGTGAACGGCCGGGGGGAGACGCCTCTCCTGAGGACACACCGTGTTGTTTCGTTCGTCGATCGGGTGCCTGTGATCCAGATGCGCCGTGTCGGACTCGGCTTGGGACTGCTCGTTGTGCTCCTGGGAGCGAGCCTAAGCGCCGGCACGGCCTCCGCGCAGCCGGACAGCGTGCGCGCCTCCATCCTGGAGAAGAAGGGATTTTCGCCGGATCACTCCCCCCGCGGGGCCCTCTGGCGCGCGGCCGCCGCGCCCGGATGGGGGCAGTTCTACAACCGTCAGTACTACAAGATGCCGTTCGTCTACGCGGGCCTGGCGGGCGGCGGGTACGCCATCTACACCCTGACCCGGCGCTACCGCCTGTTCCGGGACGCCAACCTCTACGTGATTGGACGGAACCGAGCGCAAGAAAATGGCGGGGACAATCCGTACGGGCAGTTCGAAGGGGCGTACGACGAGGCCGTTGTGCGACTGGGCGGCGACCCGCAAAGCAGCACCGTCGGGGGGCGTCAACTCCGCGACCAGCGCGATCAGTATCGGCGCTGGCGCGACCTGTCGATCCTCGGCACGGGCCTGTTCTACGCCCTCACTGTTCTGGACGCGTACGTCAGTGCGCACCTGTTGAGCTTCAATGTGGGGGACGTCGCGCTCGACGTGCGTCCGAGTGGGGGGGAGCCCGTGGTCGCGGGACGGCAGAACGGGACCGCCCGGGCGCCCGAAGAGGCGTCTTTGCGAGATATTAATGGCATTGGGGTTCGCCTCCACCTTCGGTTTTAGCGGCGCGCCCGATCACGCCCGCGGCGAACAAGATGTAAAACTGCCCCAAAATTTTGGGCATGGGGGAGAATGGAAGCCCTTCGATGCCGGAAATTGGTGAAACCCCTGCGCCGCGAGACGTACTGATCAATCACGTTTTGTTAACCGCCGGGCCCGAGAACCGTGACACTCCACGCAGCGGGAAGCCCCGGGCGTCGCGTGTTACTTTCGTTCGGAGCGGCGCGGCGACACTTAGATGCAGAAAAATCGTGACCAGTCGCGGGCACCCACGAACGCGCGACACCCCTTGCGTCCTTCGCGTCCTGAACTACCCACTGCGTTCCCGCTTTTATGACGACACCCGATCGCCCCCCCCGCCAGTCCACCCGGCCCGAGGAGCCCGAGCAGGCGTCTCCCGCCCAGGAAGAGCCGTCTCTGTTTGAGAAGTGCCACCGCTTCTTCGATCCGTCGGGCGACTACGCCAAACTGAAGCAGGCAGACTTGTATCCCTACTTCCGGCCCATTGAAGAGAGTGAAGGGTCCCGGGCCGTCATGAACGGCGACGAGCTGGTGATGGCAGGGTCGAACAACTATCTTGGGCTCACCGCGGACCCCCGCGTGAAGGAGGCGGCCCAGGAGGCAACGGCCACGTACGGCACTGGCTGTACCGGCAGTCGCTTCCTCAACGGAACGCTCGACCTGCACCTGGAGCTGGAGGAGAAGCTCGCCGACTTCATGGGGAAGGAGGAGGCTGTGTTGTTCTCCACCGGCTACATGACGAACGAAGGGGTGCTCGAAGCCGTGGCGGGCCGTGGCGACATCATTTTCTCGGACAAGGACAACCACGCCTGCATCAATGCGGGGGCACAGAAAAGCCTCGCGGAGACCAGGCGGTACCGTCACAACGACTTTGACCACCTCCGCAAAATGCTCAAGCGGGCCCATGAGGAGCACCCGGACGCGGGCAAGCTCATCGCCACGGACGGCGTCTTCTCCATGAGCGGCAAAATCGCGCGGGTGCCCGACCTGCTCGACCTCGCGGACGAGTTCAACGCGGCCCTCATGCTCGACGACGCCCACGCGATCGGGGTCATTGGCGACGGCGGGCGCGGATCGGCCTCCACGTTCGGCCGCAAGGACGATGTCCACCTCATCACGGGCACCTTCTCGAAGAGCTTTGCCTCCATCGGGGGCTTCTGCGTGGGAGACCGCGACGTGGTCGAGTACATCCGGCACGAAGCGTCGACCCACGTCTTCAGCGCGTCGATGCCGCCGTCGACCGTGGCCACCGTCCTGAAGTCCCTCGAGATTCTTCAGGACGAGCCGGAGCGGCTCGACCGGCTGCACGAGATCTCCGACTACATGCGCGACGGATTCCGGAACCTGGGCTTCGACGTGTGGGAGAGCGAGACGCCCATCATCCCCGTCGTCATCGGCGACATGGAGCTGTGCTTCCGCTTCTGGCGGGAGCTGATCGACGAGGGCGTCTTCGTCAACGCCGTCGTGCCGCCCGCCGTGCCGAAGGGACAGGCGCTTATGCGCACCTCCTACATGGCCACGCACACCGACGAAGAGCTCGACCAGATTCTCGATGCCTTCCACAAGGTGGGCAAGAAGCTGGGCGTAGTCGGGACGAACGGCCACGAGGTCCCCGCGGGCGCGTAGTCGGCCCCTGAACAGCGGCCCCGTTCGGCCCGTAACGACGCCGTCGTTTTCCGATTCGCCGTCGGAAAGCGGCGGCGTTTTCGCATGGTCCTCCCACAGCTCCCGTTTGTCCCGCATGCCGGCTCCGACTTCCGCCGTGACCGTTCGTCCCGTCCGTGGCGCGCGCGACCGGACACGGTTCATCGACGTCCCCTACGACTTCTATCCGGGGCGCTACCCGGAGTGGGTGCCGCCGCTGCGCCGCGACGTGAAGGACACGCTCGACCCGTCCTCGAATGCGTTCTTCGAGCACGGTGACATGCAGCTCTTTCTGGCGGAGGATGCCTCCGGCGCGGTCGTCGGGCGCATCGCGGGCATCGTCAACGGCATGCACCTGGAGAAGCACGAGGACGAGACCGGGTTCTTCGGCTTCTTCGAGTGCGTGGAGGAGTACGCCGTCGCCGAGGCGCTCCTCGACGCCGCCGCCGACTGGCTCCGCGGGCAGGGCCTCCGCCGCATGCGCGGCCCGGCCAACCCGTCGCTCAACGACACCGCCGGCCTGCTGGTGGACGGGTTCGACCGGGCGCCGTCCCTGCTCATGCCCTACAACCCGCCGTACCACGAGGCCTTTCTGGAGCGCTACGGCTTGGGGCGGGCGATGACGATGTGGGCGTATTACCTCCACGAGAAGTACGCGAAGTACGAGCGGCTGCAGCGCGGCGTGGATCTGGTCAAGCGGCGCACGCCGGGCCTGTCGCTGCGCACACTCGACATGGATCGCCTCGAAGAGGAGGTGCGCACCGTCCGCGACATCTACAACGACGCGTGGTCCGACAACTGGGGGTTCGTGCCCATGACGGAGGGGGAGCTCCAGCAGCTCGCCGACGAGCTGAAGCAGATTGTCGACCCGGAGATCGTCTTCTTCGTCGAGCACGAGGGCACGCCGGTCGGCTTTTCCGTCGCGCTCCCGGACGTGAACCAGGCGCTGCGGCACGTCCCCGACGGGCGCCTCTTCCCGTACGGCGTGCCGTCCGGCCTCACAACGCTGTTCCTCCACATGCAGTACGGGATTCACGAGTGTCGCATGCCGCTGATGGGCATCCGGAAGGACTATCAGGGCAAAGGGCTGGACAGCATGCTCGTCCTCGCCACCATCGAGAATGGACCGGCAAACGGCTACGCGGCCTGCGAGATGAGCTGGGTCCTCGATACGAACGACCGACTCAAGAACCACGTCGAGTCCCTGGGGGCCGTCGTCGACAAGGAATACGCGATGTTCGAGGCGCCCCTTTTCCAGAACCACTGAAGACGCGAACGGCCGACTGCACACCGACGCCCGCCCCTCGAACCCGAACGTTGTCCCTCCGACGATGGACCCTGAATTCGTGTACTTCGACCTCGACGACACACTGCTCGACCACCAGACGGCCGAGCGGCAGGCCCTCGCCGACGTGCGGACCCGCTATCTGACTGTCTTCGGCGCCCTCTCGGTCGACGAGCTGCAGGAGACCTACCACACCATCAACGCCCCGCTCTGGCGCCGGTACGCCGACGGGGAGATCGACAAGCGGACCGTGCAGCAGCAGCGCTTCGAGCGGCTGCTGGAGGCAGTGGATGCCCCCCACGCCGACGCGACCCTTGTTGCCCGGCACTACATGCAGCGCTACGCCGAGCATTGGGCCTTTATTCCGGGGGCACGAGAGACGTTTGAGGCCATCGCCGATCGGCACCCGGTGGGCGTCATCACGAACGGCTTCGCCGAGGTGCAAGAGAAGAAGTTCGACCGGTTTCCCCTGCTTCGCGAGCGGTCCGACGCCCTCGTGATTTGTGAGGACGTTGGCGTCCTCAAGCCCGACCCGGACGCCTTCGACCACGCCACAGAGACGGCAGGGGTCGCCTACGAGGACGTGCTCTACGTGGGGGACTCCTACTGGTCCGACGTGGAGGGCGCGGAGCCGGTGGGGTGGCGGGTGGCGTGGTACGCCCGGAATGGTACCAACGGCCACTCGACGAACGAGCGGGGCTTCGCCTTCTCGGACTGGGCCGACCTGCGCGCCCGGGTGCTCTAAGCTACCCGAGAAGCTGCCGGAACGACTCCAGAAAGACCTGCACGGAGCGCGGCTCCAGCAGGATTGTGAGCACGACGCCCGCGAGTGCGCCCCCCACGTGGGCCTCGTGCGCAATCCAGTCGCCCACGCTGCCGCGGGCACCGCTCCGGCTGCTGCCTCCCATGGCGTAGATCGACCCAAACACGTACCCGAACGCAAAGAGAATGGCCGGGATGGGCAGCGCGAAGAACAGGTAGAGGTTGCGAAGCGGAAAGAACACGCAGAACGCGAACACGACCCCGCTGATGGCGCCCGACGCCCCGACCGCCGAGTAGTTCGGATCGTCGCGGTGCGCGGCGAACGTAAGGGCGTGGGCCGCTAGCTCGGAGCCGAAGTAGAGCAGCAAGAACGCCCCGATCCCCAGGATCCCTTCCAGCAGGGGCCCGAAGAAGTAGAACGTGATCATGTTGAAGGCCAGGTGCGTGCCGCTGGCGTGCACGAACCCGGCCGTGAGAAACCGGTAGCCCTCCCGGTGGGTCCGGATGCGATGGGGGCGAAAGGACAGCTCGCGGAGGAGGGACGGGTCGGTGAAGGCGTACAGACTCACGCCTAGGTTGGAGAGCAGCAGCGCGAGCGTGATGGGGGCCTGAAGCAGACGCTCCATTCGGGGGGCGCAAACGCGTGCCGACAAGCCGCAGGACATGCGGAGGGCTCTAGAGGAGACCCCTCACGGCTCACGCATCACGGCTCACGCATCACGCCGCGACGGTAGAGACGTGGTTCAGGAGCGACTCGAAGATGAGCCGACCGTCGTCCCCTCCGAGCAGCGACTCTACGCACCGCTCTGGATGCGGCATGAGGCCGCACACGTTGCCCGCCTCGTTGACGAGGCCGGCGATGCCGCGGGCCGAGCCGTTCGGGTTGGCCGCGTCGGTGACCGCGCCCTCCGCCGTGGAGTAGCGGAAGAGCACCTGGTCGTTGGCCTCGATGCGGGCGAGCACATCCTCGTCGGCGTAGTAGCGGCCCTCGCCGTGGGAGACCGGAATCGTGACGACCTGCCCCTCCGTGAGGGCGTTTGTGAAGGGCGTGCCGGCGTTTTCGACGCGGAGCGGCGTGTCCTTGCAGACGAAGCGGAGCGACTCGTTGCGCATGAGGGTCCCGGGGAGGAGCCCCGCTTCGCAGAGCACCTGAAACCCGTTGCAGATGCCAAATACGAGCCCGCCGTCCTCGGCGAACCGCACCACGTCCTGCATGATGGGCGAGAAGCGCGCCACCGCGCCGGACCGCAGATAGTCGCCGTACGAGAACCCGCCCGGCACGATCACCACGTCCACGTCCCCGAGCGACGCCTCCTCGTGCCAGATGAAGCGTGCCTCCTGGTCGAAGACGTCGTGGGCGGCGTGGTAGGCGTCGTGGTCACAGTTCGACCCCGGAAAGACGACGACACCGAAGCGGGCAGACATGAGGAGGCAGGGCGGTGGGCAAACAAGAGGATGAGCAGGGGCCGCAGAGGGGACCGCGTCCGGCTTTCAAAATCCGCAGCGGCACGGGTTGGGACTACGCCTTTACGAAGTCGAGCCACGCGCTTCCCTCCACGTAGTCGTCGATCACAGACGGCGTTTGTGAGCGTCCGTACGAGGCGAGCAGGCGTTCGACCTTCTCCTGGAACGACTGCAGGCAGTTGGAGATCAGGTCGCTCCGGAAGCCCCGATCGCCGAGCTCGATGACCATCTCCATCGTGACGACGCGCCCCAGGACGCGCCCCAGGTCCACGAGCTTGCGCTGCGGAAGCGACTGGTCGACCTCAAAGTCGAGCGCCCCGGAGAAGTAATCGGTTGCACGGGCCGTCAGGTCGTGGTCCTCCAGGAACGAGCGGAGGTTGCGCTCCTTCGCCTGGCGCATGGACTTGAGAATCGACTCCGTAATTTGCTGGTAGAGGACGTCATTCGAGCCCTCGAAGATCTGGAACGGGCGGCTGTCGACCACCGAGCGGCCGGCTACGTGGTCGAGCCGGTAGCCCTTGCCCCCGGTCAGCTGCAGGAGCGACTGGGCGGCGTTCTGCATGAGGTCCGTTACCACCGTCTTGGTGGCGTTGGCCGAGAGGGCCTCGCCGGCAAGGTTGTTGTCGGTGTGGGCGTGTTCACTGGTGTGGAGGCACATGGCCGAGCACGCCGTGTAGGCGGCCTGGATGTCCGCCACGCGGCGCTGCACCTGGTCGTACTCGAGGAGCGACTTGCCGCCCACGAAGCGCTCCTTGCAGTGCGCCAGCGCCTCGTCGAGAATGCGCTGGAGGAAGCCCATGCCCATCCCCGGAAACTCGATCCGGCTCCGGTGCAGGATGTCGAGCATCATCTTGATGCCCGTGCTCTTGGGCTGAAGACGATGCTGGCCGGGCACCTGAATGTCGACGTGGTTGCGCCCGTACGGAATCATGTAGAGGCCCAGGTTCTCGTAGAACTCCTCGACCTCGATCATCTGCTCGGGCTGGTTCATGTCGGCGACGAAGAAGTCGATGTCGCGCCCCAGGTCGCCGTCGGCGCCTTGACGCCGGGCCGTGACGAGCCAGAAGTCGGCCCAGCCCGTGAGGCCGGCCCAGTGCTTCGTGCCCGTGAGGTGGTAGTCGCCGTCCCCTGTCTCCGTGTAGGACGTCTCCATGCTGAGGGCGTCGGTCCCGTAGTCCGGCTCCGTAATCATGAGCCCCCCCAGGTTCTTTTCCTCAATAAAGCGCTCAAAAATTGGGGGCTTGATGGACTCGGCGCCGTACTTCGTGAGGGGCTGCAGGAACAGGGCGCCGTTGATGCCCAGGGTGAGGGAGAGGGCGAGCGACTCGTAGGAGGCCGTGGCGAGGATGGACTGGCACTCGTGCACGTGGCCGCCCCGTCCCCCATACTCCTCGGGGATAAAGACCGAGAGCGGAGTCATCGACTGAATTTCCCGCATCATGAACGGCGGGAGGCCACGCTGCGTACTGACCGCATCGAAGTCGCCGCGCATGCGGAAGACCTTGTGGAGCTTCTTCTGGAAGGCGTCCCGGAACGTCTCGAATTCGACGGAGGTCCCGAGGTCCTCGGACAGGTAAGAGGCGATGCTCATTGTACTGGGGTCTGAAGGAGACAGTGGGCCCAAATTGAGGGCCGTGACAAAGTGTGGTTGTTGCGTTGTCGCCCTACCGCAACGAGCATACAATGCAAAAGATCGACCGCAGAGGAGCAATCTGCAAACGAAGCTGCAACAAATCGCCGGGGGAGGCCGCGGAAAAAGGCGGTCTCCGGGTCCGCGTCCCCGATGCCACGAGGCACGATCCCGAAAGGGCAAGACCCCGAAAGGGCAAGACGGCGGACGGACAAACACACGAAGAGGAGGAAGGCCGAGGCAATCTCGACCTCCCTCCTCTCACCTCTCAAGACGCACGATGGCGGGAAGCTGTGCCGGAACGATCCCCAACTAGAAGATCGTCGTATTCAAAACGGAAGATCATCGTCCGGCTCGAACGTGTCCTCGTCCTCGCCCCCGGACGACGCCTGCTGCCCGGGCTGCGGGCCGGAAGAGCCGGCGGGCTGCTCCTGGCGGGTCTGGTCCAGGGAGTCGTCCCCACGGGTCTGGTCGAAGCCGTCCATGTCCGCCCCGCCCTGGCGATTGCTGTCGAGGAACATCATCTCCTGGGCCTTTACCTCCGTCGAGTAGCGCGTGTTGTTGTCGCGGTCCTCCCAAGAGCGGGTCTGGAGCTTGCCCTCGAAGTAGACCTGGGAGCCCTTGTCAAGGTACTCGTTGCAGATCTCTCCGAGCCGCCCCCAGGCCACGACGTCGTGCCACTCGGTGTTTTGCACCTCATTGCCGTCGCTATCGGTGTAGGTTTCGTTGGTCGCGAGCGACATGTTGCAGACCGCCGTCCCGCTGCCGGTGTACCGCAGTTCGGGATCGTCGCCGAGGTTGCCGATGAGAATAGCCTTGTTGACTCCGCGTGCCATGATGACCACCTAGCCGTGTTGTTCGAAGATCGATGAGTGCCCGCGCCCCCGTACGGTCCCGTTTCGTGATTCTCTATACGACGAGCCGCGAAAAGTGTCCCGGGACGGTGCTGCGGCACGGGCGAACGCCAAAAGAAGAGCGCGAGCCCTTGTTCGTTCCACAGACACACGGACGGCCTGCACCATAACTTCTGTACCAAACAAAAGAAATGCATCGGGCGGTCCCGGTGCCTGCAGGCCCTTCGGTGGCGCTCGCGGCACCCCTCACAAAAAAAGCCGGGCAGATGCGCTCACCCAAAGACGCACCTGCCCGGCAAGGATGGAGGCCTCCTAGGGACTGTAACGTCCCGCACAACGTGACCGCGCACGCGACCGACGCTGTGCCGTAGAAAACCTGCAATGTGTGTGCCAGGCAGGAATCGGTCGGCGCTTCTGCGGATGAGCGCCGTCTACAGGGGGGGCGGCGTGCGCTTCGCCACACAGCTGTCCGGCCGATTGGACAGCGCGGGCCCCTAGCGGCCAGACGGGGGCGTGAGGGGGGCCTCCTCGGCGAGCTCCTCCAGGAACTCGAGCGTCAGTGCGTTAAACGTATCCGGGTGTTCAATCATCGGGGCGTGCCCGCACTTGTCGATGAACTCGAGGCGGGCGTCCGGCATCCGATCCCGAAACTCCTCTCCCACCTCGGGCGGCGTGATGATGTCGTCGCGGCCCCACACCAGAAGCGACGGCATGTCAAGTTGCGAAAGCTGCTCCGTGACGGTCTCCTCGTCGGCCGAGCGGGCAATTTTGAGCAGCCGAAAGGCCCGCGGCCGATCGTTCACGATCTCGAGCATCTCGTCGACCAGCTCCTCGGTGGCGTGAGCCGGGTCGTAAAAGGTCATCTCGGTGCGGTCCCGGATGAACTCGCGGTCCTGGCGCCGAAAGAACGACGAGCCCATTGTGGTCTCGTAGATGCCGGAGGACCCGGAGAGCACCATGGCGTGGACCTTCTCCCCCTGGTTGAGGGCGTACAGGAGGGCGACGTGCCCCCCAAGGGAGTTGCCCACGAGGACGACGCGATCCAGGTCGAGCGTATCCACGAAGTCCCGGACGTGCGTCGTGAGGCGCGGCACCCCCGTTTCCGACAGCGGGAAGTCGTAGACCGGAAGGATGGGGGCGAGCACCCGGTAGCCGTTGTCCGAGAGGGCCTCCACGGTGTCGACCCAGTTGCTTAGGTCCCCCAGCATGCCATGCAGGAGGACGACCGGGGGAAGGGGGGAGTCGGTGGGGCCCTCCGCGTTGTAGCGGAAGGAGCCCGTTTCGTAGATGGGGAAAGGGGTTTCGTGCATACGTCGTAGGCTCGTCGTCAATGAGGGCGGGGCAGTTCGAGGCCGCGCCGAGCATCGCTCCCGGCGGAACGCCCGGAACGACCCTCAGGCCCCAACGAAGGGCGACGCGTACGACCTGCGGGGTACCGTCACAGAGACGGGCGGGGAGGCCCCGGCCCGGTCGGTGGGGAACAGCAAGATCGGCCGACGCGCGTAGGCAAAGGCCGTGTAGATTCCCAATTACGTGTTGCAAGAAACGCACGAGGTCGATAATATTCAAAGCCCCGAGCCCAAAAGGGTTCGTTTTTCGTCCTGTCCCCCGCCCGGGCACAACGAGGAACGCAACGAAGATTTGTGGAAGAGGCTCGTTCCGGCCGGGGGACGCGACCGCCGTGCACCCGCGCCGGGTCCCCTGGTGAGAGAAACTGGACCGTCGCTGTGCGGTAGAACACCATTCAGCTCCCCTACACGTTTTCTCGCCCAGCACGCCGATTGTTCATGAAGGAGACGTCACGGAAACGCATGACTCGAATTGGGGTGTGCAGTGCATTGGCGGGCGGGGCTGTCGGGTTTGCCCTGGGCATGCTGTTTGCCCCACAGCGGGGCCCCGACGCGCGCCGCCGCATCGCGTATCAGCTCGAACAACTGTCGGCCCAGACGGGGATGCTGTTCCGTCGGCTCCTTCAATCCGGGGGGGAGAGCGAAGGGCGCCGCAACAGCGCCGCCGTCGTCGAGGACGCAGAAACCCGAGCCGATCACATCCGCGACGACATTGACGCGTTGATGGAAGAGCTCCGCCAGGCGTCGCAGGCCGACGACGCAGACTGACTTCCGTCTCGTGCCGGGGCACCCTTCTCTTCGGCCCCGCTCTCCATTCTGTCGCCATCGATTGACCCACCCCCCTACATGCCAGACCTGACCGTCCTGCTCTCCCCCGCCGACCAGAAGCAGCCCGGCGGAAATCCGTTCGCCCCGGACATGTTTGACTACCGCACATCGGGGACGTTCAACTATTTCGACGACCTGAACCCCGACCGGCGCGAACTCATCGACACCCTGCAGGCGGTGGTCGACGAGGAAGGCGACGAGGCGCTCGGCGAGGTGTTTGGGGTGGAGGGCTACGAGCTGGAGGAGGCCATCCGCGTCAACGACGAAATCTACGATGCCCCGCTCATGTCGGCCCTCGACCGGTTCAGTCCGGGCGTGATGTACGCCGCCATGGACTTCGCAAACCTCCCCACGGGGGCGCAGCGTCGCCTCCTCGAAAACGGAGTGATCCTGTCGGGGCTGTTCGGGCTCCTGCGCCCCGACGACCTGATCCCGAACTACCAGCTCGGCATGGAGGCGTCCCTGCCGGACGTGGGGCCGGTGGCCGACTATTGGCGGCCCATCATCAGCCCCATGCTCAACGAAAGCCTCGAGGACCGGTGGGTGTGGGACCTGCTGCCTGAGGTGCACCGGAACGCCTGGACCGACGAGCACACGTACACGGCCCGCGTTGAGGTGCAGTTCGAGCGCGTCGAGGACGGGGAGCGCGTGCCCATCACCGGAGAAGACCTGGAGGTGCAGCGCGGCCAGTTCGTGAACTTCATCGTGCAGGAGACGGCCGAGGAGATGGAGGACCTTCGGGAGTGGTCGGAAGAGGAGTCCGACGAACTTACGTTCGACGAAGACGCCTCCACCTACGACGAGGACACGAAAACGTGGGAAATCATTATGGTACAAGACTAGCCCCAATTGCTCGGTGGGGCCGTCCCGGCCCCCGTCCTGACTCGCCTACTGCCTGCGCATGCCTGCCCCTCGCGTCCCGATGCCCATGACCCCCCCGGTCGTTATTGGCATTGCCGGTGGGTCCGGATCGGGCAAGACGACGGTCCTGAACCACATCCTCGAAGAGTTTGGGGCCGACCCGATTGCGATCCTCGACCACGACGCGTACTACCACGACCTCTCGCACCTTTCCCGAGAGAAGCGGGCGCAGTTTAATTTCGACCACCCCGATGCGCTGGAGACGTCGCTCATGCGCGAGCACCTCGACCGCCTCATTGAGGGGGAGGCGATTGAGAAACCGGTGTACGACTTCACCACGCACACGCGCCACGACGAGACCGAGACGGTCGAGCCCCGCCCGGTCATCATCATCGAGGGCATCCTCGTGCTGGCCGAGTCGGCCCTCGAGGAGCGGATGGACATCAAGATCTACGTCGACGCGGCCGACGACATTCGGCTCATGCGCCGCATCCGGCGGGACATGCAGGAGCGGGATCGGTCCATCGAGGGCATTCTGCGCCAGTATGAGCGAACCGTCCGCCCGATGCACCTCGAGTTCGTCGAGCCCTCGAAGCGGGAGGCCGACATCATTATTCCCCGGGGCGGGCACAACGAGGTGGCCATCCAGATGGTGATGTCGCGGATTCAGGAGCTGCTCCGCCTGGTGGAACAGGGAACGCTGCAGGCATAGCACCGGCACGCCGCCCCAGCGGGCGAGGGCTATGCGCGGTTTTCCTCCGCAAGCAGCCGCACGCCGCGCAGCACGAGGTGGGGCGCGTGCGTGGCCTCGATCGTAAGCCGGTCGGCGAGGAGGCCGCCCCAGCCGCCCGTGAGGACGAGCCGGGGCGCGTCGGGGAGCCGGTCGGCGAGGCGGGCGGCCATCCCCTGGACACTGTCGATCAGGCCCCACAAGATGCCGCTCTGTAGGGCCGTCTGCGTAGAGGGGCCGACCGGCGTCTCCGGAAGGTGCAGGGGAACGTCGGGCAACTGAGCCGTGCCGGCCCGAAGGGCGTTCCGCATGAGGGCGGCCCCCGGCCCGATCGCCCCGCCCCGGTAGGTGCCGTTCCGGTGCACCACCTCGTAGTTGACGGCCGTTCCGGCATCCACCACGATGACGCTCCGGGACGCGTCGCGCCCGTACTGGGTCCACCCGGCGGCCGCCGCGGCCAGCCGGTCGGTGCCCAGCGTATCGGGGGTGTCGTAGTCGAGCGTGAAGGGGAGGGTCATTTCGGGGGCAACGATCGTCAAAGGGGCGTCCACGACGCCCCGAAGCCCGCGGGCCACGGCGTCGGTGCGGGCGGGGACGACGGACACGAGCCCTGCGTGCTCGACCGTCGCGTCGGCGAGGGCCGAGGCGAGCTCCGTTCGCCAGTAGGCGGCGTCCGTCGCGTCGCCGTCCGGAGGATCGATGGAGAAGACGCGGACGAGGGCATCGCCCGAGAAAAGGCCCGCCTTCACGGCACTGTTTCCGACGTCGAGGGCGAGGAGCATGTTTGGAACGGAGGGAAAATGAAAGACTCAGCGCCGGGTCGTGACCTCGCCCGCGTGCACCGTTTTCTCCGTACCGTCCGCCGTGCGCAGCCGCAGGGCCCCGGTCGCCGTGATGCCCTGCACGGTGCCCGAGAGGGTCTCGTCGGTGCCGGGGAGGCGCAGGGACAGGGACGACCCAAGGGCGGCAAGGCGCTCCCGGAACGCGTCGCGGACCGCATCGGCCCCGTTGTGCTGTACGGCGTCGTACCGACGTTCGAGGGCCCGGAGCAGCCGGGCCAGGAGGGGAGGGCGCGGCACGGCACGGCCGCCGGCGAGGCGGAGCGACGTGGCCGTATCGGCGAGGGCGTCGGGAAAGTCGGTTTGGTTCACGTTGAGGCCGACCCCCAGCACGACCACGGCGTCGGTGTGGGGCGGGCCCAGAGACGACTCCAGCAGGATGCCACAGGCCTTTCGGCCCTCCAGTAGAACGTCGTTGGGCCACTTGAGGGCGGCCGAGTGGGGCGAGACGAAGTCCTCAATCGCCTCGGCCACGGCCACGCCCGCGGCCACGGTGAGAAGCCCAAACCGGTCCGGCGGCAGCGTGGGACGGAGCACCACGGAGAAGAGAAGATTGCGGCCCTTGTCGGCCGTCCAGTCGCGCCCGTGGCGCCCCCGCCCGGTGGTCTGGTATTCGGCAAGCACCGTGGCGCCCTCCGGCGCGCCCGCCGCGGCCCACTGCGCCGCCCGTTCGTTCGTCGAGCCGACCGTCTCGAATCCGCGCATCGACCGGCCGAAGCGGTCGGTGGAGAGCCGATCCCGCGTGTCCGCGGCGAGGGAAAGGGGCATGAGACGAAAGCGTCGGTGCGGGGCAATCGAGACGAGGCGTGAACACCGCCCTGCGGCCCGCTGCTAACGGGCGGCGTACCCGCGGTACGCCGACACCGTCCGGAACTGGCGCGGGGCGCGAAGGGGCACGTCCACGACGGCCCGGACGCGGGTCAGGTGGGGCACCCAGGCCGCGTCGGGGGCGCGGCGGAGGCGGAGCGTGATCTGGCTCCGTTCGCGGAACAGCAGAATCCGGCTGGCCCGGGTCGTGGTGAGGCCCACCAGTTCGTGCGACGCACGATCGACCGTGAGGCGGGCGTACCGGATGCTCCGGTCGGCGCCCCGTTCGCCCGAGCGCACTTTCGCCTCCACCACGTGGGTCGGCGTGCCGTCCAGAAGCGAGTCGCGCCGGAGGGCGTAGCGATAGGCCTCCTGCGTGCGGGGGGCGAGGTAGGCCGGCTGGTCGGCGAGGGCCTGCCCCGCCAGGTTGCCGGGACGGGCGCGGGGGGACTGCGAAGGGGTGAGGCGTGCCAAAACCCCACCGGCCTGGAAGCGGCCGGCCGAGTCGGCCCGCTGGATCGTTCCGGGGCCGGGGCCGGGCGGGTACCGGAGCGTGCGCGTCCGGTAGGCGGTGGTGGCCCCGGTCGTGTCCAGCTGCTCGGTCCGCACGGTCCGGGTGACGGCGTACGCGTCGAGACGGGCAAAGGCCGAGTCGAACGCCGTCCGGTTTAGTTGCGCAAGGACGGCGAGGGCCGAGTCCCGAGGCGTGTCTGTGGCCTCAATCGTGTCGAGGGCGCCGAACGCGGCGTACGTCCCGCCGTGCTCGGGGGGGGACGTACAGCCCAAGCCCCCGAGCGCCAGGAGCCACCCGCCCACAATGATATGTAAAAAACGGGCGCGTTTGGAGGGGGCGGGCTGCATCACTCATCGTCGGTTTATATGTTGGGACGCATTCCGGTACCGCTAGCCTAGAACCGGACAAAAGTTTCGGCCCGCGCAATGGGCTTCGTAAAGTCTTCGGGGCGCTCGGCCCCCGGCGCCCGCAATCAACCGTGCACAGATGGACCCCCCTACGCACGACTCGCCGTACGACCTGCTCCTCGACACGGCCGTGCAGGCGGCCCGCCGGGCCGCCGCCGTCATTCAGGAGCAGGCCGGCAGGCCCGGCGGCGTGCGCGACAAAAGCCGCAACGACTTCGTGACCGATGCCGACGAGCGGGCCCAGGCGGTCATCGTCGAGTCTCTCCGGGAGACCTTTCCCCGAGACGCCATCCTCGCCGAGGAAGGGGCGGCGGGCGACGGGGAGGCGCCGGTCGTGTCGGGGCGGCGCTGGATCGTGGACCCGATCGACGGCACGACAAACTTCATGCATCAGGTGCCGCCCTACGCCGTCAGCATCGCGCTGCAGGAGGAGGACGAGATTGTGGTCGGCGTGGTGCTCGACGTGCCGCGCGACGAACTCTTTACGGCGGTGGCGGGGCACGGGCTTCAGGTGAACGGGGAGGAAGAAGAGGTGAGCGCGACGGACGCGTTTGGGGAGGCGTTCCTGGCGACGGGGTTTCCCTACCGCCGGTTCGAGCACACGGACCGGTACCTGGACGTGCTGGCCGACATCCTCCGCGACGCTCAAGGGGTGCGCCGGCACGGATCCGCAGCGGTTGACCTGGCCTGGACGGCCTGCGGCCGGTTCGATGGCTTCTTTGAGACCGGGCTCAACCCCTGGGACATCGCGGCGGGCGCCCTGCTCGTGCGTGAGGGCGGCGGACGGGTCACAAACTATCACGACGACGCCGGGCTCACGCCCGTATTCGACCAACAGATGTGCGCCACCAACGGGCCGGTGCACGCCGCCCTCCTGGGCCACCTGGCCCCGATGGACGACGTGCGACTGTAGCCGGCCGCGCGGGGCCTCTCCTTGCTCATTTTCTTCCAACTACGACTTCGACTGTCATGGACGGTTACGACCTGCTCGACGGAAAGACGGGCGTCATCTTTGGGGCCCTCAATGAGGACAGCATCGCCTGGTCGGTTGCCCAGGCCTGTCACCGCGAGGGGGCGGACTTTGTCCTCTCCAACGCCCCGGTGGCTCGCCGCCTCGGCTCCCTCGACGCGCTGGCGGAGGAGACGGACAGCCCCATCATCTGGGCCGACGCCACCGACGACGAGGAGCTCGCCGCGCTCTTCGAAGAGGTGAAGGACGAGTACGGCTCGATCGACTTCATCGTCCACTCCATCGGGATGGGCGTCAACGTGCGCAAGGACGTGCCCTACGAGGACCTCAACTACAACTGGTACGAGCAGACGCTCGACGTGTCCGCCGTGAGCCTGCACCGCATCGTGAACCACGCCCTCGACACCGAGGCGATCGACGACGGCGGGTCGATCCTGGCGATGAGCTACATCGGCGCCGAGCGCATCTTCTCGAAGTACTCGGAGATGGGCGACGCCAAGGCGCTGCTGGAAAGCATCGTGCGCTCCTTCGGCTACCGGCTGGGCGAGCGCGACATCCGCATCAACGCCATCTCCCAGAGCCCGACGAAGACGACCGCCGGCTCCGGGATCGACGGCTTCGACGCGATGTACGAGTTTGCCGAGCGCGTCGCCCCCCTCGGCAACGCCGACGCCGACAGCTGCGCCGATTACGCCGTGACGCTCCTCAGCGACCTCACGCGCATGGTGACCATGCAGACGCTCTACCACGACGGCGGCTTCTCCACCATGGGCATCTCCGACGAGATCGTGGAGGCGATGAAGGAGTCGTTTGCTGGGGACGAGGAGGACGCGTCGTAAAGCGGGGAGCCGACCGGGTACGCCCTGCTTTTTCGTAAAGTGCGCGCTGAGTGATGCGTGAATCGTGAGCCCCACAAGACGATTTGCTTCACGCCTCACGTCTTCATGCACCACGCTTGCTCGTCCATGATTGGGGACACCGGTTGCCCCGGTGCCTTCCGTTCTTGCTCGAACGATTTTCTGCCGTGACCAAGTTGTTCATTGCCGATATTGACGGGTGCCTGGCGTCGCCCTACGAGGCGTACGACCTGGCGGGGCTCGACACGCTCCGTCGGCTCCCACACGAGGCGGACCCGGCCCCGGCCCTCACCCTCTGTTCGGGCCGCTCCTACCCGTACGTGGAGGCCATGACGCAGGCGCTCGCCCTCACCACGCCGGTGCTGTTCGAGGCCGGCGGGGGGCAGTTCGACCCGGTGGTGGCCCAAACCGCCTGGAGCCCGCACCTGACCGACGAGGTGGAGGCCAAGCTGCGCGTCGTGGAAGAGTGGTTCGTGACGGAGTGCGTGCCGGGCACCCAGATCTCGATCGACCACGCCAAGCGCACGCAGACCGGGGTCGTCTCGCCGAAGGCGGACGAAATTCGGGCCCTGCAGCCCCGGGCCGAGCAGTTCGTGGCCGAGGAGACCCCCGGCCTCCACGTCTTTGCGACCGACATTTCGGTGGACGTCGTGCCGCCCGGCATCACGAAGCGGGACGGGGTCGAGTGGCTGGCCGACCGCCTCGGGCTGGCGCTCGACGAGACGGCGTACATCGGCGACGCCGAGACCGACCTGGAGGCCCTCGACGCCGTCGGAACGTCGTTCGCCCCGGCCAACGCCGACGCGACGGTGCGGGCCCAGGTGGACCATGTGACGGAGGGAACGGTTCTTGACGGCGTCTTGGAGGCCTTCCGATATTGTCGGGCCCGGAACGACTCCTAATTCGAGCCCCTACGCACCGCTCCGAGCGTCCGCGTCTCACCCTCGTCAGCCGACGTGTCATGCGCACGATAGGATGGTTGCTTCTTCTCCTTGGGGGACTGGCGGGCGGCCTGTCGTCGGCCGCCGGCCAGCCGAGCGCCCCGCCCGATACCACCCAAAGGGACGCCGTGGCGCCATCGCCGGCCCCCGCTTCGGGCGACCTCGCAGGGCAGGGCGGCGCCCTGGAAGCGACGCCGCTGTTTTACGTGGCCGAAGAAGCGGCGACCCTGCACAACCGCTCCGGCCTGAACGCTCCGGTGACCCGGTTGGCGATGCGCACGCCCGTCCGGCGCCTGTCGTGCGATGGAGACTGGTGCCGGGTGCGGACCGACGGGGGCACGACCGGGTACGTCGCCGCCGGCGCCCTGTCCAACGTGTGGATCCGCGTCTCGAAGCGGAAGCGGCGCGTCTACGTGTACCGCGGGGCGGCGCTCGCCCACGCCTTCGAGGCGGACATGGCCTACAACGCCTTCGCCGACAAGAAGCGAAACGGCGGCACAACCCGCCCCGACCACTGGCGCACGCCCGAGGGGACGTTCTACGTGGTCCACAAGAACCCGCAGAGCGAGTTCTACAAGGCGCTCGTGCTCAACTACCCGAAGGTGGAGGACGCACGCCGGGGGGTGAACGCGGGGCTCATCTCCCGCGCCCAGTACGAGGCCATCCGGCAGGCCCAGCAGGAACACCGGATGCCGCCCATGGGCACGGACCTGGGCGGGTGGATTGAGATTCACGGCGACGGCACGGGGGACGCGACCGCCTGGACGCAGGGCTGCGTGGCCATTCGCAACGGAGCCATGGACGTGATCTGGGAGCAGGTGCGCGTCGGGACGCCGGTGCTCATCGAATAACCGGACCCGGCCGACCCCGCCCCGACCCCGCCCCGAGCCGGCCCCACGCCGGGAACGCCTCCGGACCGGGCTCCTAACATCGTAGCACAATTTCACCCATCTCACTGATTACAGGATTGTATCATGTTTTCGACCCGCAACATCGCCACAGCGCTCGTCGGCGTTCTCTTCTTCGTTGTCGTCGGGTGCGGCGGCGGCAACAGCCCCACGGCGCCGCCGGACGGCTGGCAGACGTCGGACATGCACTGGTGGGCGGAGGGGGTAGACACCTCGGCGGTGTTCATCACGCTCGACAGCCTCTCCAGCATGGGCGTTGAGAACGCAGAGGTGCAGCTGTCGGCGAGTGGCGACGTCAATCAGGAGCAGTTCCAGGCGGCGATCAAGCGCAGCCTCCTGCCGCTCTACCGCAACAATCCGATGGTCGTCGACTCGCTCTTTGAGGAGTACGCCGCCCCGCAACTGGAGGAGGTGGACCTGGGCGGGAACGTTCTGCAGAGCAACGGGGAGCTGCAGTCGGACCTGTTGAACAAGAACCAGAAGGTGGCCTACGAAGCGATCACCGAGTACTTCCGCGAGCCCCAGCGCGATCAGTCGCCCGACAACATCACGTGGCCCGACAGCCTGCGGTCGGAGGAGTACTCCGGCGTCGTGCAGCTGCAGGTACACCTTGACGTGGAGGGCGAGGGGGAGAACGCGACCTCTCGGGCCGACGCCGTGGAGGTGCTCTCGGGGCCGCACCCGACGCTGAATCGCATTGCCCTGAAGGCCGCGACCCAGGCCACGTGGAAGCCCGCCTACGTTCTGGAAGACGGCAGCTGGACCCCAACTGAGAGCTGGGTCCAGTTCAACATTCCGTTCCAGATGCGGTAGGGCCGCCTTCCAGGCCGCAGCCGGTCCGTCCGGGCCGGCCCGCCCCGCGCCCCCTGCACTCGGCCCCTCGGCCCCCCGGCGGAGGGGCCGAGCGTATGTGGGGCCGAGCGTATGTGGAGGCGATCGGCGCGGAGAAAGCCCCCGTCCGCTGGGTCACGGCTAGGCCACGAGGACGCCGGCGACCGTGGCGGTGAGCCACGAGGCGAGCGCGCCCCCGAGCACGGCCCGCAGGCCGAGCGCCGCGATCTCGCTCTTGCGCGACGGCGCGATGCCCCCGAGGCCCCCAATCTGGATCGCGATGGACGAGAAGTTGGCGAACCCACACAGGGCGTACGTGCCGATAATCGTGGACCGCTCGCTGAGGGCCCCCTGGAGGTCGCGCAGCGAGGCGTAGGCCACGAACTCGTTCACGGCCACCTTCTCCCCGAGCAGCGTGCCGAACTGCAGGATGTCGGCCGCCCCCACGCCCATCGCCCACGCCAGCGGGGCGAAGAGGAACCCGAACACCGCCTCCAGCGAGAGCGCGTCGAAGCGGCCGCCGGACGCCTGCGCCACGAGCTCGTTCACGTTGTAGAGCTCAACGCCGTACACCACCGGCGCGCCCACCCACTCGAACCCGGCGTTGATGGTGCCGATGAGGGCCAGAAAGGCGAGCAGCATGGCGCCCACGTTGAGGGCCAGGCGCAGGCCGTCGGAGGCCCCGTTGGCGGCGGCCTCGATGACGTTGTCGGCCTCCTCCGTGTCCTGGATTTCGGCCCCGCCCTGGGTCGCGGGGGTCTCGGTCTCCGGCACCAGAATCTTCGCCATCACGATTGCCGCGGGCGCGCTCATCACCGACGCCGACAGGAGGTGCTTCGCGAACAGCTGCCGCGACTCGGGCGAGCCCCCGCCCAGAAACCCGATGTAGGCGGCCAGCACCCCGCCCGCGATGGTCGCCATCCCGCCCGTCATGAGCGTCATGATCTCGCTGCGCGTCATGTCCTCCACGTAGGGCTTCACGGCCAGGGGCGCCTCCGTCTGCCCGATGAACACGTTCGCCGCGGCGGCCAGCGATTCGGCCCCGGAGATGCGCAGGGTCTTCTGCATGACCCATCCCATGCCGTTCACGAGCGGCTGCACGATGCGCAGGTGATAGAGCACCCCCATCAGCGAGGCAAAAAAGATGATCGTCGGCAGCACCTGAAAGGCAAAGTTGTTGCCCTCGTCCGGGTTGCCCAGGTCGCCGAAGATGAACTCCGACCCCTCGTACGTAAACGACAGCAGCGTGTCGAAGAAGGTCGCGAGGGTGTCGAACAGCATCTCCCCCGGGCCGGTCTTCAGCACGAGGACCGCGAAAACGAGCTGCAGCCCGATCCCCGCGCCCACGAGCCGCCAGTTGATGGCCTTGCGGTTGGTGGAGAACAGCACGGCGATGCCGACGAAGACGACAAGGCCGATGAGGCCGCGAAGCAGGGCGACGGGAAACGACATGAAGGCGCGTGTGGATGTAAGACGAGGGGAGTACGGCGGAGCCCTCCCTCCGAGCCGAGCGTAAGATAACCACCATGGACGCGAACACAAGTCGCCCCGGCCCGAGCGTTCGTCGCCCCCGCAACACAACAGGGGCCCCGGCGGACGGCCGAGTGCCCCTGTGGATGCTTCCCGGAATGGAGTGTCGTTCCTCTAGCGACCCGAGTCCGAAGCGGACTCCGTCTCCGTAGACGACCCCGTAGACGACCCCGTGGACGACCCCGTAGACGACGATTCCGTGGCGTCCGACGGCGTCCAAATGTTGTTGCCCCGGTTCATGTCCGGCAGGATCTGGTTCGGGTCGAGGGCGATGCGCTGCAGAGGCCCGTCCGTCACGCGCAGGGTGTTGGTGTCCCGCGTGTAGAAGGCCGCGGCGGGGATGCGGCGCTGCTCCGTAGAACCGTCCGCGTAGGTGAGCTGCACCGTTACCGGCAGCATCAGCTGCTCATTCTGCGAGACCGTCACCATCGTCGTGTCGCCGCGGGCCACCGAGTCGACGGCCTGGTCCAGCGCGTCGGTCTCGTAGAACCAGCTCCGCCAGAACCAGTCCAGGTCCTCGCCGCTCACGTCCTCCATGGTGCGGAAAAAGTCGGCGGGCTTCGGGTGCTTGTAGGCCCAGCGGTCGAAGTATGCCTTGAAGGCGGAGTCGAAGCGCTCGGGCCCCAGCACGTGTTCGCGCAGCACCATCAGGCCGTAGCCCGGCTTCAGGTAGGCAAGAAACCCGAGGGCGTCGTCGCGCACGCGGTCGGCGTACGTCATGATCGGCTGGTCCCCGAAGGGGGAGCCCATCTGCTTCGTCACGTATTTCGAGAGGCCGCCCATTACCTTCGCCGGCGGCACCCGGCCCTGGCCGTAGAAGTCGAGCGCCGAGTACTGGTTCAGGAAGGTGTTGAGGCCCTCGTCCATCCAGGCCCAGCGGCGCTCGTCGGACCCGACGACCATCGGAAACCAGGTGTGCCCGAACTCGTGGTCGGTGACCTGAAAGAGGGAGCGCCCGCGCGAGTTGACGTCGCAGAACACGATCTGCGGGTACTCCATGCCCTGCACCCGCCCGGCCACGTTGATCGCGTTGGGGTAGGGGTAGGGCGCCACGAAGTCGGAGTAAAACTCGACGGAGTGCTGGGTGTACGCGGTCGACCGCTCCCAGCCGGGGTTCTGGTCGGTGCCGAGTCCCTCCTTCGGGTAGAGCGACTGGGCAAGCACCGTGCGGTCCCCGGCGTCGGCCCGGGCCGCGTCCCAGATGAAGGCGCTGGAGGCCGCCCACGCAAAGTCGCGCACCCGGTCGGCCTCGTACCGCCAGGTCAGGCGGCCCGTCCCGTCGGGCCGGGTGGACGGGGCGCCCACCTCCGTGCTGTCGATAATCATGACCGGCTCGCGGCTCTGGCGCGCCTCGGCCAGCCGCTCGCGCTGCGTCTCCGTGAGCACGTCGTCGGGGTTCTGAAGGCGCCCGGTGCCGCCCACGATCATGTTGCGCGGCACGGTGATGTTGACGTTGAAGGTGCCGTACTCCAGGTAGTACTCGCCCTGGCCCAGGTAGGGGAGCGGGTTCCAGCCGTGGACGTCGTCGTAGACGTACATCCGCGGGTACCACTGGGCGAACTGGTAGACGGTGCCGGCCTCCATTGCCATCCAGCCGTGGCGGTCGGCGCCGTCCGCCGGGAGCGTGTACGCGAAGTCGAACGAGAGCTGAAGGCTGTCGCCGGACGCGAGCGGCTCATCGAGCGACACGCGCATCCGGGTGCCGTCGACGAGCGTGTCCGGCGTCGTGGTCTCGCCCCCGCGCCGGAGCTGGAGGTTCGAAAGGTCGTACCCGGCCTCCTCGAAGAAGCCCCCGAAACGGGCGTCGGCGGGCACGGCGGCGTTGCCGCGGCTGCCCGTCTTGAAGTAGTTCTGCTCCAGCTGCACCCAGAGCCGCTCCAGGGCCTCCGGGGCGTTGTTGGTGTAGGTGATGGTCTCGGTGCCGGTGACGCGCTTGCGCGCCGTGTCGAGCGCCACGTCGATCTGGTAGTCGGCCTCGTTTTGCCAGTAGGCGCGGCCGGGGCTGCCGTCGGCGTCGCGGTAGCGGTTCGGGTCGGGAAAGTCGACCGGCTCGAACGCCTCGAGGTTGTGCTCGGGCACCTGGTCGGGGGACTGCTGGGCGAAGGCCCCGCCCCAGAGCATGGGGACGAGCGCCGCGACCAGGACGCAGGGAAGCAGGCGAGGACGGAGACGCATGGCGGGAGGGAGGGGGATTGATGAGAAAAAGCGCCAACACCCTGTAACGTAATCCTTCTGTGGGCGAATTAGAAGGACGAAAACGTTAAAGCATGGTTAGGGCCGGCCCGGCGCCCGGCCCGGCGCCCTGGGCCCGGCGCCCGAACGCCACCGTGCCCCGGGCGTACAGACGCATGTCGATAGGCCTGCCTTACACTGATTCCTGCCCCGCCGCATGCGCCGCATTCCGATCCGCCGTTCCACGACCCACACCCAGGTTGACCCCGACCCCGAGGCCGAGCAGCGCATCCTCGACGGGCTCAACGACAAGCAGCGCGAGGCCGTGACGACCACCGAGGGGCCGGTCATGATCATCGCCGGGCCCGGCTCCGGCAAGACGCGCGCCCTCACGCACCGCATCGCCTACCTGCTGGCCGCGGGCCAGGCCCAGCCGCGCGACATCCTGGCCCTCACCTTTACCAACAAGGCGGCCAACGAGATGCAGGAGCGGGTGGAGGCCCTCGTGGGCGACGACGCCCGGGGGATGTGGGTGGGCACCTTCCACTCCTCCTTCGCCCGCCTGCTGCGGATGGAAGGGGACAAGATCGGCTACTCGGAAGACTTCTCCATCTACGACACCACCGACTCGAAGCGCCTCATCCGACAGCAGATGAAGGGGCGCAGCCTCGACACCGACGTGGTGAAGCCGCGGTCGGTGCAGCGCATGATCTCCAGCGCCAAGAACGAAATGATCGACCCGCAGGAGTACGCGGACCTGGCGCGCGGGGACCAGCAGGAGATCGTCGCGGAGGTCTACCCCGCCTACGAGCGGGCCCTCCAGCAGGCCAACGCGCTCGACTTCGACGACCTGCTGCTGAAGCCGATCGAGCTGTTCGAGCAGCACGAGGACGTGCTCGAAAAGTACCAGCGGCGCTGGCAGTACGTCCACATCGACGAGTACCAGGACACGAACCAGGCGCAGTACGTCCTCGCCCGCACCCTGTCCGGCCGCCACAAAAACCTCTGCGTGGTGGGCGACGACGCGCAGAGCATCTACGCCTTCCGCGGGGCCGACATCACCAACATCCTCAACTTCGACAACGACTACCCGGACGCCACCACGATCCGGCTGGAGCGCAACTACCGCTCCACCGAGAACATCATCCGCCTGGCCGACTCGATCATCGAGGAGAACGACGACCAGATCGAGAAGAGCCTCTGGACGGACAACGCGGAGGGGGAGTACGTGGCGCTCATGGAGGCGCTCAGCGAGAAGGACGAGGCGCAAAAGATCGAGCGCCGCGTCCGCGACCTGCACCTGCGCGACGGGATGGAGTACGGCGACTTTGCGGTCCTCTACCGCACCAACGCCCAGAGCCGGGCCATCGAGGAGGCGCTGCGCAAGGAGAACGTGCCGTACCGCGTGATCGGGGGCACCTCCTTCTACGAGCGGAAGGAGATCAAGGACGTGCTGGCGTACCTGAAGCTGCTGGTGAACCCGAACGACACGGCCAGCCTGCAGCGCGTCATCAACTACCCCACGCGCGGCATCGGCGACAAGACGCAGAAGCGCCTCCAGCGCTACGCCCAGCAGCAGGGCCTCTCGCTCTGGCAGGCCGTGGAGCGGGTGGAGGAGATCGAGACGCTGGGCACGCGCGCCGAGCGGGCCGTCGGCAAATTTCGACGCCTCATCGCGCGCTGCGCCTCGAAGGCGGGCACCGGCAGCGTGCCGGCCGACGAGCTGGCGCGCGACCTGATTCAGGACGCCGGCCTGCTCAGCGAGCTGCGCAAGGAGCACACCCGCGAAAACCTGCAGCGCTGGGAGAACGTGCAGGAGCTGATCAGCGCGCTGGCCGAATACGTCGAGTCCACCGAGGACGCCACGATCAGCACGTTCCTGCAGGAGGTGGCCCTCATGACCGGCCAGGACGAGGCGGAGGGGGGCGGCGACAAGGTGACGCTCATGACGCTCCACGCCGCGAAGGGGACCGAATTTCCGGTCGTGTTCGTGGCGGGCCTGGAGGAGGGCCTCTTTCCGCTGGAAAAGGCGACCCAGGAGAAGGCGGAGCTGGAGGAGGAGCGGCGCCTCTTCTACGTCGGCGTCACGCGGGCGGAGGAGCGCCTCTACCTCAGCTGGGCGCGCAGCCGCTACCGCTACGGCGAACAGACCTCCAACACGCGCAGCCGCTTCCTGGAGGAGGTCGACTCCGACGTGGTGCGCACCGAGGCGGGCGGCGAGTTGGAGCAGCAGACCGATCGCTTCTCGGCGGGCGACGGCTCGTCGCAGGACTACGACGAGATGGACCCGCACTACTACCGGCAGGACCTGAGCGGCGACGGCGGGACGACCTCCTCGTCGGACGGCCTCCGGCGCATCGAGTCGACCGACGGGGGCGGCGGGCGGCGCGTGGTCTACGACGAGGGGCACGGCGAGATCGTGCCGGGCGCCCGGGTGGAGCACCAGAAGTTTGGGCGGGGCAAGGTGCAGTCCCTGGAGGGGGAGGGCGACAAGGCCACCGCGGTCGTCTTCTTCGGGTCGGACGTGGGCAACAAGAAGCTGAAGCTGAAGTACGCGAATCTTCGGGTTGTGGGGTAAGGGGGAAGAGGGAAGAGGGAAGGGGGGCGTTGGGGGCACTGGAGAGTGGGAGAGAGGGAGAGTGAGGGTGTCAGTTTAGATCGGGGAGGTCGTCCGATCGATAGCTGACGGAGTGCATCTGTCCCTGGTCGTCGATGACGTTGGTCTCCGCGCCCGGGGCTACGTCGGTATTTTGGGCGGCGACGCAGCGCCAGTCGTCGTCCGTGCGGCGCACCACGAAGGTAAAGATGGTGCGGCGGGGCCGGGGATCGTCCACCTCGGCCACGGCGGTTTGGCCCTCCAGCTTTATCTTGGCGTGCACGACCGCCACGGCTGGAGTAGTGTCCGCGCCGCCCGCGAGCCACCGGACGCGCCGCTCTACGAGCGCGATCGTCGACTGGTCGAAGATGGTGCGGAGGCCGTAGTCGTGGGCCTGGCGGATGGCCTCGCGGTCGTGCCACCAGAGCCCGGTCACGTTCACGAACTCGGCGTCCTCCGCAAACAGCTCCGCCAGCCGGTCCGCGTCGCGCCGGTTCCAGGCCTCGACCCAGATCTCGGCGATGCGCTTGGGGTGGTCGAACGGGGGATAAGGATTTTCGGACGGGAGAGATGGATGCCGCACCTGTATGTGGTTCATCGTGGGACGTACGTCGTTTCCCTGACGTGTTTGGAGACGCGGGGCTTCACAACGGAACGACGTGCAGGTGGGCATGCTCGACGGTTTTCGGGGCCGGCTGGTCGAGGTTGAGTCCCACCCGGAAGATGTTGGATGCCCCCTGTTCGCGCAGCATGCGTTGGGCACGGTTCACCAGCAGCCAGCACGCCCGTTGCTCGCGCTCGGCGAGGTCGAAATAGTTGATCACGTGTCGCTTGGGGAGCACGAGAGTATGTCCGTCAGCGGCGGAATCGTCGTTTCTCACCGCTACGGACTGCGCGGACTCCGAGACCAGCGTCGTTTCTGATGGTGGATTGCAGAGCACACAGTCGGTCTCGGGGTCGGAGGGGCGCTGCGGGTACGGGCGATACTGATAGATCTCGCAGAACTCGGTGCGCACGACGGTCTCGTACGGCAGGCCCACGTTGGTCTGATAGGTCGGGACGTTATGCTTGTAGTGCTGGCGGTACCCGGTGCGCTGAAGGTCCCGGCGGACCGTGTAGAAGGCAGTACCATCGGGGCGTAGCAATTCAGACACGTCCATCAGCACGTCCGTCTGTTCCCGCTGAAGCAAGACGTTGAGGACGTAGTGGCACAGGATGGTGTCGAACGTGCCGTCCGGGCGTTCCGGGGCGTAGTGGGGATCGTAGCCCTCAACCTCAACCCCCTTCTCGCGCAGAAAGTCAACGTCGGCCCCATGCCCACAGCCGTAGTCGAGCACGCGACCCTCGATGTGGCCGAGCCCGAGGAGCTTGCGGGTGGGAAAGGAGGGCCGGTCCCGCTCCTTCGCTGTAAGGTGCGCGTATGGATTTTGGCGGCGGGGCACGAGAGTTAGGGACCCAGTGACGGTGAGGCCGGTCGGGAGAGTTGGATGATGCTACTCCGCGCTCCACTCGGCAATTTGCTGGTCCGTCCGAAGTCGAACGCGTTGGCGTCGGAGACCAGTTAGAAGATCGTCAAGCGTGGTCTCGTCCGATCGGAGCGGGAGCGCCGCATTCGCCTCCTCGTAGAACCGGGGCTCGTAGCGGGTTTTCTGGTAGGCTCGGTGCCACCAGTCCTGTATGCGATCGGCGGCTGCTTCCACCTGCTGTGCCGAGGGAAGACGATCGGACTTCTCTGCGTTCAACTGCGATGACGCTGGCAGCAAGTTCCAAAGATGGTTGTTCGGCCAGTGCTTGAAGGGGAAACAGTGGTCAATTTCGTATCCGCTGTTTAGGCGTTCTCCGGACCACACGCAGTACAGAGGTTCTCCTGACTGCTGGAGCTGTATGGCCAGTTTGCGGACTTCCTGGGTTGAATGCTCCACGTTGGGCCAGGCTAGTGCATCGCGGTACGCACCGGGGGACGCAGTGCCGTCGTAGGTTTCGAGCAACTCCACCCAGCGGCTCAAAATGGACGGTTCGATCCAACTGGCGTGCCGAGCGAGTGCATCCCATACATGTCGGGGCACGCGAAGCGTCCCCACCGTACGTAGGAATTCGAGGTCGAGGGTGAGTTCATCTGACGAACGGATGTGCCCACTTCCATACTCAAATACCTGATCGCTCGTCCCTGGGTAGGTGATGAAGTGAGCAGGCCCCTCCCGGATGGTGTCTCGAATGGTCCGGAACGTCTCGATGAGGTGGCGGGCCTCGTCCCCAGTAAAGCGCCGACCGAGCCGAAAGTCCGACTCAGAAAGCCGCCGCAGAAATTGAAAGTGTTCGTCGTCAAAGGCGGGGGGGCCATTTCCCGGGGGCATTTGGTGATATCCCCGATTCAGAATGAGCCAACGATACATGCGCAGCCAATACAGCGCTACCATCCCAAGGGGAATATCCACGTGGTCCTGGGTTTCCTCCAAGACGGCGCCCTTCGCGTTATCGGCCACCCGGAGGATGGAGCGCAGCAGGGCAGGCTTATAGGTGGCGGATGTGTTGTCGTTGATTAGAATATGTCGGATCAGCGGCAGGGCGCCGGTGCCGTCGTCCGGCAGTCGGAAGACGACCGTTGTCCATTCCAGGGCTCGATCCAACTGGTCGTCAGTTTGCGTCGCGTCCAGGAGCTCGAGTGCGAAAGAACGTGACAGATCGCGCAGTTCAGACGTCGAGGTTTCGTAGGCCGTGCGATTGCCATCCGGCAGTTCGGAGCGGAGCGTAATGACGAGGTGGCCGCCGGGCTTGAGGCGTTCCGTGAGCTTGCGGAAAGCGCGCTCTCGCTCCGAGGGAGGAACGTGCATCCAGACGGCACTCAGCAGGATGACGTCGAACGTGTAGTCGAGATCGTGGACGGCGTCCAGCGCCGGAAGCTGGTCGTCGAGCCACTGAATGCGGGGAGACGGATGTCTCTCCTGAGCGCGCTTCCGCAGTGCGTCTGCAGGCTCGACCGCAACTACCTCATGATCTTGATCCGCAAACCAGGCGGCGTCGCGGCCCGATCCTGCTCCCACGTCGAGCACCAGAAGCTGCGTGCTTGGAAGCAAGGGGAGCCAGTCGCCATGCACCACTTCGGTATCAGTACGCTCGTAGCGTCGAAAAAAGTCGTTGGGCCGCTGTTTATACGCGGACATCGGCTATAAATGGGCGTTATCGAGCGATGCCTCCAAGTAGCGAAACGGTGCCGTAATCGGCGCACGCCAGCGCTATGTGGCGGACATCGCAATTATTTTTCGGGATGTGAAACTAAAAAAACAAAGTACGGGCCGTGGGTTCAAGTTTTGGCACCGATTGACAGAGAGACTCCGGGGAGATGCAGCACCCACACGCCCCGATCCGCCGCTCTGCGCTCCGCGGAGGGCCCGACCGCGGCCCTACGCCGGCTCCAGCGCCCGAAAGGCCTCCAGCAGCTCCTGCGCCACGGGCCCCGGCGTGCCGTCGCCCACCGTCCAGTCGTCCACCTGCACGATCGGCATGATGCCCGTCGTGGTGCCCATCAGAAACAGCTCGTCGGCCTCGGGCAGGGCGTCGACGGCCACGGGAAACTCCTCCACGGGACGGCCCAGGGCGTCGCACAGCTCCAGCATCACGGTGCGCGTGATGCTCGGCAGGGTGCGGTTCGTGAAGGGGTGGACCGTCACGGTGCCGTCGAACACGGCCGCCATGCTGGAGTGGCTGCCCTCCGTCACGAACCCGTCGCGCACCAGCAGCGCCTCGTAGGCCCCGGCCTCCTGGGCGGCCTGGTTGGCGAGGACATTGGGGAGGTAGTTGAGCGACTTGATGTCGCAGCGGGCCCAGCGCTGGTCGGGCCGCAGGATCACCGCCACGCCGTTGCGCCACTTCTCAAGCGGCGGCTCGTGGGCCTCGGCACGGGCGTAGACGGTCGGCTCGGGGGGCGGGTCGGGAAAGGCGTGCTGGCGCGGCGCGGCCCCGCGGGTGACCTGCAGGTACACCTTTGCGGGGCCCGCGTCCAGGCCGTTGCGGGGCAGCAGCCCGCGGACGCGCTCCCAGAGGGCGTCGGGGTCGACATCGTGCAGCCGAATGGCCTCCAGGCTGCGGGCGAGGCGCCGGCGGTGGTCGGCAAGCCGAAACAGCCGCCCGTCCTCGGCGCGGGCCACCTCGTAGACCCCGTCCCCAAACACGAACCCCCGGTCGTCGGGGGAGATGGACACGTCCGCCTTGTCCATGTAGCTGCCGTTGAAGTAGACCGTCATCGGAATGGGTGCGTCTAGCCGAAATTGAGCGCGCGCTGCCCTGCGGGGGACGACTCAACGTAAGGGGTTCAGGGGAGAAACGCAGTGGGGGACGGAGCCCATCCCCCAGGAGGAGCAGGCAATCGGGATTTTCGCCGCCGGAGTTGACGTTTTGCAAAGAAATAGTTAACCATAACACAGGGCTCGGGCCGATCCGATGCCACAGCGGTCCTCGTTCATCCGCCCCTTCAGGTGCCGTGTCCCGCGATCGATCCACCGAAGAGACCACCGTGTTCGCCATCTACTCGACGCGCCGCGACGCGGAGGTGGCAAAAGAGTACCTGCGGGAGGCGGACATCGAAGCGTTCGTACAGGCCGACGACGCGGGCGGCATGCACCCGCAGATGCAGCGGCCGCACGGGGTCAAGCTGGTGGGCATGAGCGGGGCGGCCCAGGACGCCTACGAGGCCCTCGACGCCGCCGACCTGTTGCCGCAGCCGGTGGACCGGCCGGACGAGCCCGACGGGACGGGGGAGCCGGCAGCCCTCACGATGTCGACGGGCGGTGTGGCGGGCGTGCTCGGGGCCGCCGCGGTCGTGCTTCTCGTCCTCTACCTCCTGCTGGCGTAGCCCGCCCCGCCGTCCGCATACGAGGGGCTCGGTCGGCATTGGGCGACGTTCGACGAGGAGGGTGAGCTTGCTGTGACCGTCGCCCACGGCGCACCCCGAGAGCACTTCCTCGCTTTGCTCAGGGCGCACCCCGAGAGCACTTCCTCGCTATCGCTCACGGCGCACTCTAAAAGCACTTGCTCACTTCGTTCACGGCGCACTCTGAAAGCACTTGTTCACTTCGTTCACGGCGCAAGGCGTTCGAGGGTCCAGTCGCCTGCCGGGTCGGACCGGCGGTAGCGGAGGCGGTCGTGGAGGCGATTGGGGCGGCCCTGCCAGAACTCGACCTCCGTGGGGCGCACCACGTAGCCGCCCCAGTGGGAGGGCCGGGGAATCTCGTCTTCGTCTCCGTATTCGGCCTTCACGGTGTTCAGGTTCTCCTCCAGGTCGGCCCGGCTGTCCACCACGCGGCTCTGGGGGGAGGCCCAGGCCCCCATCTGCGCCCCGCGGGGGCGGCGGTGAAAGTACTCGGTCGACTCCTCGGCGGGCAGGCGCTCGACCGTGCCCTCAATGCGCACCTGCCGTTCGAGCGGCTTCCACAGGAAGACGAGTGCCGCGTGCGGGTTTTGGCTCAGGTCGGTGCCCTTGCGGCTTTCGTAGTTTGTATAGAAGTGGAAGCCGCGGTCGTCGAGGCCCTTCAGCAGCACGATGCGGGCGGAGGGCGTGCCGTCCGTGGCGGCGGTGGCGAGCGTCATGGCGTTTGGCTCCTCCAGCTCCGCGTCTTCGGCCTCGTCGAACCAGTCCCGGAACTGCTCGATCGGGTCGTCGGTCACGTGGGTGCGCGAGAGCTCGGCCCGGGCGTACTCCTGGCGTAGATCAGCGAGCTTGGACATGGGCAAAGCGAGTTGTGGTCGAAAACAGCAAATTCAGAACGCCCCGGTGTAACCCCTCGTTTCGGGCGGGCCGCATCTTTTGCGGGGGTGTAATACGGCCGTGCTCCCGCCCGGCTCGAAGCGCGGCTACCGCCAGATCTCCATCCGCAGGCCGCGGTCGTTGCGCGGCGCGGCGGCGTCTCCGGACGGACACCGCTCGGCCGTGCCCGTGTGGATGCGGCGGGCCGTCCAGCACGCCGCGTGGGCGTCGAGCACGTCGTCGGCGCCGACCGGGCCGCCCGACAGTCCGTCGGTGACCGTCTCGACCTCCGGAAAGCCGTGGGTGGCCAGGAGTGCCGTGCGGGCGGCCCGGCCCGCGTCGGTGTGCTTGCTGTCCGCGACGGGGGCATCGCCGTTCATCGCGTAAAAGGCGAGCTCCGGGTGCACCTCGCGGATGCGGTCCTGCCGGGCGGGCGTCATGCGCTCGGCCAGGGCCCGCATCTTGGGAAGCAGGTGGAAGGCCTGCTTCGTGAGGCCCGGGGCGTCGGGGCCGCTGGCGCGATTGCGGCGCTGGGCCTCGTCGTAGGTCTCGGCCCCGAGCACGGCATGGGCGGGCGGCGAGAAGACGCTGGCGCCCCGCGGGTGGCCCAGCAATTGGCGGGCGGCCCGGTCGCACGTGCGCCCGCCGGGGACGGCCCGGTCGGGCAGGCCGACCACCATGTCGACGCCGAGTACGGCCGGGGCCTCGGGCAGGTCGAGCAGGGCGTCGACGCCGTCAACGGTGCGGCACCGCGTGGTGCCGGTGTGGGGACGGTGCAGGACGACGACCCAGCCGTCGCGAAAGCCGTCCGTTCCGGCCACCCAGGCACTGGGTTCCGTAGAAGCGGTTTCCGTAGAAGAAGGCATTGCGGGAAACGGTTGAGAAATTGCGGACCACTTTACGTCGTCCGTCCAACTTCTTTGATTCCGGGGTGTTGGGAATGATAGCGCTTTCACCCTAGATCCGTGCCGCACGCTGTATGAAACTGCCCTTCTTCCTCGCGAGCCGCTTCGTGGCGGGCGAGACGCTCGAGACCTCTCTTCCGGTCGTGGACGATCTTAATCAGGACGGGCTCCATGTGGCCCTCGACAAGCTCGGGGAGCACGTCCAGAACCGAAGCGAGGCGATCGCGGCCCGGGACGCCTACATCGACCTCGTCCGCACGATGGCCGAGCGGGACGACCACGGGCAGCGGAACCGCATCTCGATCAAGCTCTCGATGATGGGACAGCTCATCGACGAGGACTTCTGCGAGGAGAACCTGCGGCGGCTCCTGGAGGTGGCCGCCGAGCACGACCTGTTCGTGCGGCTGGACATGGAGGGCAGCGACCTCACCCAGTCGACACTCGACCTTTTTGAGGCCGTCTACCCCGACTTTCCCAACCACGTGGGGCCGGTCCTGCAGGCCATGCTGAAGCGCACGGACCGCGACGTCGACCGCATGTGCGAGCTTGGCGTGAGCGTGCGCCTGTGCAAGGGCGCCTACGCCGAGCCGACCTCGCTCGCGTACCAGGACATGAGCCAGATCCGGGAGCGGTACCTCGACTACACCGAGCGGCTCCTGCAGCACACCGACGGCTCCGGCATCGCCACGCACGACGACGAGCTCATCGAGGCGACCAAGTCGTTCGTCGACCGTCGCGGCATCGACCGGGACGACTTTGAGTTTCAGATGCTCTACGGCCTGCGCCGCACCACGCAGCGGGAGATGGCGGCGGACGGCTACAACATGCTCGTGTACGTGCCCTACGGCACGGAGTGGTTCCCGTACTTTTCCCGCCGCCTCCGGGAGAAGAAGGAAAACGTCTGGTTCGTCCTGCGCAGCCTGTTCCAGGGGTAGCGCGGCGCGTCGGGGGGGCACGTGGCGCGAACGGGCAGGCTGGACGGCGTCCCGGTCCGGCTGGGCCAGGGGAGGAGGGGAAAGACACGGGCGACGGGGCGAATGCCCCCTGCGCTACGGACCAGTCTCGTCCCGGACGGCCGACAGGGCCTTCTCGTGGACCGAACGGGCGGTTTCGTCGAAGAGCACGAACCGGACGTGGGTGACCGAGTCGAGGTCGGGGGCCGCGTCGAGGATTGTCTCTAGGGCGATGCGGGCCGCCTCGTCAAGCGGATACCCGAAGGCGCCCGTCGAGAGGGCCGGAAAGGCGACGGACGCGATTGTATTCTCCTCGGCCTGCCGGAGGGCGTTCTCGTAGCCGGTCCGCAGCAACTCGTCGGACGGGTCCTCGCGCCCGTAGACGGGCCCGAGGACGTGAATGACGTGGTCGTTCGGAAGATCATGAGCCCCGCTAATGACGGCCTCTCCGGGCTCGATCGGGGCCATGGGGCGCGTCTCCGTTGCGAGTCCGGGCCCGGCGGCCGAGTGGAGGGCGCCGGCCACGCCGCCGCCCGTCCGCAGCTGTGCGTTGGCCGCATTGACGACGGCCTCCACGTCGGACTGCTTCGCGATGTCGCCCGTCGTCAGTTCGACCGTGACCCCGGCGTGCACGTGCGTCATGAGAGCTGTGGGGGCGTCGAAGAAAGCAGGGACGAACAGGGTTGATGCTTCAGGGTACAGACTGTAGTCTCACGTCCCTGTTGTGTTCATTCTCTCGTGACCGTTTGCGTCCCCCTCCGTTCGGGCGCGCCCCCGTCCCATGAAGTACGATCCCATCAAGGACCGGCTCGGCGACCTCGCGAGCCGCCACCCCCTGCTGCAGCGACTGCTTTTCGGGCTCCTCAACCTGCTTTTCCTCCGGGCGTGGTACGTGCGCCGGGAGGTGCGGCGGCTCCTCGGTGCCCGCCCGGACGACCGCCCGGTGCGGGTGCTCGACGCCGGCACGGGGTTCGGGCAGTACGCCTACTTCGTCGCCCGCACGTTTCCGAACGCGCAGGTGCGGGCCGTCGACGTGAAGCGCGAGTACCTGGAGCGGGCCCGCGCATTCGTCGATCAGACCCCGCAGGCCGATCGGGTGGACTGGGCGATTGACGACCTGACGGCCCTGCAGTCGGAGGGGCCGTTCGACCTGATCCTGGCGGTCGATGTGATGGAGCACATTCCCGACGACGAGGCCGTGTTCGAGCACTTCGAGCGTGTGCTGCGGCCTGGGGGGCACGTCGTCATCAATACGCCCTCGGACCAGGGCGGCTCGGACGTGCAGGACGAGGGCGACGAGAGCTTCATCGGGGAGCACGTGCGGGAGGGCTACGGGCGGGCCGAGCTTGCGGGCAAACTTCGGGCCGCGGGGCTGGAGCCGGTGCGCGGGCTCTACACCTACGGCCCGTACGGCTCCGCGGCGTGGCGCGGGCTCATCAAGTGGCCCATGCAGATGCTGGGGGCCACCTGGGCGTCGCTCCTCGCGCTCCCGTTCTACTACGCCGCGGCCCTGCCCCTGGGCCTGCTCCTCAACGCAACCGACGTGAGACGCGACAACGCCCGCGGCACGGGGCTCTTCATGGTCGCCCGTCGCCCGCCGACGCCCGAGGCGCGGAACGGAGGATCGGGCGGGCCGTAGCCTCACAGAGTGTTCACATTTCCTTTGTGGAGACTGGATTTGCACGCCCTGTGTCCACCGAACACCGGCACGATTTGCCGGTTGCGGACGGCGGCACACGAAGTGCCGCGGAGCCCCGGCGTCGCCGTGTGCCCTCGTCCATCTCTTCGTTGCGCTTCTGTCCCGAGACGGGCGGCTCCCTTGCCCGCACGCCGACCCTACGGTCGTCCGATCACGTTCTCCTGACCCCGACCCCCCCGCCTGACCATGATCATCGACCGCATCATGAGCCGCGACGTCGTCACAGTCGCTCCGGACGCGGCCCTCATCGACATCCGCAAGCGCCTGCAAGAAGGCGGATTCAACCACATGCTCGTCGTTGAGGACGGCGCACTGTGCGGCGTGATCTCGGACCGGGACGTCCTGAAGGCGATCAGTCCCTTCCTCGACACCTACAGCGAGAAGCATCGCGACGTAAAGACGCTCAGCCGGCCGGCGTCGGAGATCATGCAGGGAGACCCCATTACGGTCGCGCCCGGCACGCCGATCGAGGAGGCCTCCCAGACGCTGCTCGACAACCGGGTGTCGTCACTGCCGGTGGTGGAGGGGGGCGACCTCATAGGCATCGTGACCGGAAAGGACATGCTGGAGTATTACGTGTCGGAGGCGGCGTGAGCGCCCCAACCGCGGGGTGCCGGGGCGAGCCAACCGGCACGCCGCCGCATGTGGTTGCGGGCGTCGACGGCCGGGCCCTCGGGGCCGGCCGAAGAAAACTGAGTCATGATTGCGCGGTGCGGGGCCGACGTCGACGGGTCGAATTGATAAAGCCCCACGGGGGCCCCTATCTTGAGGGCGGACCTCACAGATCGGGGGTCCCGTCGTCTTTCCTCCCTCCAATCTTCTTTCGTGCCGTGCAGACCAAGTACATCTTCGTCACCGGTGGCGTCACGTCCTCCCTCGGCAAGGGCATCTTCAGTGCCTCCCTGGGGCGGCTGCTCTCCGACCGCGGGCTCGACGTGACGATTCAAAAGTTCGACCCGTACATCAACGTCGACCCGGGGACGATGAACCCGTACGAGCACGGGGAGGTGTACGTCACCAACGACGGGGCCGAGACCGATCTCGACCTCGGGCACTACGAGCGGTTCCTCGACCAGCCCACCAGCCAGGCCAACAACGTCACCACCGGGCGGGTCTACATGGAGGTGATCAGCAAGGAGCGGGAGGGGGCGTACCTGGGCAAGACCGTGCAGGTGGTGCCCCACATCATCGATGAGATCAAGCACTGGATGCTGAAGCTCGGCGAGACCGGCGACTACGACGTCGTCATCACCGAGATCGGGGGGACGGTGGGCGACATCGAGGGGCAGCCCTACCTGGAGGCCATCCGCCAGCTGCGCAACGAACTGGGCCCGCGCAACACGATGATCGCCCACCTTACGCTCATCCCTCACCTGCGCGCTGCGGGCGAGCTGAAGACGAAGCCCACGCAGCACTCCGTAAAAGAGCTCCTCGCCCACGGCCTCCAGCCGGACACCATCGTCTGCCGGTCGGAGCGGTCCATCACCGCGGAGGTGCGGCGCAAGATCTCCCTCTTCTGCAACGTCGAGGAGGAGGCCGTCATCCAGATGCTCGACGCGGAGTCGATCTACGAGGTGCCGCTCCTGCTCCGCGACGAAGGCACGGGCGAGCTCGTCGTCGACCGCTTCTACCCCGAGAGGGGCGACGAAAATGAGAAATGCAGCGACACGCCCGACCTCAGCGACTGGATTGGGTTTTTGAAGCGCCTGAAGAACCCGGAAGAAACGATTCCCATCGCCCTCGTGGGAAAGTACGTAGAGCACCAGGACGCCTACAAGTCCATCACCGAGAGCTTCATCCTCGCCGGGGTGCCCGACGAGGTTCAGGTGGAGGTGAAGTACGTGCCCTCGGAGGACCTGTCGCCGGACACCGTAGAATCCCAGCTCGGAGACGTGGCGGGTGTCCTCGTGGCGCCCGGCTTTGGGGACCGGGGCGTGGAGGGCAAAATTTTGGCGGCCCAGTACGCCCGGGAGCACGACGTGCCCTTCTTCGGCATCTGCCTGGGGCTGCAGTGCGCGATCGTCGAGTTTGCGCGGCACGTGTGCGGGTGGGACGGGGCCCACTCCACCGAGTTCGACGAGGACACCGCCTACCCCGTCATCGACCTCATGGAGGAGCAGAAGGAAATCTCCGACAAGGGGGGGACGATGCGCCTCGGGCAGTACGACTGCCGCATCCAGGACGGCTCGCGCGCCCACGAGATCTACGAGGCCGACATGGTCCAGGAGCGGCACCGGCACCGGTACGAGGTGAACAACGTCCTCCGCTACAAGCTGCTGGAGGAGGGCATGCGCTTCAGCGGCGTGAACCCCGATACGGACCTGGTCGAGATCATGGAGCTGCCCGACAAGCGGTGGTTCCTGGGCGTGCAGTTCCACCCGGAATACCGGACCACGGTGGGGGATCCGCACCCGCTGTTTCGGTCGTTTGTGCGGGCCTGTACGGCCTACGCCCACGAGGAGGACCTCGTCACCTCGCCCCAGCCGCCCGAGCGAAAGGCGGTCCCGCTCGCGTCGGTCGACATGTAGATCGCGCTGGGACGCCGGCCCGTCGGGACGCCGGCGCGTTGTAGGTCGGGCCGTTGTGTGGGTCCGTTCTGGCGAGGGCGGGGGCACGCGGCCCTCCGCCTCGTTTGTGCCCGGCCCCGTTCTTCACGGGCCTCCCCGCAGGCGCCTGCTAGTGCATGAGAAGCTGTTTGGTGGATGGGTATTCAGCCGAGACACGGCGGGCGACGTGCACGAACGGGGCCCAAACGAGCCCTGTGCGGGGGCCGAGCAGAAGCGGGGTCATGCCTCCGATGCGCTACCGGGCGCGTGCAGAACCCGTTCTGCGCTGGGAGCGCAACGACCGAGTACCCACCGGGGGGCCATAGTCAGTCCGCCAAACAGCTTCTAAACGTTCAACGTTCTGACGCACCAACCGGCCAACCTAGTCAGAGCGTGCGGATGAGGCCCAACACGCGACCGACGACGTAGTAGTCGGATTCGGTCGGGGAGAACGTCTCCTCGGCGTAGTGGGGGGCGGTGGGGCGGAGGTGAATCTTTCGGTTGGCGAACTCGAATTCGCGCGCCAGCAACTGGTCCTGAAGGAGAGTGGCCACGAGGGTCCTATTGTCCAGGTCGTCCCACTCCCGCTCTTCGATCAACAGGAGGTCCCCCTTCTGAATGCCCGTCTCGATCATTCCATCGTCGCCGGCCCGTCCGAGCAGACAATCGTCGGGCGTTCGGGCGTTGCGCAAGAGCTGGTGGTCGACGGACAGGGTGCCGGCGGGCCGTTCCCGGAGCCGCTCCGGGTGGTCGCTGGGCGTGCGGCTTACGATGGGAAGGGTCGGGGGGCCCCCGCCCTGCCCAAGTGGGTCCTGCTCCCGCCCCGCAAGCTGAATGCTCCGGGCCTTGTGCTTCTCGCGCTCGATCCAGCCCTTCTCTTCGAGCTTCTGGAGAAGCTTGTAGACGCCGTTCGTCGACGCGATGCCCAGGGCGTCCCCAATCTCTTGTAGGGTGGGGGGCTTCCGGTGGCGGTCAAGGTACTGCTCGATGAAGTCGTACGCCTGATTCTGGCGCTGGGTGAGGGGCTCCTTGCTCATAGAGAACGAGGCAGGCTGAGGCGGAGGGCGGGGGGACGGACGGGAACGTTGTCGTGAGGGACTACAAACATATGTGCGCCCGCCCCAGCTGGGCAAGAGCAAAGAGGTGAAAATATTTTCTTCAAGGGGTGAAAACATTTTTATTCTGCCGCCGACAGGAGGGAGCCGGCCTGTATTTCGATATGTGCGGGCGGCTCAGCCCGGGGGGAATGGGGGCGATAATCGGCTTTTGGCGCCGCTGAGCCTTGACATTGGCCCGGAACCGCGTACATTGTGAGGCGCGTGGGGAAATGTGGGGAATCGTCCCAGGATGGTTTTCGCTTCTCCGTTCTCGTTTGCCGTTCCGCCGCGCCACTCGTGGGGCATGTTCAGTCATGGCGTTCAAAGGACAGGCCGAATATTCCGTCGACAGCAAGGGCCGGGTCGCCATTCCGGCCAAGATGCGGAAGTCCCTGTCGCCCGCGGCGAACGAGACGTTTACGATCACGCGGGGGTTCGAGGATTGCATCTTCCTCTACCCGATGGACGAGTGGGCCGACATTGAGGAGGAGATCGACGAGCTGAGCATGTACGACCGGGAGGTTCGAAATTTCGTGCGTCTCATCATGCGGTGGGCCAGTGAGGTGTCCCTGGACGGGCAGGGGCGCATCAGCATTCCGAATCCGCTGATCGACTTTGCCGGGCTCGACGACTCGGCCCTTATCTTGGGGGCGTTCGACCACATTGAGATTTGGGACCCGGCGCAGTTCGACGGGTACCTCAACGAGCAGCCCGACGACTACGAAACGCTCGCCGAGAGCGTCATGAGGTAGACGACTTTCCGCAGGGACGTGGACCCGAACCGATGTCAGACGACGATTCTCAAGACGATTCCGTTCCGGAGGGCGATCCTCGCCGGTACGCGACCGACTTTCACGCACCTGTTCTTTCACACGACGTACAGGCCCGGCTCGTCACCGACGCATCGGGGCGCTACGTCGATGCGACCCTCGGGGGGGGCGGGCACGCCCGAGCCCTGCTCGAGGGGCTCGACCCCGACGGGGTTGTCCTCGGCATCGACCGGGACCCGGAGGCCCTGGAAACGGCCCGCGACCGCCTGGCCGACGAGCGCGAGGCGGGGCGCTTCTGGGCGGTGCACGGGACCTTCGGAAACCTACGGGATGTGCTGGCGGCCGAGAACCTGATCCCCATCGACGGGCTGTTGCTCGACCTCGGCGTCTCGTCCCATCAGATCGACGCGCCCGAGCGGGGCTTTAGCTTCCGGGACGAGGGCCCGCTCGACATGCGGATGGACCCGCAGGGCGGCCTCACTGCACGGCAGATCGTCAACGGCTGGGGCGAGCGTGACCTGCGCGATGTGCTTCGCGAGTACGGGGAGGAGGGGCGGGCGGGACAGATCGCCCGGGCCCTTTGCGACGCCCGCCCGCTCGACACGACGCGGGCCCTGGCGGCGGTGGTAGAAGATTGCGTGCCGCCCCCCGACGTGGTCAAGACCCTGACCCGCGTCTTCCAGGCGCTCCGCATCGCGGTGAACGCCGAGCTCGACGAGTTGGAGCACGTGCTGGAGCAGGCCACGGAGGTGGTCCGCACGGGGGGGCGCATCGCGGCCATTAGCTACCACTCGCTGGAGGACCGGCGCGTGAAGCGGTACCTCCGCTACGGCAACTTCGAGGGCAAGCCGCGCCGCGACCTGTACGGCACCCTCGTGGCGCCCTGGGCCGAGACGCCCCGCGGCCCCATCGAGGCCGGCGAGTCGGAAGTGGAGGCCAACCCCCGGGCGCGAAGCGCGCACCTCCGGGTGGCCGAGCGACAAGACGACGAGGCGGGGGCTCCGCTCCCGCCGCTCTCTTGAGGCGGACCCGCACCCGCACCATTCGATCCGATACAACATCATGAGCAGACGAACCGGCTCCTCACATGCAGGACGATCGTCCACGGGCGCCCCCCTGCGGCCCGGCCGCGGGGACGGGGCCCCGAGGGATGCCGCCGCGCCGAATGCGGCCTCCGGCAGCGCGTCCGACGGGTGGGTGCGGCACGGCACGGCGCTCCCGAGCTGGACCGACCTCGAGCCGTCGCGGAACCGGCGCCGCAAAACGCCCCCGGGCGCGTTCCTGGAAAACGTGTCGACCCTTCGCTTCTCGCTCCTCATCCTCGCGGTGGCGGCGGTGTTCACCCTGTACGTGGGGCACGTGCACGCCACGACCGACCTGTACAACCGGCTTCAGCAGGCCCGGACCGAGAACCAGCGCCTGCACCTTAAGCACAACCGCCTCCAGGGCGAGTTCGGTCGCCAGGTGGGCCCGTCGGTCATTTACGAGCGCGCCCGCGAGCTCGGGTTGAAGGGGAGCGTCACGTACGGGCCGCCCATCACTGTCGAACCGGTCGAATAATGTCGAATAGTTCTGTCCAGCGCGCAGGGGCGTCCCGACGTGCCGGCGCCCATTCCCACTCGAACCACACACGCCCATGAAGCCCAAAGACCAGATTCTGGCCCGGATGTACGTGGCGCTGACGCTGCTGGGCCTCGCCCCGCTGGCCGTCGCGGCGCAGATGGGCCAGATTGTGGTGACCGAGACCGACGCGCTCCGCGACCAGGTGCGGGCGCAGGCCCGCTCGTCGGTGACGATTCCGGCCATGCGCGGCGCCATCCGGGACCGGGACGGCCGGGGCCTCGCAACGAACACGGCCCGGTACGACCTGGCCGTGGACCCGACGGTGGAGGGGTTTCGGGGGCGGGCGGGGACGTTCTTTGACAAGCTGGCCGGCCTGACCAACGCGTCGGCGTCGCAGTACCGGCGGCGGGTGCGCGGCCGGCACAGCCCGCAGTATGTGAAGCTGCGGGAGGAGCTCACGCCCCGTCAGTACGAAGCCATTCGGGGGTGGGAGGTGCCGGGCGTGATCCTCACGCCGGAGTTTGGGCGGCGCTACAACTACGGGTCGACGGCGGCCCACGTGATCGGACACGTCGGGAGCAGCGGGAACGGCCTTGCCGGGCTGGAGCTGGCGTACGACGACACGCTGACCGGCACGCCCGGACGGCGCATCGTGCGGCGGGACCGGAGCGGGCGCATCGAGGCGTACGTGGGCGGGAAGGTGGTGCAGCCGGAGCGGGGCGACGACCTCGTGCTCACGATCGACCTGACGCGGCAGGCGGCGCTCGAAAACGAGCTTCGCCGCGGCGTGCGGGAAAGCGGGGCCGAGTGGGGAACGGCCGTGGCGATGGACCCGAGCACCGGTGCCATCCTCGGCATGGCCAACGTGCCGACCTACAATCCCAACCGACCGGGCCGGGCCCCCAGTGAGGCGCGGCGCAACCGGGCCCTCACCGATCGCTTCGAGCCGGGGTCCACCTTTAAGCTCGTCGGGGCCGTTGCGGCCATCGAGCAGGGCCTCGTGTCGCTCGACGACTCGGTGGAGACCGGCGACGGGTGGGCCGTCTTCCACGGCTACACGATGAAGGACGTGCAGGCGCACGGGACGATCTCGTTCGCCGACGTCATTGCGAAATCGAGCAACGTGGGCATGGCCAAGACGGTGGACGAGCTCGACCGAGGCACCTACTACCAGTACGCCCGCAACATGGGCTTTAGTCAGCCCACGTGGATCGACCTGCCGGGGGAGGTGGGGGGCGTACTGAAGCGCCCGCCCCAGTGGAGCGCCACGACCCAAACCTCGATGGCCATCGGCTACGAGGTGTCGATCACGCCGCTGCAGCTGATTACGGCCTACAGCGCGCTGGCGAACGGCGGCCTCCTCAAGCGCCCCTACGTCGTCGCCGAGCGGCGGGACGTGACGGGGAAGACCCTCTGGGAGAACGAGCCGGAGACCATCCGGCGGGCCTTTCGGGAAGAGACGGCCGATACGCTCCGGTCTGCCTTTAAGCGCGTCGTCGAGACCGGGACGGGCACCAACGCCCAGATTGACGGACTCCGCGTGGCCGGCAAGACGGGCACGGCGCTTCAACTCGCGGGCGGGGAGTATTCGGCGGACGAGACCCGCGCCTCCTTTGTGGGGTTCTTTCCCGCCGACGCGCCGGAGGTGGCGCTGCTCGTGGTGCTGGGATCGCCCCAAGGAGGCCCCCACGGCGGGGAGGTGGCCGCGCCGGTGTTTCGGCGGGTCGCGCGCCGGTGGGCCGGCACGTTCCCCGCGGTGGTGGACCGGATGACGCCGGAGTCGCCGCCCGCACCGACCGGGGCGCCGACGGGGCCCCGTCCGCCGGCGGACACGCTTCCGTCGGGCCGGCCGGACGCGATGCCCGACCTGACGGGACTCAGCACGCGCCGGGCGGTGGCGTGGTTGCGGGGGCGAGACATTGAGCCACAGCTTCGCGGGGCGGGCAAAGTGGTGCGCCAGCGGCCTCGTCCTGGGGCCCCGCTTCCAGAAACTCGTGCCCTTCTCACGGCGGCCCAGTGAGCCGATGCCAGGCCCTACGTCTGCACACACCGAGCGGGTTTCGGAGTGGGAGCCCGATCCCCTCCCCTGGGCGGCGCTCCGGCGTCGGCTGCGGACGGCGGATTTGCTGGACGAAACGATAGCGGGGGCCGAAGCCCCCGATCCCGACACCCTCGCGATCGGCGGCCTGACGGACGACAGTCGGGCGGTCACGCCGGGCGGCGGCTTCGTCGCGATTCGCGGCGTGGACGCCGACGGCCACTCGTTCATTGACATGGCGGTAGACAACGGCGCGCGCCTCGTCGTGTGCGAAGCGCTGCCGACCCGAGCGCGCGAGCGCTTTCCCGGGGTCGTGTTTGCGCGTGTGACAGACACGCGGACGGCCCTGGCCGAGGGCGCCGCGGCCCTGCATGGGGACCCGGCCGACGAGCTGCGTCTCGTGGGCGTGACGGGGACGAACGGAAAAACCACGGTGGCCTACCTCGTCCACCACTTGGTGGAGGCGCTGGGAGAGACCGCTGGGCTGCTCAGCACGATCGAGGTCCAGGCGGGCGGCGAGACGACGGCCCCCGCCCTCACGACACCGGGGCCGCTGGTCCTGCACCGCACGCTGCGACGCATGGTGGACCGGGGCTGCACGGCCTGCGTGATGGAGGTGTCGTCCCACGCGCTCGACCAGCACCGTGTGCACGGGCTCGACTATGAGGTGGCCATCTTCACCACCCTTTCGGTCGATCATCTCGACTACCACGACACGCTGGACGACTACCGGGCGGCGAAGAAAACCCTGTTCGACGCCCTCGGGCCCGACGCGACGGCCCTCTACAACGCCGACGACGAGGCCGGCCCCACGATGGTGGCCGATACAGAGGCGCGGGTCGTGTCCTTCGGGCTCGACCGAGACGCGGACATCGAGGCGGCTGTGCTGGAGGCGCGGCTCGACGGGCAACGGGTGCGGCTCGACGGCCACGAGCGGGACACCCGACTGGCGGGGCGCTTCAACGCCTCCAACATGGCGGCCGCCTACGGGACCGGCACGGCCCTCGGCCACGCGCCGGAGGCCGTGGCCGACGCCCTCGCCGACGCGCCGCCGGTGCCGGGCCGGGTCGAGCCGCTGCGCTTCGGGGACGGCACCACGGTCATTGTCGATTACGCCCACACGCCCGACGCGCTGGAGAACGTGCTCCGCACGGTGCGCGACACGACCCCGGCGAAGGCCGCGCTCTGGTGCGTGTTTGGGTGCGGGGGAGACCGCGATGCGGGCAAGCGGCCCACGATGGGCCGCATCGCCGAGCGGCTCGCGGACCGCGTGATCGTGACGAGCGACAACCCCCGCACGGAAGCCCCGGTGGCCATTCTGCGGGACATCCGCGACGGGGTGGAGCGGCCGGAGTCGATGCGCTGGATTGTAGACCGGGAGGAGGCCATCCAGGCCGCGGCCGACGAGACGATGCCGGGCGACGTGGTCGTGATCGCGGGCAAGGGCCACGAGACGACACAGACCATTGGCACCGACACCCGCCCCTTCGACGACCGCGAGATGGCACGACGATACTTTGGCTGACGACGCGTCCGGGCGGGTGCGATCGAAGTTCGATCCCCGCCCGGGCGCCCACACACAATGCTCTACTACCTCATCGACTACATTGAGCGGCTGTACCACCCGCCGGGGTTTCAGGTGATCCGGTTTATCACCGTGCGGGCGGCGCTGGCCTCCATCACGGCGCTCGGCATCGCGCTGGGGGCGGGGCGGGGCATCATCCGGTGGCTGCGGCAGCAGCAGCTCGGGGAGCAGGTGCGGGAGGGCGAGGCGGCCGGGGCCATCAGCCACGCCCACAAGGCGGGCACGCCCACGATGGGGGGCATCATCATCCTGCTGTCTGTGGGCGGGGCGACGCTGCTCTGGGGGGCCGTCGCCAATACGTACGTGTGGCTCTCCCTCGTGGCGATGGGTGGGCTCGGCGTGGTGGGCTTCGCCGACGACTACGTGAAGACGGTACGGAAGCAAAAGGACGGCCTCAATGCCTGGTACAAGGTGGCGGGCCAGGTTGCCGTCGGGCTTTTCGTGGGGGGCGTGCTGTACTTCCATCCCGACTTTGCGGCCTACAATACGTTCACGTTCATTCCCTTTCTGAAAGATCAGGTGCTCGATTATGACCTCTTTCGGTTTCTAGAGCTGGGGGTCGACCTCGGATGGCTCGTCTACCTTCCGGTGGTCGTCTTCATTGTGACGGCGGTCTCCAACGCCGTGAACCTGACCGACGGCCTCGACGGCCTGACGACCGGCGTCACGGCGTTCGTGTCGCTGGGGCTCGTCGCGCTGGTGTATGTGTCCGGCAACGCGGAGTTTGCGACGTTCCTGAACGTCATGCACCTGCCGGGCACCGGGGAGCTGACGGTGTTCGTGGCGGCCGTCACGGCGGCCTGCTTCGGGTTTCTGTGGTACAACGGATACCCGGCGACCGTCTTTATGGGCGACACCGGCGCCCTCGCCCTCGGCGGGGCCGTGGGGAGCACGATCCTCATGGTGCGCAAGGAGCTGCTGCTGCCGCTGCTTGGCATCGTGTACTTTGCCGAGGCGCTCTCGGTCATCGTGCAGACAAGCTACTTCAAATACACCCGACGCCGCACCGGCACCGGAAAGCGCGTCTTCCGGATGGCGCCCCTGCATCACCACTACGAGGCCCGCGGCCTCCACGAGGCGAAAATCGTGACGCGCTTCTGGATTGTGACCGCCATCACCGTAATCGCCGCCCTGCTCATCCTTCGCATTCGCTAGCACAGCCCCCGCCGCGGCGGGGAAGCGACCTGTTTCCACACTCACTCTCACCCCCTGAAATGACACCGGACGAGGTGCGCACAAAACGAGCCACCGTGGTGGGCGGCGCCCGCAGTGGGCGGGCCGTGGCCCGGCTGCTGGCGAAGGTGGGGGGCGAGGTGTTTCTCACTGAGCAGGACGCCCCGTCGGACGGGGCCGCGGCGGCCCTCGACGCGGCCGGCGTCGAGTACGAGTTTGGGGGGCACACGGCCGCGGCGCTCAACGCCGACGTTCTTGTGCTCAGTCCCGGGGTGCCCACGCAGTCGAACATCGTGCAGCAGGCGCTGCGGGCGGGGCTCGACGTGTACTCCGAAATTGAGGCGGCGTCCTGGTTCTGCGACGCGCCCATCGTGGCCATCACCGGGACCAACGGCAAGACGACCACGACGAGCCTCACCGGGCACGTCTTCCGAACGGCCTTCGCGGACACCCCGGACCGCGAGGCCCTCGTGGCGGGCAACATCGGGTACCCGTTTTCCGACTACGTGCTCGAGACGGAGCCGACAGACGTGGTGGTGCTGGAGGTGTCCAGCTTCCAGCTCGACCACGTGGAGACGTTTCGCCCGCGCGTGAGCGTGCTACTGAACATCACGCCCGACCACCTGGGGCGCTACGACCACGACTTCGAGGCCTACGCGCAGGCCAAGCACAACATTTTCCGCAATCAGGGCGAGGGCGACGTGGTGGTCTACAACCGGGACGATGACGACGTACGGGACGCCGTGGAGGAGGCGGCCGCGGAGCAGGGCGTCCGCCCGATGGCCATCACCAGAGAGGGGGTGCCGGCGGCCGGGGCCGGACTGCGAGACGGCCGCATCGTGCTTCGAACCGACGACGAAGACGCTTCGCTCATGCCTCAGGACGAGCTCGCCCTTCGAGGGCGTCACAACATGTACAACTCGCTTGCGGCCGCCGTCTCGGCCCGTGTGATGGAGGTCGAGAACGACGTCATTCGCGAGAGCCTGTCCGGCTTCGAGGGCGTGCCGCACCGGCTGGAGGCGGTGCGCACGGTGGACGACGTGCTGTACGTCAACGACTCGAAGGCCACCAACGTGAACGCGGTCTGGTACGCCCTGGAGAGCTTCGACCGGCCCATCGTCCTGATTGCCGGGGGCCGAGACAAGGGAAACGACTACACGGACCTCAAGCCGCTCGTTCGCGAGCAGGTGCGGGCGGTGGTGGCCCTCGGGGAGAGTGCCGAGACGGTCGGCCGGGCGCTCGGGGACGAGGCCGGCCGGCACCGCCGGGCCGACACCATGGAGGACGCCCTGAGCCAGGCCCAACGCGCGGCCCAGCCGGGCGACGTGGTGCTGCTGAGCCCGGCGTGCTCCTCCTTCGACATGTACGCAAACTACGAGGAGCGGGGCGACACCTTCCGCCGCCTCGTGGAGACAATGCTATAGCCATTACGCGTTGCGTACTGCGTAGCCGATCGTCCCGACGACTCAATTTTTTTCGACTTCACACTGACGCTCGATGAGCATCGTCCAGTCCCTCACACAGAAAGTGACCGACCGCGCCCCGGCGGACAAGTACGTGGTGTGGGTCGTGTTGGCGCTGTCGTCCGTGGGCGTGGTGGCGGTGTATAGCGCCGTCACGTATCTGGCGGAGGTGCGGGTTGGAACCGAGCCGGTGCACTTCCTGCTTCGCCACCTGGCCCGCGTGGGGATTGCCCTCGGGGCGATGGGGGTGGTGAGCCTCATCGACTACCGCACGCTGGCCCGGTACAGCCGGCTGGCGCTCGTGGGCACCCTGCTCCTGCTGGTCGCCGTCAAGGTCGTCGGTCTGTTCTCGGGCGGGGCCGACCGCTGGCTGCAGATTGGCGGGGTCGGGTTTCAGCCGTCGGAGTTCGCGCGGGTGGCGCTCGTCTTTTACGTGGCGGTGCTGTTGGTGCAGAAGCAGGACTACGTGAAGAGCTTCAGCCGCACGTTCCTGCCGGTGCTGTTTTGGGTGGGGCTGACGGTGGGGCTCATCGCCCTTGACGACCTGTCGACGGCCCTCGTGTTGCTGCTCGGGGTGCTGCTGATGAGCTTCGTGGGGCGCGTGAGCGTTCTGCAGATCGGTGGGCTCGCCGTGCTGGGGGGCGTGATGGCGTTCGGCGTGCTGTCGACATCGCCCGACCGGGCCGCCCGCCTAGAGGCGTACCTCGGGATGGACTTGTTTCCGAACACCGACACGGAGCAGGTCATGGACGCGCGGGGGGAGCAGTATCAGTCCCGGCAGGCCCGGATGGCCTTCGCGGTGGGCGGGTTCACCGGGGTGGGGCCGGGGAAGAGTGTCCAGCGCGACTTCCTTCCGGAGCCCTATAACGACTTTATTTTCGCCATCATCGCGGAGGAGTACGGCATCTTCGGGGCCCTGGCCCTGTTGGCCGGGGTCTTCGTGCTGCTCTTTCGCGGGTACCTCCGCATTGCGCGGGACGCCCCGGACCCGCTCGGGCTCATTCTGGCGGTGGGGATGACCACGCTGGTCGTGACGTACGGGTTCGTGCACGCCGGGGTGGCCAGTGGGCTGTTGCCGGTGACGGGCCTGCCCATGCCGTTTGTCTCGTACGGAGGGACGTCTCTGCTGGCCAACGGCATCATGATTGGAGTCCTGTTGAATATCTCCCGTCACGCGGGACAGCGTTCCGCCGAGCGGGTTTGAATTGCTCCCTTGTGAAATTCTTTCGGGTCTTCGGGCCCGTTGATGACGTTCTTGAGCTGCCATGAGCACGCGTGCGCCACACATACTGATGGTTGGGGGCGGCACTGGGGGACACGTGTACCCGGCCATCGCCATTGCCGACGCGGTGCGGGCCCTTCGTCCGGACGCCCAGGTTGTGTTTGTGGGCACGCAGGACCGGCTCGAAGCGCGGGCCGTGCCGGAGGCGGGGTATGCCCTCCACCCGATTACGGCGCAGGGCCTTCAGCGACGGGCCGTGGCGTCCAACCTGCTGCTGCCGTTCCGCGTGGCGCAGGGCCTGGTGCAGAGCTGGCGCCTCGTGGGGGCCATCGAGCCGGACGTGGCGGTGGGCACGGGCGGGTACGTGGCCGCCCCGGTGCTGATGGCGGCGTGGCTGCGCGGGCGGCCCCTCCTGATACAGGAGCAAAACGCCTACGCGGGCCTCACCAACCGGGTGCTCGCGCGCCTTGCGCTGCGCGTCCACCTCGCCTTTCCCGAGGCGAAGGACTGGGTGCCCTCCGAGCACGCGGTGGTGAGCGGAAACCCCACGCGCCAGTCGTTGCGGGACGCAGACCCCGACGCGGCCCGGGCGGCCTTCAACGTCCCGGAGGACGGGCGTGTGCTGTTGGTCATGGGGGGGTCGCTGGGCAGCGCCGCGATCAACGGGGCGATCCAGCGGATCCTGGATCCCCTGCTGGCCGAGGGCGACGTGTACGTGGTCTGGCAGACGGGAACCCGGTACTACGACGACCTGACGGCGGACCTCGACGAGCACCCGCGACTTCGCGTCGTCGAGTACATCGACCAGATGGGACACGCCTACGCCGCGGCCGACCTCGCGGTGTGCCGGGCGGGGGCGCTCACCTGCAGCGAGCTGACGGTCACGGGCACGCCCGCGGTCCTCGTGCCCTCGCCCAACGTGACGGCCGACCATCAGACCAAGAACGCACGGAGCCTGGAACGGGCCGGCGCCGCCGTGTGGCTGGACGAGGCAGACCTCGACGCGCACCTGGAGACGGTGCTGCTCGACCTGCTCGGCAATGCCGACCGGCGCGCCCGGATGGCCGAGGCCGCCCGCGACCGGGCCCGCCCCGACGCCGCGGAGACCATTGCCCGCGACGTCCTGGCCCTTGCCGATCGCTACCGCACGAACTGATTCTGAATTTCTCTTCTCGGCCCGCGGGCACCGGCCCCGGGCCCCGGAGACGACCCCCCGACTGATCCGAACGTTCTCGATGGCTGAACTCCGTACACAACCGGCTTTGGGCCGCATCCGCCAGGTCCACATGGTGGGCATCGGCGGCATCGGCATGAGCTCCATCGCCGAGGTGCTCCTGAACCGCGGCTACACCGTGACGGGCTCGGACCTGGAGCGCAGCGACGTCACCGAGCGCCTGGAGGCGGAGGGGGCCACGATCCACGAGGGGCACGCCGCTGAGCAGGTGGGCACGGCCGACGTGGTGGTCTACTCCAGTGCCGTCGACCCCGACGAGAACCCGGAGACCCGCGAGGCCGAACGCCGCCGCATCTCGCTCATCCCGCGCGCCGAGATGCTGGGGGAGCTGATCCGGATGAAGTTTGGCGTCGGCGTGGCCGGCACCCACGGCAAGACGACCACGACCTCGATGGCGGGGCTCGTGGTGGCCGAGGGGGGCTTCGATCCGACCGTGATCGTGGGGGGAAAGGTGACGGCCTTCGGCTCCAACGCCATCACGGGGGAGGGCGATGTCCTTGTGATTGAAGCCGACGAGTACGACCGCACGTTCCTGCGCCTGACGCCGTCGCTGGCGGTCATCACGAGCATCGAGGAGGATCACCTCGACGTGTACGAGGACCTGGCGGCCATCCAGGCGGCCTTCACGCAGTACGCCAACAGCGTGCCGTTCTTCGGGGCGGCCATCCTGTGCCTCGACGACCCGAACGTGCAGGCCATCGTCGGCGACGTGGAGCGCCGCGTCGTGACCTACGGCACGACACGCCAGGCGGAGGTGCGGGGCGAGAACGTCCGGCGGGAGGGCATGACGACCCGGTTCGACGTGGTGGTGCGCGGAGAGCGCCTCGGCACCCTCGAGCTGCACGTGCCGGGCCTGCACAACGTGCGCAACGCGCTTGCCGCCGTGGCGGTGGGCCAGGAGCTCGAGATTTCGTTCGAGCGGGTGCGCGACGGGCTCGGCACCTTCACCGGCGTCCGCCGCCGGTTTGAGAAGAAGGGAGAGGTGGGCGGCATCACGGTGCTCGACGACTACGCCCACCACCCAACCGAAATTGAGGCGACCCTGGACGCGGCCCACCAGGGCTTTCCCGACCGCCGTGTCGTCGCGGTCTTTCAGCCGCACATGTACTCCCGCACTCAGAACTTCATGGACGAGTTCGCCCGCGCCTTCTTCAACGCCGACATGCTCGTCCTGACCGACGTGTACGGGGCGCGCGAGACGCCGATCGAGGGGGTGAGCGGCGGGCGCCTGGCTGAGCGGGCCGAGCAGTTTGGGCACCGGGCCGTGCACTACGTGCCGGAGAAAACCGACCTCCCGGGCCGCCTGCAGGAGCTCGTGGGGCCGGGCGACGTCGTTCTGATGCTGGGCGCGGGCGACATCTGGCGCGCGAGTGAGGCCTTCGTGGAGCTGCTTGAAAACGGTGGTGAGACAGAAATTGAACGCGACTGAATTTTGATTGACGGTGTGATGCGTGAGGCGTGACGTGTGAACCACGATGCGTGAGAACAGGGCGTTCGCCCCCTTCACGCTTCATGGTTCACGAATCACGAATTCCCCGGCCGTTTCAACAAGCACGACGACCATTTTTCGACACTCATGACACGGGACCAAACTGCGACATTTGGACGCCATGCCCTCCGCCTCGCGGGGAGCGGGCTCCTCGTGGCGGGCGTCGTGGCGCTGGGCCTCCTGGGCTGGCAGTGGCGGGCGGACGTGACGGTGGACCGGGTGGCCGTGACCGGGGCGCAGCACGCCCCGCCCGACACGCTGCGCCGCCTGGCCCGGGTGGGCCGCGGCACGGCGATGAAGGCCGTCGCGCCGATGCTCGTCGCCGACCGGGTGGCCCGCCACCCGTGGGTGAAAGAAGCGACCGCCGAGACGCAGTGGATGCAGGGCGCCCTGAGGATTGCGGTCACCGAGCGCACCCCCGCGGCCCTCGCGGTGGACGCGCAGGGCCGTCCGGCCTACTACCTCAACCGGAGCGGCCACGCGATGCCCCTGCCCGACCGTGCTGGGTACGACGTGCCGCTCGTGCGGGGCCTCGAGGCGGAGGCCCCCTGGACGCAGCCCGACACCGCACAAACCCCGTCGTCGCTGCGTCGGGTGCTTCGGGCCCTTCCCGAGGCGGGGGTATCCAACCTCGTGGCCGAGATTGAGATGCAGCCCGACGATGCGATCGAACTTACGACGACCCCGATCGGCCCGCACGACGCCCTGCCGGTGCACCTCGGGAGCGGCAGCGTGTCCCGAAAACTGCGCACGCTCCGCGCCTTTGCGCGCCAGGTGCTCGCGTCGTCGCCGGACGAGCCGATCGAACGCATCGACCTCCGCTTCGATGGACAAGTGGTCACCCGAACGCGCCCGCTCGACGGATGATGCATCCGATCCGGTCTTCATCGTGCGCTGTGATCTGCTCAGTGATGAGTGACGCGCGAGCCGCGGGACGGCACGCGCCATCGCGCATCACGAATCACGACTCAGCCTGACATTGATCCCCCAAACTGCCATGAATGAAAACATCGTCGTAGGAGTCGACATCGGCACGACCAAGGTCTGTGCCGTCGTCGCCGGCAAGGATGACCTCGACCGCGTGAACATTCTTGGGGTGGGCATGGCCCCCTCCGACGGCCTCAACCGCGGGGTGGTGGTCAACATCGACCGCACCGTGGCGGCCGTTCGGGAGGCGGTGGAGGAGGCCGAGCGGGCCGCCGGCGTGGAGGTGCAGAACGTGGTCGTGGGCATCGCGGGCGACCATGTGCAAAGCTTCCAGACGCGCGGGGTGGTGACGATCAACGCCAACGAGATTACGCAGAACGACGTGCAGCGCCTCCTCGAGGACACGACGCACGTGGCCCTGCCCGCCGACCGCGAGATCCTGCACGTCATCCCGCAGGAGTTCATCGTGGATGGGCAGGACGGCGTGGCCGACCCCGTGGGCATGAGTGGGGTGCGCCTGGAGGCGGACGTGCACATCATCACCGGGCTCGTCTCCGCCGCCAAGAACATCTACCGGTGCATCGAGAAGGCGGGCTTTCGGGTGTCCGACCTGGTGCTGGAGCCGCTCGCCTCCTCGTTTAGCGTGCTGCACGAGGACGAGAAGGAGGTGGGGGTGGCCCTCATCGACATCGGCGGCGGCACGACCGACATTGCCGTCTTTGAGGACCACACGATCCGCCACACGGCCGTCATCGCGGTGGCCGGCGACAAGGTGACCGACGACATCCGAAAGGGCCTCGGCGTGATGCGAGACCAGGCCGAGCAGCTGAAGCGACAGTTCGGCGTGGCCCTCGCCGAGGAGGCGGACTCGGACGAGAAAATCGAGATTCCGGGCATCGGCGGGCGGGACGAGAAGACGATCGGGCGCGACGCCCTCGCCCAGATCATTCAACCGCGCCTGGAAGAGATTCTGGAGATCGCGGCGATGGAAATCAAGCGCAGCGGCTACGGCCGGCACCTGGGCGTCGGGACCGTGCTGACCGGGGGCGGGTCGCTCGTCCCCCACACCGACGAGCTGGCCGCCGAGGTGCTCGGCATGGAGGCCCGCGTGGGGCGCCCCATGGGCCTGAGCGGCGGGCTCGTGGAGGAGGTGAGCGACCCCAAGTTCTCGACCGGGGTGGGCCTCGTCCTCTACGGCATGCGCCCCGACATCATCGGCGGCACCACGCTCTCCGAAGAGGTGCGGGCCCACCAGAACGGGCAGGCCGGCGGCGACACGCTCATGGCCCGCATCGCCAACCGCATGAAGGCCTGGTTCGACGAATTGTAAATCGGCGGTGACGGGCAGGGGGAACGCCCAACCGTTCCGCCAACCTGTTCCCACGCCGCCCGCCGTCTACGGTCAGACCCACACGCCATACCCACTTAGCACAACACCACTTCGACAGGCCGGCACGCACGCGCTTGGAGCCGCTCACTTCAGGCCCGCCGGGCTGTGCTCTCATACTCTCAACACCACAGACCCACTGGAGGGACCATGGACCAAGACTTTAGCTCAAAATTTTCGTTCGACGATGCCGCAAACGAGGAGGCCAAGATCTGCGTCGTCGGGGTCGGCGGCGGGGGCGGCAACGCCATCAACAACATGGTGCAGAAAGGCATCCACGGCAGCGTGGAGTTTATTGCCGTCAACACCGACTCGCAGGCGCTTAGCGAGAACCGCGCACCCCAAAAAATTCAGGCGGGCCAGGACCTGACCAGTGGCCTGGGGGCCGGGGCGCGGCCCAGCGTCGGGGCCGAGGCCATCGAGGAGAGCAGCGAAGAAATCCGGCAGGCCCTCGACGGCTACGACATGGCCTTCATCACGGCCGGCATGGGCGGCGGGACCGGCACCGGCGGCGCGCCCGTGGTGGCGGCCATCGCCCGCAGCCTCGACATCCTGACCGTCGCCATCGTCACCAAGCCCTTCGACTGCGAAGGGTCGCGGCGCATGAACACGGCGCAGGAAGGCATTGAACTGCTGCGCGAAAATGTCGACACGCTCATCGTCATTCCCAACGAGCGGCTGCTCGACATTGCCGACCCGGACACGAGCCTCATCGAGGCGTTCGAAAAGGCCGACGAGGTGCTCTACAACGCCACCCGGGGGATCAGCGACCTGATCACGGTCCACGGCCTGATCAACCTCGACTTCGCCGACGTGCAGACAACGATGAAGGACGGCGGCACGGCCCTGATGGGCTCGGCCACGGCCACCGGCGAGAACCGCTCGGAGAAGGCCGCCGTGCAGGCCATCAGCAGCCCGCTGCTCGACGGCCTCTCCATCGCCGGCGCCACCAACGTGCTCGTCAACATCACCAGCGGCCCGTCCCTCGGCATCCGCGAGGCCACCCAGGCCACGAGCGTCATTCAGAAAGAGGCCGGCGAGGACGTGGAGGTCATCTTCGGAACCGTCATCGAGGAGGACATCGAGGACAAGCTCCGCGTGACCGTCATCGCCACCGGCTTCGACCGCGACGAGGAGCCGGCGGACGCGGGCGACGACGGGCGGCGCACGGTGCCGCTGGAAGACCAAAGCGAGGACGACGACCCAGCGGACTACAAGGGCGAAACCAACCTCCGGCAGCTCGACACGCCGGCCTACGAGCGCCGCAACGCGCCCCTTCGTTCCGAACCGTCGGAGGACGAGCCGACCGACGAGACCGGCGAGGAGAGCGGGGACGACACTCCCAACATCCGTCGCCTAGAGGCCGACGACCTGAACGAACGGACGGACCGCGACGAGCGCTCCCGCTCCGACGAGGAGACCGACGACGACACCGACACCCCGGCGTTCCTCCGCAAGATGATGGACTGAGTAGCGCCGGAGCGCATGCCTCGAGCAGAAGGGGACCGCCGTGCGAACCCCGACTCGATCCGTTATGTCTTCGTCGAAAGCCGACCCCCAACCGCATCGAAAAGTGGGCCCTCCAGCCCCACCACAGGCCGTCCGGCGCCGCGGCGGGACACTGTCCTCGTTTGGGGCAGACCAGGTCCTGTCGGGTCTCGTCCCGTCGGCCGCCCGGATGCCTGATCGCAGCGTTTGAGCAGCGTTGCGGTGCTGTGGTTGTGCACGAGAAGTCCTGGGAGGTCCCCAGCGGCTTCTGTGTCGCACGCGAGAGCCACGCCCGGCCCTGCGCCGGCGCGTGGCTTTTCGTGTTTGGGAGGATGGGGAGGGGGCCGGCCGAGCGGAATCCCGGCCCCGTCCCGCGGAACGCGCTTTCGCGGAACGTCCTCTCGCAGAAGGGCTCTCGCCAGCGGCTCCCCCCCGGACGGCCGCCGCAACCTACTGTGCGGCGACCCGGTCGGCGGCCCGGCGGAGGGCCGCGTGGGCGTTCACGACGGCACCGGTGTCGGAGAGCGTGCCGAACGGAACGGTCTCGCCGTCCCCGGGACGAGCGACCGTCCGGTTTCGGTAGGGGGTCGCCGTCTCGAGGATGATGGTGCGGACGTCCGTGGCGGTCAGGGACGGGTAGTGGGCCATGATCAGGGCGGCGAGGCCGCTCACCATGGGGGCCGCCATGCTCGTCCCGTCGTTGCGCTCGTACGCGTCGTCGGGGACGGTCGAGTAGATGGAGTGGCCCGGGGCAAAGACGTCCACCCGCTCCGCGCCGTAGTTGCTAAACGAGGCGGCCAGCGTTTCGCCCCCTTCCCAGGAGGAGGCCCCGACTTCGATCCATCGCTGCGCCCGGCCGCCGTCTGCGTAGTAGGGCGACGGGAAGTTGTCGGTCGAGTCGACGTTCGCCCCGTCGTTGCCGGCGGCGTGGACCATGAGGACGCCCATCGAGTCGGCGTACTGCACGGCGGCGTCGACCACGCCTTTGTGCGGGGAGTACGACTTGCCGAAGCTCATGTTGATCACGTCGGCCCCGTTGTCGACCGCGTAGCGGATCGCGTTGGCGACGTCCTTGTCGCGCTCGTCCCCGTTCGGCACCGCACGGACGGACATGAGGCGCACGCCCCGGGCGACGCCGTCGATGCCGATTGAATTGTCGCGGGTGGCGCCGATGATGCCCGCCACGTGCGTGCCGTGTCCGGGGTCGGGGCCCTCCGCGTCGTTGTTTCCGTACCGCCGTTCGGTCTTGTCCGCGTAGTCGTCGCCCACGATGGGGCGCGGATTGAAGTCGGGATTGTAGTTGTATTCGACCTGGCGCTCCAGCTGGTTTTTGTAGTCCTTGAGGTCGGAGGGGGAGAGGTCCTGATCGTAGAAGTATTGCAGGGTCTGCTGCGCCCGACGCACATCGCGGCGGGAGCTCGTTACCGATCGGACGGCCGACTGGGTAAGGCTGTCCGTGCCGAGGTGGGACTTGAGCACGTCCACGGACGCCTGCACGGCCTTCTGGGCCTTTCCGACCTTTGCAAGCCGCTTGCGGGCCTCGCGTCGTTTCTTCCGAAACGTGCGCTTGATGTCCTGATACCGGCGGTACCGGTCCCGAGCGTCGGGGCCGACGCGTGCCGAGTCGACCCCGGCGAAGCGCTCCTGAAGGTTCACGTAGATCCGGGTGAGCTCGTACGTGTCCTGCTCTACGTTCTTGCCGTCGGGGCCGCCGATGAAGTTCCACCCGTGCACGTCGTCGACGTAGCCGTTGCCGTCGTCGTCGACGTCGTTGCCGGGGATTTCGTCGGCGTTGGTCCACAGCTTGGCCGCGAGGTCCTCGTGGTCGGTGTCAAGGCCGGAGTCGATAACGGCGACCTGGACCGTGTCTTGGGGCGGCCGGCCCTGAAGCACGTCCCGGTAGGCCGCCCGTGTGTCGAGGCCGGGCCCGCTTCGTGGAACGCGGTCGAGGTGGTACCAATCCTGCGGGGCGCGAGAGGGGGCCGGCGGCGGGGAGTCGGCTGCCTGGGTGGTCGTGTCCGGGGCCGCCGAGTTGGATGGCGCAGGGGAATCGGAGGTCGTCGGCGTGGTGGGGGGGCGGCTCCCGGCGCAGCCAATCAGCAAGAACGCGAGAGCAAGCGTCGAGAGGAGCGCGGTGGGCTTCATGGAGCGGAGGGTCCTGACGAGATGGAGGGGACGGGGGGCTACGCGACGATCGGGCCCTGCAGGTCGCGCTTCAACTCGGGCGGGAGGCCGAGGTGCTCGTCGCGGAAGCCGCCCAGGTCGTCGAGCGTTTCGCTGGAGAGACGCTGCGCGAGGGCGTCGATCGCGGGGCCGCCCATCAAGAGGGGGAGGTGGGTAAGCAGCAGCTCGTCCCCTTGGCAGTGCGCGATGACCTGATACTCCGTAAGCTCGTCCCGGGGCGTGCCGTGCACCACGCACTGGCGCGTCCAGTCGGCCGGGTCCCGCGAGTCGGCGTCGAGGAGCCGCCCGGTGCGGGCGGCCAGGTCCACGTGCTCGGACAGGTACGCCTGACACCGGCGCTTCGAGGGTTCGGAGAAGGACTGCCGCATGTCGGCGTGGCAGTCCATACAGATGGCGTACTCGAAGACGGTTTCCTGCACGTCGTAGGCCTCGTACTGGCGGTAGCCCTTTTCGACCAGGTACTCGGTGGGCCCGTCCAGCAGGGGCGCATCGCAGGCGAGGCACGTGGCGATCGGGTCCCCGGTCTCGATGGAGTGAAGGGACTCGGGGATGGGAATCCGTTCGGGAAGCACAGTCGAGGCCCGGTGCGTGGGGGGAGCGTACGAGGGCACCGCCTCGCTTGAGGCAGTGCTCCCTTGTAAATGCGAGCGTTCGGGAAGGTTCAGCGGGGCTCCCGCCGCCCTGAATTGAGCCCCGTGGGCTTTTGTTGAGGAGACCGAGCGCCAGAGGGCGATCCGAACACCGAAGAGGGCAGCGTGTAATTTCATCGCTCGTCCACATGGAGGGATCTGTAACGGACCGCCCAATCCTCATGCACGTCCTCGTGGTTCCGTCCTGGTACCCCACCACGGAGGCGCCCCTGAACGGGATTTACTTTGCGGAGCAGGCCCGTTGCCTGCAGTCTCGTGGAATGAACGTGGGGGTGGTCTACCCGGAGCACCAAAGCCTGCGTCGATGTGCGGCGACCACGCTCCGGCGCAAGCACTGCCAGACGGAATGGACGACGGACCACGGGATTCCGACCCTCCGCCGGTACGGGTGGAACGTATGGTGGCGTTTCCCGCCCGGCCTGCGGTGCCGGATCCGCAGCGCCGTGCGGCTCGCGCGCAGGTACGTGGAGCGGCGCGGGGTTCCGGACGTGATTCACGCCCACAGCGCCCGGTGGGCCGGTGCGGCTGCAGCCCGGATGAGCGATGCGCTCGGGGTGCCGTACGTGCTGACCGAGCACTTTAGCGGCTTCCAGCGGGGAAGCATTCTGCCGTGGCGTCGGCCGCTCGTGGACCGGGGACTCCGCCACGCGAGGGGCCTCGCGGCCGTCAGTACAGGCCTCAAAGAGGCCCTCACGGCCCGAGACGGCATCGAGTCTCAGAACGTGGCGATCCATCCGAATCCGGTCCGTGCCTCGTTCTTCACGCGGCCCCCCGAGGGGCGTCCGTCGAGCCCGCCGTTCCGATTCGTGACGGTCGCGGGGCTCAATCCGCGAAAAGACATAGGCGGACTGCTCGAGGCCTTCGCGCAGGCCTTCGGGGCCTCGAACGGAGCCTCCCTCACCATCGTGGGCGAGGGGCCGCGGCGGGCGGCGCTGGAGGCGCGGGCGCGCAGGCTCGGCGTTGCAGACCGCGTTGCTTTTCGGGGACGACAGGGCCGCTCGGGCGTGCGGAGGGCACTCTGGGACGCCCACGCCTTCGTGCTGCCAAGCCGGCACGAGACCTTCGGCGTGGCGCTCGTGGAGGCGATGGCGACGGGGCTGCCCGTTGTTGCGACCCGGTCTGGAGGGCCCGAAGACATCGTGACGACGGAAACGGGGCGCCTCGTTCCCCCTGACGCGCCGGCCGCCCTCGCCGGCGCCCTCCGCTCGATGCGGATGCGGTCGGGCGCACACGATGCCGGGCGCATCCGGGCACATGCGGTGAACCACTACGGGCCGGCGCCCTTCGTCCGGCGCACGCACGCATTCTACCGCCGCGCCTGTGCTGCCTAATCGGGGCGGTTCCGCTCCTCTTCTGCTTCTGTCATGGTCGACCTTCGTATTACTTTGTGGGGGGCGGTGGTCGGGGGACTCTTGCTTCTGGCCCCCGTGGGGGCGGTCGGGCAGGTGGGCGATGGCTTTGATCCGGGGTGGTACGACCCCGGAGCCCCCCATCTCCAGATTGGCGTTACCACCGACGGGGTGTACCGCGTCCCGGCGGAGGCGCTGGAGGGGGCCCTCCCGGACGGGACGAGGCTGGCCGACATTTCTCCGGGGACCATCCGGCTCCTCGAAAACGGGGAGGAGATTCCGATCCAGGTTGAAGGGGCGGCGGACGGGACCCTTGATCCCTCGGACACAATCACGTTCGTGGGCCATCGAAATCGGGGCACGGATGAGCTTTGGGCCTACGACGGAGACGCCGCGGCGCAGAGCAGCGCCTACCGCAGCCTCTACAGCGACACGACCCACTACTGGATGACGTGGGGCGGGAAGGAGGGGCGTCGGTACGCGGAGGCGTCGCCGGGCGCGTCCCCCACGACGACGGCCCTCCGCGACACGGCGCGCATCGAGCGGGACGAGACGTACTACTTTGGGCGCCCGGGCAGCACGGGCAATCCCCTCTACACCGAGTCGGAGGGGTACTACTGGCGCCAGTTTCGGCACAACGACACGTCGCCCCGTTCGGCCACCTATGCCCTGCCGGTGGGGCGGCGGGCGGGCACGGGCGCGTCGCTCGACCTGCGTCTTCGAGTGGACGGCGCGTCCAGCTCGTGCCATCGCGTCGAGGTGGAGGGGCGGCTCCGGCAGCCGGGCGGCTCGCGCGCCTTCGAGTCGATCGCGACCGTGGAATGGAAGAACCTCGCCCGGCGGACGATCGAGGCGTCCGTCGCGCAGGACCGCATTCCCGACGGGGGGCTGGAGCTGCGGCTCACCTCCTACAACGACGGCTTCTCGGGCGATCTCGACTGCCCCGACCCGTCGAGCACGCCCAACGTCGTGCTGTTCGACTGGGCGGAGGCGGCCTACACGCGGACGCTCGCGGCCCGGGCCGACGATGCGCAGCGCTTCGTGCCCCCCACGGCCGATGCCCGGACCGTCGCCCTGACGGGCCATTCGGGGGACACGGTCCACGTGTACAGCCCCGCCGGTGCCCGCCGGTACGCGGCGCCCGTGGAGGGGAACACCGCGTTCGTACGGGCGAATCCGTCGACGGCCCGAGCGCCCCACTGGGCGGTGGGGGCGGACGGCTACAAGGCGCCCGCCGCCATCCAGTCGGACGCCCCCAGCAACTGGTCGGACCCCGACGCCCACGCGGCCGACTACCTGCTCCTCACGACCGAGGCGCTGCTCCCCGCCGCCCAGCAGTTGGCCGACTACCGCCGCTCGCACGACGGCTATGAGGTGGAGGTGGCCCTCGTGCAGGACATCTTCGACGAGTTCGACTACGGCCGGCCCACCCCCATCGCCATTCGGCGCTTCGTGCGGTCGACGCAGGCGTGGCCCACCGCGCCCGAGTTCCTTTCCATCTTCGCCGATGCCCAGTACCCGATCCGCGACGGCTCGGTCGGCACGCTCTACCCGGAGTGGAGCGTCCCCTCGTTTGGCTACGCGCCCTCGGACGGCTGGTTTGCGATGCAGAGCGACGGGCCCGACGACTGGTCGGAGCTCCTCGCCGTGGGGCGCATCCCGGTGCGCTCGGTGGCGCAGGGCGAGCTCTTCGTGGACAAGCTCCAGACCTACGAGGCGGCGCCCCTGCAGCGGTGGCAAAAGCGGATGCTCCTCCTCGCGGGGGGGACCACCGAACGCGAGCAGGATCGGCTGCAGAAATATTCTGACTGGTGGGGGGAAATCGCGTCGGACACCGTTGCCGACCCGGAAAACCGGAGCTACACGGGGCCCGTCCACACCGGGGCGGACACGCTCCGGTACTACAAGAACGTCAACGATCCCCTCGACGCCAGCTTTCAGGACTCCCTGGCCGTCGATTTGGAGCGGGGGGCCGGGTGGCTCAACTACTTCGGCCACTCGGGGGCCCAGACCTGGGAAATCGTGACGGACCCGCCCGCCGAGTTCGACAATGCCGGCCGGCTGCCCGTCGTCGTCTCCCTCGGCTGCCGCACCGGGTCGTTTGCGGGCGGGCGGTTTGAGGAAAAAAGCGCGCCGTCCCTGGGCGAGCAGCTCGTCGTGGGGGCCGTGCGGCCCGACGGCACCCCGCGCGACGGGGCCCTGAACGGCGGCATCGCCCACTTTGGCGAGTCGGCCCTGGGCAACCTCGTGCCCTCGGCCCGCCTCAACGACGCCCTCGTGCAGCGCGTCTTCGTCGACACGATGCGCGTGCTCGGGGAGGCCATTCGCGCGGCGAAGGCGGAGATTGACGCCGACTTCGGGAGCAGCGACTTCTACGTGAAGCACCTCCTGCAGTACGGACTGATCGGCGACCCGGCCACGACCCTCGCCCTGCCTGCCAAGCCCGACCTGCACGTCTCGCCCGACCTGATCGCGACGGAGCCCACGGCCCCGGTGCCCGCCGACGAGCTCACCACCACGGTCCGGGTGCAGAACCGCGGGCTCATTCCCGACGACAGCGTCAGCACCCGGCTGACCTGGGAACAGCCGGACGGACGCACGACCCGGCGCACGCGTCGCCTCGATCGGTTTGCGCTTGAGCGGACGCTGTCGTTCTCGGACTCTCTGGACGAGCGGGCCGTCGGAACCAATACGTTCCGCGTTACGGCCGACCCGACGAACGAGTACGAGGAGGCCAACGAAACGAACAACACGGCCGAACGGAGCCAGGTGGTGTTCGACGCGGGCGTCTCGCTCCTCGCCCCAAGCGATTACGGGACGGTGGATCCCGAGCAGCCGTCGCTGGAGGTTGTCGTCTCCGGCCCGGCGACCGATCGGGAGACGGTTGTGCTCCAGCTCGATACGGTGCCCGACTTCTCGTCGCCGGCCCGGCGGGCGGCAAGGCGGGCGGTGGACGGGCTGCGCGGCACGTGGGCGCCCTCCGGCCTGGCTGCCGGCACGACCTACTACTGGCGCGCCCGGCTGGCCGGGGGCGACGCGGAGGCGTGGCGCACGGCCCGATTCACCGCGGCCCCCGACGGGGGCGACGGCGCCTGGCTTCAGCGCGGCCAGTTCTTCGCAACAAATGAAAACACCCGGCTCCAGCGCACAGATCAGTCGTGGCAGTTTGGGACGTATGCCCGAAATGTGCTGGTCTTCTCCGAACGAGGACAGGGATCCAGGACA